>NZ_JBXAOA010000046.1:254-42035 GCF_058802325.1 Pseudomonas sp. GW822-FHT02E03 | reverse complement strand
CCCCCCCCCCCCCCCCCCCCCCCCCCCCCCCCCCCCCCCCCCCCCCCCCCCCCCCCCCCCCCGCTCCTACAGGGGTTCAGAGCAGCGCCACCCCCACCAGCACCGCCACTTCCAGCAATTCCAGCAACGCTCCCGCGGTATCGCCCGTCGTCCCGCCCAATCGTCGCACCATCACTTGCCGCAACCAGACAAACATCGCTGCCGCCAGTGCAAGCGCCCATACGGCGCTGAAGCCAGCCATCAGCACACAGGCCAAAGCACTGATCGCCAACACCTGTTTGCCGGCCAAACGCGGCAGATGGTCGGCCAGCGCCTGTCCCAGCCCACCGGGACGCACGTAAGGTGTGGTGAGGAATAAACCCAGTAACGCGCTGCGGCCAAGCAGTGGGACGATGATCAGGATCACGCTGTGCTGCTGCTCGATCAACGCCAGCAACGCGGCAAACTTGAGTAGCAATACCAAGACCAGCGTCACCACCGCGATGGGCCCGCTGCGCGGGTCTTTCATGATGGTCAAGGTGCGTTCACGGTCGCCGTAACCCCCGAGCCACGCATCGGCGCTATCGGCCAGGCCATCCAGGTGCAATGCCCCGCTGAGCACGACCCAAACACTCAGCAACAGTGCGGCGTGAAGCAATAATGGCGCGCCCAGCAATAACCAGTTCAGCCCCCACAGAATCACACCGAACAGCAAACCGACCAGCGGATAAAACAGCAGCGACCGGCCCAATTCCTCGGGTGTCGGCATACCCGGCAAACGAATCGGCAGGCTGCTCAAAAATTGCAGGGCGATCCAGAACGGCAACATGGTCAGATCGCTTCCCTTAACAAGACGCCGGGTTCGACCGACAACGAGAACAACGCACCGTGGCCAACTTCAACGTTGAGCAACTGCTCACGCGGCAATCCGCGCGCTTGAGCCAGCAACAAACGCATGACGCCGCCATGGCTGATCAGCAAGATTCGCTCACCCGCATAGGCCGTGTGCAGCCGTTCGATGGCCGCCAACACCCGCGCTGAAAAGTCCGCAACCGGCTCACCCTCGGGCGGCGTGAACGAATAAGGATCGGCCCAGAACAAGCCCAACGCCTCGGCGCTGGTCTCCATTAGCGCCGCCGCGCTCTGCCCTTCCCAGGCGCCGAAGTGCAGCTCTTGCAGGTCCTTATCCAGCTGCACTGGCAACCCCAGTTGCACCCCAAGCTCGTCCGCAAAGCGTGCGCAACGCTGCAACGGCGAACTGACCAGTCGATCCCAGGGCCCCTGCTCGATCACCGCGGCGCGCATCTGCGCCCAACCCTTGCCGGTCAGTGCATCGTCGAGGCTGCCGCGCAAACCGCCGCCGAGTTCGGTTTCGCCATGGCGCAACAGGTCCAGGCGCAAGGTCATGCCGGGCGATCCGCCACTGCGGCTTCGGCGAACGTCGCCATCTGCCCGTGCAGGTCACACGCCAGACGCAACAATGGCACCGCCAATGCCGCACCACTGCCCTCGCCCAGTCGCAGGCCAAGGTCCAGCAACGGTTCGGCGTTCAGGGTTTCGAGCACATGGCGATGGCCTGGCTCGGCGCCGCGATGACCGAACAGTAACCACTCCCGGCAGGCCGGATTCAAACGCACCGCCACCAACGCAGCGACGCTGCAAATAAACCCGTCGACCAACACCGCGACGCCTTCCTGAGCACAGGCCAGGTACGCGCCGACCAGCGCAGCGATTTCGAAACCGCCGAGGTTGAACAAGGTCTGCAGCGCATCGCTACGCTGAGCGCCATGCAACGCCAAGGCACGTTCAATGACTTGGGCTTTATGGCTGACACCCGCCGCGTTCAACCCGGTGCCCGGGCCAGCCAGATGCACCACCGGGCAATCGAGCAACGCACAGGCCAACGCGCTGGCCGCCGTGGTGTTGCCGATGCCCATTTCGCCACCGATGAACAACTGTGCGCCTGCCGCGATGGCGCGCTGTACACTGTCGCGGCCGGCCTGCAAGGCGAGTTCACCCTGAGCCTGAGTCATCGCCGGTCCCTGGACGAAATTCGCCGTGCCCGGGCCAATGTTGAGGTGACGCACACCCGGCAGGTTCAACGACGGCGTCACGGTGCCGAGGTCGACCACTTCCAGGGAAGCCCCCAACTGCCGCGCCAACACGCTGATCGCCGCGCCGCCGCTGACAAAGTTGTGCAGCATCTGCCCGGTGACTTCCTGCGGAAACGCCGACACGCCTTCAGCAACCACACCATGGTCACCGGCAAAAATCGCAATCCACAGCTGATCGAGCGTCGGTTTGACCTGCCCCTGCAACCCGGCCAGTTGCACCGCCACCGATTCGAGCCGGCCGAGTGAGCCCGCGGGTTTGGTTAGTTGCTGTTGACGCGCCTGCGCCTGTTCGACCGCTTGCGCGTCGATGGGCTTGCACGGGTTCAGCCACCAGGCGTGAGTCATAACGCAGTTCCTTTCAAAGTCAGGGGCAGGCCGGCGACGGTCAGGACGACTCGCTGACAGCGCTCGGCCAAGGCTTGATGCAGCCAACCGGCTTCATCGACATAGCGGCGAGTCAATTCGCCCAACGGCACGACACCCATCCCGGTCTCGTTGCTGACAAAAATGATTTCACCCGGCAATGACGCCAGGCAGTCCAGCAGGGCTTCGCGCTCGGCCGACAAGCGCTCGGCATCGTCGAGCATTAGCAGATTGGTCAGCCACAGCGTCAGGCAATCCACCAGCAAGCAACGATCGGCACTGGCGGTTTCACGCAGCACACGGGCGAGCTCCAGCGGTTCTTCGATCAACGCCCACTCGGCCGGACGACGGGCACGGTGATGGGCCACCCGCTCGTTCATTTCACCGTCTTGAGATTGGCTGGTGGCGATGTAGGTGGCTATATAAGTGACTTGGAGCTGACTGTCTGTCGCCAGTTTTTCAGCCAGACGGCTTTTGCCGGAGCGGGCGCCGCCGAGGATCAGTTGCAGCATGTTCATTCCTTAAAATCTTCGGTGTCGGGACGGGCCTCATCGCGGGCAAGCCCGCTCCCACAAGGATCGAGGCTGTTCACAGATTTTTGTCCACCCGCGGAACCTGTGGGAGCGGGCTTGCCCGCGATGAGGCTTGTGCAGCCACCTCAAATCCCACAGAGCTCCCGCAACAATCCGGTATCCAGATGCTTCTCCACCAGATCCGCCAATCGTTCGATATCGCGCTCGCGCAAAGCGTGGTAATCGACCTCCTGCACATCCTGCAACCCGGCCCAGCGCAACAGCGCACTGCACGCCGCCGGTGACTCGAACAGCCCATGCAAGTACGTGCCGAATATCTGCCCATCAACACTTTGCGCGCCATCGCAGCGACCATCGTCGAGCTGCACCGCAGCGTTTTCCAGCGCCGGCCCGGTGGTCACGCCGGCATGAATTTCATAGCCGCTGACCTGCGCATCTTCTAGCGCCAAGCGCCCACGCACATTGCGCAACTGCTTTTCTTCTTCGAGCTGCGTTTCGAACGCCAGCAAGCCCAAACCGGCACTGGAACCCGGCGCGCCTTCAAGGCCCAGCGGGTCGTGCACCTGCTCGCCGAGCATTTGCAGACCGCCGCAGATCCCCAGCACTTTTCCGCCGTAGCGCAAGTGCCGCGAGATCGCCGTGTCCCAGCCGTTGGCCCGCAGATACGCAAGGTCGCTGCGCACGCTTTTCGAGCCCGGAAGAATGATCAGGTCGGCCGGCGGAATCGCCTGACCGGGGCCGATGAATTGCAGGTCCACTTGCGGATGCAGGCGCAGCGGATCGAAATCGGTGTGGTTGCTGATACGCGGCAGTACCGGCACCACCACTTTCAATACTTGATCGGCCTTGTCGGTCTGACGCTGATCGATACCGTCCTCGGCCTCAAGATGCAGATCCATCACATAAGGCAAAACGCCGATCACCGGCTTGCCGGTGCGCTCTTCCAGCCAATCGAGGCCTGGTTGCAGCAAGGCGATGTCGCCGCGAAACCGGTTGATGATGAAGCCTTTGACCCTTGCCTGTTCGCTGGGGGACAGCAGCTCCAGCGTACCGACCAAATGCGCGAAAACTCCACCGCGATTGATGTCGGCAATCAGTACGACCGGGCAGTCCACCGCCTCGGCAAACCCCATGTTGGCGATGTCGCCGGCCCGCAGGTTGATCTCTGCCGGCGAGCCCGCGCCTTCGACCATCACCACCGGATACGCCGCACTCAACCGCTCATGGGAGGCCAGTACCGCTTGCATGGCGATGGCTTTGTAGTCGTGATAGGCGACCGCGTTCATCGTCGTGACCGCGCGACCATGAATGATCACTTGGGCGCCGGTATCGCTATTGGGTTTGAGCAGCACCGGGTTCATGTCGGTGTGCGGTTCAAGGTTGGCGGCCTGGGCCTGCACCGCTTGAGCGCGACCGATCTCGCCACCGTCAGCAGTCACCGCGCTATTGAGAGCCATGTTCTGCGGCTTGAACGGCACGACACTCACGCCCTGGCGCGTGACCCAGCGACACAGCGCCGTCACCAGCGTGCTTTTACCGGCGTCGGACGTGGTGCCCTGCACCATCAAAGTCGCGCCTTGCGCCATCAAAGTCGCGCCCTGCACCTTCAACGTAGTCATTGCGCTTCCTTAACGTAGGCTTCAAGCGCTTGCTCAAGACGCAGCCAATCCGCTTCATCGGCGGGCAAGCCAAACCGCACGCTGCTGTTGTGGGTGAACAACCGCAGCAGAATGCCGCGCCGGGCCATGAATTCATGCAGCGCTTCGGCGCACTCGGTGATCAGCCATTGGAACAATGCGCAGCCGCCCTGAGGTTTGAAACCGTACTGTTCAAGCAGCAACGCCAGACGTTCGCCGGCCTCGTCAGTACGAATGCGCTGTCGGGTGTGCCCGTCCGTATCCGTCAGGCACGCCTGACCCAGCACTCGGGTCGGCCCACTGACCGCCCAGGGTCCGACCTGTTCGGCCAGCAGCTTGAGCAACTTGCGCTCGGCCAGCACAAACCCCAGTCGCACACCGGCCAGGCCGAAGAATTTGCCGAAGGAGCGCAGCACGATCAAACCGATCTGATTGGCAAACGGCGCCAGACTCAAATGCGGGGTGTTGTCCATGAACGCCTCGTCCACCACCAGCCAGCCTCCGCGCTGGGCCAGCCGCGCATGCCAATCCAGCAGGCGAGCCGGAGTCAGGCTCAACCCCGTGGGATTGTTCGGGTTGACCACCACCAGCACGTCGAGGCTGTCGAGAAAGAAATCAACTTCCGATTCCAGCACTTCACGCACGATGTACCCGTTGCGACGCCAGGCTTCGGCGTGTTCGGCGTAACACGGTGACAGCACGCCGACCTTGCCGGCCCGGCGCAAACGCGGCAGCAATTGAATCGCCATTTGCGACCCGGCCACCGGCAACACCTGAGCCGCACCGTAATAGTCGCAGGCAGCCTGCTCCAGACCGTCATCGGTTTCCGGCAGCCGCGCCCAGGCCCGCAGCGGGATGTCCGGAACCGGGAATGGCCAAGGCGCCAGGCCACTGGACAGGTCGAGCCAATCGGCTTCGGCAATGCCGTATTCAAGCGCCGCCTTGCGCAAGCGGCCACCGTGTTCAAGCATAGAATTCAGCCCCCACGCAGAGAATCAGCAGCCATAACCATACCCCGCGCTGGACCAATTGCCAGCCACGGTCGATGGAATCGGCATCCGCCGGCACGCCTTCGCCCAATTGCGGCCGCTGATGCAGTTCGCCGTGATAAATCGCCGCCCCGCCCAACTCGACACCCAGCGCGCCAGCACCGGCCGCCATCACCGGCCCGGCATTCGGGCTGTCCCAGGTCGGACCCTGGGTACGCCAGCACTTCAGCGCCAGTCGGGTTTTACCCAGCAGCGCGTAGGTCAACGCCACCAGGCGTGCAGGAATGTAGTTCAGAACATCATCGATCTTCGCCGCGGCCCAACCGAAACGTTCGAAGCGATCGTTGCGATAACCCCACATCGCATCAAGGGTGTTGCTCAGGCGATAGAGCACCACGCCGGGCGCACCCGCCACGGCAAACCAGAACAGCGCGGCGAACACCGCATCGCTGCCGTTCTCCAGCACCGACTCGGTGGCGGCGCGGGCGACTTCGGTTTCATCCAGTTCGCTGGTCTGACGGCTGACCAGATAACCAACACGTTTGCGCGCCTCGATCAGATCATCGCTGCGCAGGGCCTTGGCCACCGGCTCGACGTGCTCGCCGAGACTGCGCATGCCGAGGGCACAATAGAGCAAGAGAATCTCGACAATCCAGCCAACGTAAGGCGCCCAGGAAAGTGCGGTGGCCAACAAGGTCAGCGGCACGACCGCCATCACCCAGGCCGTAACGCCGTGACTGCGCCAGCCGCGGCCACCGGAGTTGAAACGTTGCTCGATGCGATCGGCAAAACGACCGAACGCCACCAGCGGATGCCAGCGTTTGGGTTCACCCAGCAGCGCATCCAGCGCGACCGCGGCGACACTCAACAACGCCACACTCATTGACTCACTCCCCAATAATTTTCATACAGCAATTCGCTGAGTGGACGCGCCTGCGCCCAGCCTTCAAGTACCAGCATCGGCGCCGGATAGAATTCCTTGACCGGCCCCAGGCAAAGAACAGCCAAAGGCTTGGCCCCGGCCGGTAAGCCCAACAAGTCCGCCAACGCTTGCGGCTCGAACAGCGACACCCAGCCCATGCCCAGGCCTTCGGCGCGGGACGCCAGCCAAAGGTTCTGGATGGCGCAGGACAGCGAGGCCATGTCCATTTCCGGCAGCGTACGACGGCCGAAAATGTGCCGTTCACGATCGTCCATCAGCGCGGCAACCAGTACCTCGGCGCAGTCGTTGATGCCTTCGACCTTGAGCTTCATGAATTCGTCGGAGCGCTCGCCGAGGGCTTCGGCGGTGCGGATGCGTTCGTCTTCCACCAGATGCTGGATCTTGCCGCGCAATGCCCGATCGCTGATGCGGATGAAACGCCAGGGTTGCATCAGGCCGACACTCGGCGCTTGGTGCGCGGCTTCGAGCAGACGCCTCAGTAACTCGGGTTCGACCGTGCCGCCGCTGAAGTGCCGCATGTCGCGGCGTTCGGCGATGGCTCGGTAAACGGCTGCGCGTTCGGCTTCCGAAAATGCGTTGTCCGTCATGGCCTCTTCGCGAGCAAGCCCGCTCCCACATTTGAATTGCATTCCCCTGTGGGAGCGGGCTTGCTCGCGAAGGCGTCCTCAAGGTCAGGCACAAACAACGCAGCAATCGCCGATGGATTGGACGGGAAATAAAAGTGCACATAAGAAGCCGTCATCCGCCCCTCACGATAAACCGCCTCCGCCCCTCGCCCGCCATTGGGGCTCAAACCTCGAGCAATCGGCTCAAGATCAGTGCTGGTCAACGAGTGGTGATAGGTGTGCCCACGCAGCAAACCTTCCGGCAATTCGACCGCCTGCAAGGCCAACGCGGCAAGACGCTTCTGCATCACCGCCTCACCGGCCAGCAAGCCAACCAGTTCAGCGCGAGTGCCCTCGACATCGGTCAAGGAATCCAGCAGATACAGCATGCCGCCACACTCGGCCAGCAACGGTTTGCCCGCCGCGTGGTGAGCGCGGATCGCGGTCAGCATCGGCGTGTTTTGCGACAACGCTACATGGTGCAATTCGGGGTAGCCGCCCGGCAGATAGAGGCTGTCTGCCTCAGGTAACTCGCTGTCGCGGATCGGCGAAAAGAAAGTCAATTCGGCGCCCATGGCCCGCAGCAGATCCAGGCTCGCGCCGTAGGTAAACGCGAAAGCTTCGTCCCGGGCCACGGCAATCCGCACACCGGCCAGCAATGGTTCGGCTGCGATCATTTCAGGCGCGGCGAATTCCACGGCTGGCGGTAGAGCCACATCGCAACTGCTGGCCAGTGACTCGGCGGCTGCATCGAGACGCAGGTCGAGATCGTTCAATTCGCTGGCCTGAACCAGGCCGAGATGCCGACTTGGCAATTCGATGCCGGTCTCCCGGGACAGCGCGCCATACCAGCGCAAGCCTTCAGTCAGGCTGCCTTCGAGCAACTGCGCATGGCGCACGGTGCCGACCCGGTTGGCCAGCACACCGGCAAAAGGCAAATCCGGCTGATAGCGTGCAAGACCCAGGGCCAGCGCGCCAAACGTCTGCGCCATCGCGGTGCCGTCGATCACGCCGAGCACCGGCACACCAAAGTGCCGCGCCAGATCGGCGCTGGACGGCGTACCGTCGAACAGCCCCATGACGCCTTCGATGAGGATCAGATCGGCTTCACCAGCGGCCTCCCACAATAGACGCCGACTTTCTTGCTCGCCGACCATCCACATGTCGAGTTGATAAACCGGCGCACCGCTGGCGCGCTCGAGAATCATCGGGTCGAGAAAATCCGGGCCGCATTTGAACACGCGAACCTTGCGCCCCTGATTGCGATGCAAACGGGCAAGCGCGGCGGTGACGGTGGTCTTGCCCTGACCGGAGGCCGGTGCGGCGATCAGTACCGCCGGGCATTGACGATGGCTATTCATAAAGTGCAGTTCACAACTCGACGCCTTTTTGCGCTTTGATTCCGGCCTGGAAGGCGTGCTTGATCATGCCCATTTCAGTGACAGTGTCGGCCAGTTCGATCATCTCGGGCTTGGCGCCGCGACCGGTGACCACCACGTGCTGCATCGGCGGTCGCGCCTGCAAGTCGCTGAGCACCTGATCGAGATCGAGGTAGCCGTGCTTGAGGGCGATGTTCAACTCATCGAGCACCACCAGACCAATGGCCGGATCACGCAGCAATTCGCGGGACACCGCCCAAGCGGCTTCGGCGGCGGCGATGTCACGCTGGCGATCCTGGGTTTCCCAGGTGAAGCCCTCGCCCATCACATGAAAACGCACCTGCTCCGGAAAGCGTCGGAAGAACAGCTCCTCGCCGGTGCTGGTGCGCCCCTTGATGAACTGCACCACGCCGCATTGCATGCCGTGGCCCATGGACCGCGCAAGCATGCCGAACGCCGAGCTGCTTTTGCCTTTGCCGTTACCGGAAAGCACCAGCAGCAAACCGCATTCATTCGGCGAGTTGGCGATGCGTTCGTCGATCACCGCTTTTTTTCGCAGCATGCGCGCCAGATGGCGTTCGTCACGATCGGGGGTATCAGTCATGGGGGAGCTCTCCGTTGAGGCTGGATAACGGCGGGCAGGCACAAGAATAGACGGCAAGAAGCCTGGCATCGCCCACCGTGATGCCGTTGGATGAATCAGGCCGGTCTCCGGGCTCATGAGCGGCGTTTTGCCTGACTGCGCGCCTTCCCATGTTGACATCAACACAGTGGCTCAAGGCGCAGTCTTCTCTCATTTACCGTTGCGGGGGCAGCGCCGGGATCGTGATCATTCTTCACTGGAAGAAATTCACTCACCGGCTTCCCTGTTTCACTCTGTCGGCCACCGCCACAGAGCACCTGAAACAAGCCGCGAAGGTTAGAGGGTTGGGGGTGGAGCGTCAATTAAAGCCGGGGCGCCGCTGAGCGAATAACTGCCGCTGAGCGAATAACTGCCGCCGATCAATTAACTGACGCCAATCTTGTGCCACACTGCCAGCAGTGATATCAAAGAGCCACAACCTGACAACACAATAACAAGGGTGAGCCACATGCAAGGCATGATCATCAGCAATCCGAAGCTGGAATTCCTGCGGCCGGTACTGGAACGCTGGTTTGACTGTATCGACCGCTACAACACTGTGCGCGGCGATAACGATACACCTTACTGGTACGACGAAAACGCCAACCTCGGTCTGCTCTCCGCCGCGGCCTGGATGGCAGAAATGGTCACGCTGGCACAGACGTCGACCCGCAAACAGATCGAAGAAGGCGAACGCAACGCCCGCGCCGATCTGTTTATCGCCAGCAGCGAAGAACGCGCGTATCTCCAGGCCACCCAGCGCTGGCCACGGGTCAATAGCCTGAACCTGACGCAGGCACTGGCGGACATCACCAGTGACGCGAAGCGAATCAGCTACGCCAGCGATCTGAAACTCGGCTGTCTGTTTGTCGCGCCACAAAAAGCCCAACACAGCGCCACCCCGGAAGAACTCCAGGACATGGTCGACGACCTGCAAAAGCAACATACCTGCGCCGTGGCCTGGTATTTCCCTTACGCCTACCGCAAGTTGCGCAATGAAGCCGGCAACTACCATCCAGGCATCGCTGTTCTGCTCAAGGAAGCCCGCGGCTGACCGGTTGAACCATCGAACGTCTACGCTTCTCTATGATTACGTCAATGCATTCATAGGGAAGATCAGTAATGCGCAACCCCCAACTCGTTTTCATCATCGCGCTCGCCGGAGGGCTCGCCGCCTGTGGTGAAACCTCCAGCCTGCAAGTCTCGGATGGCACAGGCCCCTCGCCCAAGCTGCCAGAACCGAATAAAACCCTGATCCCGACGGTGAACATCGCCCCGGCGATCGGCTGGCCTGAAGGTAAGAAACCTGTCGCCGCGACCGGAACTCAAGTGGCGGCGTTTGCCGAAGGCCTCGATCATCCGCGCTGGCTCTATGTGTTGCCCAACGGCGATGTGCTAGTGGCCGAAACCAACGCACCGCCTAAACCCGATGATGGCCAAGGCATTCGCGGCTGGGTCATGGGTAAAGTCATGGGCCGTGCCGGTGCTGGCGTCCCCAGCCCGAACCGCATCACCCTGCTCCGGGACAAGGACCACGATGGCGTTGCCGAAACCCGCACGGTATTCCTGGAAAACCTCAACTCGCCCTTCGGCATGACCCTGGTCGGCAATGACCTGTACGTCGCTGACACTGATCGCCTGCTGCGTTTCCACTATGAAAACGGTGAGACGGCGATCAAGTCGCAGCCCATCAAGGTGGTCGATCTGCCGGGTGGCACGCTGAATCACCACTGGACCAAAAACGTCATCGCCAGCAAGGATGGCAGCAAGCTGTACGTCACCGTGGGCTCGAACAGCAACGTCGGTGAAAACGGCATGGATCAGGAGGAAGGCCGCGCGGCGATCTGGGAAGTGGACCGCGCCACCGGCAACCATCGGATCTTCGCCTCGGGGATTCGCAATCCAAACGGCCTGGCCTGGGAACCGCAGAGCGGCGCACTGTGGACAGCCGTCAACGAGCGTGACGAAATCGGCAGCGACCTGGTGCCGGACTACATCACTTCAGTGAAGGATGGCGGGTTCTACGGCTGGCCCTACAGCTATTATGGCCAGCATGTCGACATTCGCGTCGAGCCGCAAAACCCCGATCTGGTGGCCAAGGCGATTGCACCGGACTACGCGGTGGGGCCGCATACCGCGTCACTGGGCCTGACGTTCGCCGAAGGCAGCAAGTTGCCCGCGCCGTTCACCCAAGGCGCCTTCATCGGCCAACACGGCTCGTGGAACCGCAAACCTCACAGCGGCTATAAAGTGATTTTCGTGCCGTTCACCGCCGGCAAACCGACCGGGCAGCCGGTGGATGTGCTCACCGGCTTTCTCACTGACGACGAAAAAGCCATGGGCCGGCCGGTGGGTGTTGTGATCGATCAGCAAGGAGGCTTGCTGGTGGCGGATGATGTGGGGAACAAGGTGTGGCGCGTGTCCGCGGCTAAGTAATGTGATTACTGCAAGACGAAAACCCTGTGGGAGCGGGCTTGCCCGCGATAGCGACAGCCCAGACTACATCGATGTTGAATGTGCCGACGTCATCGCGGGCAAGCCCGCTCCCACAGAGGATCAGCGTTTACGACAGAGCGTGCGAGCGGCCATGACAACTTCCGCTACGGATTATGTGCCAAATGCTCAGGTTGCAAGACGCGCTTGGCGCTCAGGTACGCTTTCTGCCAGTAAGCCTTGGACAAGCTGTCCAGCTTGACCGTGCCGCCCGTGGCTGGCGCGTGGACGAAGCGGCCTTCGCCGACGTAGATACCGGCGTGGCTGACCTGGGAGCCGCCATTGGTGGCGAAGAAAATCAGGTCGCCAGTTTGCAGGCCTTCCTTGCCGACACTGGGGGCTTGCATGCCGATCATCTCGCGAGTGGAGCGCGGCAAGGAAATGCCGGCGACATCGCGATAAACGTAACCGATCAGACCGCTGCAATCGAATCCGGAATCCGGCGTGTTGCCGCCCCAGCGATAAGGTGTTCCCACCAGGCCCAGCGCGCGAAACAGCACGTCTTCTGCCGCAGGGGAAAAGGCTTGGGAAGGACCGAAAACAATGGGAGCGCGAACCACTGGCGCAGGTGGCGGTGTGCGGCTGGCGCAGGCGCTGAGCAGCGCTGCGAAGAATATGAGTGTGAGGCGGGCCGACATCGTCATAAACAGAACATCCTGATCTGGCTGCGGCTTTTTCCACCGAAAAGGCAGAAAAGAAAACCGCCTGCGCAGAACGCAGGCGGTTTGCCATCAATAATAGATCAGGATTCTAGCGGCTACGCGGCAAACTTCAAGTAAGACTTTAAGTTCGCCTTACAAACTGTCCGCTTACTTGCGTGCCGTGACGATAGCCGGGGCCGCAGTCGGCGCCATCGCGAGTGCGCGCTTGGCTTCGATGAAGGTTTTGCTCCAGTAGCTGTCGCCCAGACTATCAATCCGGACACCACCGCTTTTGCGGCTGCTGGAGTGGATGAACTGGTTGTCACCCAGGTAGATCCCGGCGTGACTGACACGACCGCGACGACCATTGGTGGCGAAGAACAGCAGGTCACCCGGTTTGAGGGCGCTGCGAGCAACCAGAGGAGCGTCAACATTGATCATTTCGCGGGTGGAGCGCGGCAGGTTCATGCCGGCCTCTTCACGAAACAGATAACCGATGAAGCCGCTGCAGTCGAAACCAGCCTCGGAGGTGCCGCCGAAACGGTAACGGGTACCGATCAGGGACATGCCACGTTCGAGGATGCTGTCGGCGAGAACCGGAAGCTGGTAAGACTTGCCGCCGGCGAAGTCTGCCAGTTCTTTATCGGTGGCTAGCTCTTCCTGGAAAAGAACGGAAGAAGACTGCGCGGTAACTGAATTTGAAACCTGCTGTTTTGGCTCTTGCTGGGACACTGGAGAGTGGGCAGCGCAACCGAACAACAGGGTGACGAGTGCGAGAGGCACGAGGGGTGCGAAGCGATTTAGCATGGGCACGACCGTGGCTGATAGTTTCTAAAGAAGCCGCGACTATGCCCGCTATCGACCTCATTTGCAAATTCAATCGATCTGTATGTGACTTTTCGGTTTCTCGTTTACATCTAAGCGCTTAAGCCCATTTTGAACCTTTGCGCAGCCTGCCCTCTTGCAGGAAAGCGGGTTTGTTGACGCCTGGAATATGCCGAAACCTGCGTAAAACCTGGGCTTGATCAGTTTTTTACCAACCCAGCGTTTCTTTCAGGAACGGGATTGTCAGCTTGCGCTGAGCTTGAAGGGAGGCCTGATCGAGGCGTTCAAGCAGCTCGAAAAGCGCACTCATGCTGCGGGTCCCACGGGTCAAGATAAAATGCCCGACTTCGTCGGTCAGGTGCAGACCACGACGGGATGCGCGCAACTGCAAGGCACGCAGTTTGTCTTCATCAGAGAGTGGACGCATCTGGAAGATGAGTGCCAGCGTCAGCCGCGACTTGAGGTCTGCCAGCTTCACCGGCAGTTCACGCGGGGACGTCGAGGCGGCGATCAGCAGACGCCGGCCGCTGTCACGCAAGCGATTGAATAGATGAAACAGCGCCTCTTCCCAATCCGCCTTGCCGGCGACTGCCTGCAGATCGTCCAGACAGACCAGTTCGTATTGTTCGAGGTTATCGAGGATTTCAATGCCGCGGTCCAACAACTCGGCCAACGGCAGGTACACCGCCGGCTCCCCCAGTTGTTCGAAGCGCAGACACGCCGCCTGCAACAAATGCGTGCGCCCTACCCCGTCCTTGCCCCAGAGGTAAATCAGGCTTTCCGTCCAGCCAGCGTCGGCTTCGCAGAGCCGCTCGACATAGCCGAGTGCAGCGGCATTGGCGCCTGGGTAGTAATTGATAAAGGTAGCGTCATCACGCAGACGCACACCTAGGGGCAGCTGAATCGGTTTCATGCTGACTGAACAGTTCCAAAGGAACCGTTAGTGGCCTCTGTGTAAAGTTTGCGAAGTTTATACCCGTGGGGCTGGCCGCACAATGCGACAGACCACAAGCAAAATCAAAGGTTTGCGTTAACACACTGGTTTTTTGACAGTTTCTTTGGCGGCGCATGTGACAGCCACACGAGGGAGACGGGCAAACCTGGCACACAACCAGACTGCCCGCTACGAGCGATCAAAAAACCTTACACCTCGGATTCTTCGACACCGCCGTAGATATCCGAGTCCTTATACAAATCATGCATGTGACGCACCAACACCATGATCACCGCCGCCACCGGCAATGCCAACAACACACCGGTAAAACCAAACAGCTCGCCGCCGGCCAGGATCGCGAAGATCACCGCCACCGGGTGCAGGCCGATCCGGTCTCCCACCAGCAATGGTGTCAGGACCATGCCTTCCAGCGCCTGGCCGACCATGAACACCGCGACAATACCGATCATGGGATACAAATCGCCACCGAACTGGAACAGACCGGCAATCAATGCCGCACCAATCCCGATGACGAACCCCATGTACGGCACGATCGCCGCCAACCCGGCAATCAGACCAATCAACAGCCCCAGTTCCAGCCCGACGATCATCAAGCCTGCGGCATAGATCACGCCCAGCGCCAGCATCACCAGCAACTGCCCGCGCACGAACGCCCCGAGTACCTCATGGCATTCTCCCGCCAGGGACATCACGCGCTCTTCACGATCACGCGGCAGCAGGCTGCGGATCTTGGCCATCATCAGATCCCAGTCGCGCAGCAGATAAAAACTCACCACCGGAATCAGCACCAGATTGGCCAGCAGGCCAATCAGCGCAAGACCTGAAGCCGTCGCCTGACTCAGCACCACGCCGACGACGTCGGTGGTCTGGCCCATGTGCTCGCTGAACGCCGCCTTGAGCTTGTCGAACTTCCAGAAACCGTCCGACAACCCCATCTTCGATTGCGCCCACGGCACGGCGGTGTGCTGCAACCAGTCGAGCATTTGCGGCGCCAGTTCATACAAGCGAAACAGTTGCTTGGCGAGCATCGGCACCAACACCAACAGCAACGCGGTGACGAGCAATGTGAACAAGGCAAACACCGCCACCACGCCCCAGGTCCGTGAAAGGCCGTACTTTTCCAGCCGATCCACCAGCGGGTCGAACAGATAAGCCAGCAACAGCGCCACCAAAAAAGGCGTCAGGATCGGGTGCAACAGGTAAACAAACGCGCAAAGCAGGACCACCCCACCGAGCCAGAACCAACGCCGTGTATCGGCCATGTACCACTCCTGCTTCTATATAAAGAAAAACTACCAGCGAAAACGTAACTGTGGTGTCGGTGCCGGGGCTGGCGCTACGGCCGGTGTCGAGCCAACAACCACGGGCTGAACAGGCGCCGTCGGAACCTGCGCCTCACCGGCCGGGATTTCCTGCAACCTGCCCAAGGACAACTGCGCGCGCAGCTGATCGGGGCTGCCGTTGACCCGATAAAGCACGCGGTCGCCGTCGACACTTTGCAGGCGTGCACCAAAAGGCTCCAGCAAACGCCCGAGCGTCGCATAACGCTCCAGGCTCATTCCCTGCACTTCCAGCAATTGCTCGCTCGAGGCACCCGGTTTGGCGGCAAAACGCGGCGCCAGGCGTTGACTGACAGCCAGCATCACCGCATCGGCCAGCGCAGCGGTATCGGCGCCCTGCACGCTACCGGCTTCTTTCTGATCGCCCAACCATAAACGCCACTTGGCTTGCCATTGGCCACCCTCTTCACGGGCATGCACCGCCAGCAAAGCGTCGGCATTGTAACGGTCGGATGCGTCACGCAACGGCGCCGGGTCTGCACTTTCCAGATTCGGCGCAGTGGCGACAATCTGCTCGTCCAGGTCCGCCAGCGGCAAACGCAGCGGCAGACCACGATGTTGCGCCGCTCGAAGCAGTGGCGTAGCGCTGGCCTGGCCATCGCCGACCAGGCTCGAACCTTCAGTGGAATCGTTCAACCACCAGCCGAGGATCGACGGCCGATTGGCACCCCATACGGCCAACCCGGCACGCCGCAAGGCCTGTTCGGTGGTGGCCGGGTCGAAATCGACTTTCAGCACTTGCGGTGGCCCGGCCTCATAACCGAACTGACTGATGATCTGCTGAGGGTCTTTGCGCACGGTCGCCAACCCCGGGCTCTGCGCCGCCTTGGGGTCGCCAGTCAGGCGCAACACCAACGTATCCAGCGCCCGCTGAGTCGCCTGATCGCGCTCCTCCGGTGTCTGGCTGCTGACAGGCTCGCGTACTTGATAGAGGCCTTTGACGGTTTCGGCATGACCGGTCAGGCTGACCATGGTTAAACAGCCCACGAACAAGAATTTAAGAAAACGCATAAAAAGATTCCTGACGACAAGAGCGGCTGGAACAGACCGCGTGAAGATGATTGAACCAAGGGTCTGTTGACCACACGCTCAAGCAAAACATTCACCCGATCCCGGTAAGTTTTCGCACTGTCATAACGATAGACGGTTAATGTCGATACCTTATACAGCCATCCGGGACGCCACCAACACGGGCAATATCGGTTTTTTTAACGCGATATGCCCCTGCCCGTCGGCACGAGGATGGCCGCTGCCCCTCAAGCCTGATAAAATCGCGCGCCTTCGCAGACCGGCAACAGCCGGGCACCCTGAAATTCGCGTACGGCAATTGCCCTTCGCCAGCTTCAGTGGCCCCACTGGACTCGGTCGTTACCCCTGAATCCCCCCTAAAGGCCTGGATCATGAGCAAGCAACCCTCCCTGAGCTACAAGGACGCCGGTGTAGACATCGACGCCGGTGAAGCATTGGTCGAACGCATCAAGAGCGTCGCCAAGCGCACTGCGCGCCCGGAAGTCATGGGCGGCCTGGGCGGTTTCGGCGCCCTCTGCGAAATCCCGGCCGGTTACAAGCAACCGGTACTGGTCTCGGGCACTGACGGCGTCGGCACCAAACTGCGCCTGGCGCTGAACCTGAACAAGCACGACAGCATCGGCATCGACCTGGTTGCCATGTGCGTGAACGACCTGGTGGTCTGCGGCGCCGAGCCGCTGTTCTTCCTCGACTACTACGCCACCGGCAAACTGAACGTCGAAACCGCGACCCAGGTCGTGACCGGCATCGGCGCTGGCTGTGAACTGTCCGGCTGCTCCCTGGTCGGCGGCGAAACCGCTGAAATGCCTGGCATGTACGAAGGCGAAGACTACGACCTGGCCGGCTTCTGCGTCGGCGTCGTGGAAAAGTCCGAAATCATCGACGGTTCCAAAGTCGCTGCCGGCGATGCCCTGCTCGCCCTGCCGTCTTCCGGCCCGCACTCCAACGGCTACTCGCTGATCCGCAAGATCATCGAAGTGTCCGGTGCAGACATCGAAAACATCCAGCTCGACGGCAAACCGCTGACCGACCTGCTGATGGCCCCGACCCGTATCTACGTGAAGCCGCTGCTCAAGCTGATCAAGGAAACCGGCGCCGTCAAAGCCATGGCCCACATCACCGGTGGTGGCCTGCTGGACAACATCCCGCGCGTTCTGCCAAAAGGCGCACAAGCGGTGGTTGACGTCGCGAGCTGGACCCGTCCTGCCGTGTTCGACTGGCTGCAAGAGAAAGGCAACGTCGACGAAAACGAAATGCATCGCGTGTTGAACTGCGGCGTCGGCATGGTTATCTGCGTTGCGCAAGAGCACGTTGAAACCGCGCTGAATGTGCTGCGTGAAGCTGGCGAGCAGCCTTGGGTCATCGGCCAGATCGCCACCGCTGCCGAAGGCGCGGCCCAGGTTGAACTGAAGAACCTCAAGGCTCATTGATGTCCCAGACCTGTGATGTGGTGGTGCTGTTGTCCGGCACCGGCAGTAACTTGCAGGCCTTGATCGACAGCACGCGGACCGGCGACAGCCCGGCCCGCATCGCTGCGGTGATCTCCAACCGCGCCGACGCCTACGGCCTGCATCGCGCCAGGGATGCGGGTATCGATACCCGCACCCTGGATCACAAGGCTTTCGAAGGTCGCGAGGCCTTCGATGCCGCGCTGATCGAACTGATCGACGCCTTCAACCCCAAACTCGTGGTACTGGCCGGTTTCATGCGCATTCTCAGCGCTGACTTCGTGCGCCACTACGCGGGTCGCCTGCTCAACATCCATCCCTCGCTGCTACCCAAATACAAAGGGTTACACACCCATCAGCGCGCGCTGGAAGCCGGCGACACTGAACACGGCTGTTCCGTGCACTTCGTCACCGAGGAACTCGATGGCGGACCACTGGTCGTACAGGCAGTAATACCGGTAGAGTTGCACGATTCGCCGCAGAGTCTGGCGCAGCGAGTCCATACCCAGGAACACCTGATCTACCCGATGGCCGTACGCTGGTTTGCCGAAGGTCGTTTATCACTCGGCGAACAAGGTGCTTTACTGGACGGACAGTTACTCGCGGCCAGCGGCCACTTGATTCGAACCTAGGAGATTTTATGCGTCGCGCCCTGCTCTTCGCTTGCGCTCTGCTCGCCCTGCCGTTTGCGCAGGCCGCAGACCTTCAACCTTTCTCCGCCAGCTACACCGCCGACTGGAAGCAGCTGCCCATGAGCGGCACCGCCGAACGCAGCCTGACCAAGGGCGCCAACGGCGTCTGGAAACTCAGCTTCAAGGCGTCGATGATGATCGCCAGCCTGACTGAAGAAAGCACCCTGACCCTGGACAAGGACACGCTGCTGCCGCAGTCCTACCATTTCGAACGTGGTGGCCTGGGCAAAGCCAAGAAGGCTGATCTGGATTTCGACTGGACCAACAAGATGGTCACCGGCACCGATCGCGGCGACGCGGTCAAGATCCCACTGAACCGCGGCATGGTCGATAAATCCACTTATCAACTGGCTCTGCAGCATGACGTCGCCGCTGGCAAGAAAAGCATGAGCTATCAGGTCGTCGACGATGGCGAAGTCGATACCTATGACTTCCGCGTGCTGGGTTCGGAAAAAGTCGACACCAAGGCTGGCCAGATCGATGCAATCAAGGTCGAGCGCGTGCGCGACCCGACACAAAGCAAGCGCATCACCGTCCTGTGGTTCGCCAAGGACTGGGATTACCTGCTGGTTCGCCTGCAACAGGTTGAAACCGACGGCAAGGAGTACAACATCATGCTCCTTGACGGTACGGTCAACGGCAAGACGGTCAAAGGCAGCTGATTTGCAACGACATGAAAGCCCCGCAAACGCGGGGCTTTTTTTCGTCCGAATTTGGGCTGGGCGAGCGCGATCAGCGCACGGTAAAGCGTTGCTGGGCCAGCAGACGGTCGCCCTGGAACACCATGAAGCGCCATTCACCGGGAACGACTTCATGGCTTTCGGTGAACTCGAAGGCCATCAGGTCCTGCGGAGCACCGGGTACCAGTTTTTGAGTCACTTCCAGTTTGTCGTGACGAACGCCATCCGGAGTACGAATGCCCGGCGTGAAATAGAGCAACGTCAGCGGCTGGTCTTCGGCGACCTTGCCGGCCAACTGGTAGCGCATACCAAACTTGGTGCCGAGTTTGGCGGGGACGATTTCGGTTTGCTGGATCTGTTCATTGCTGCGGCGCAAAACTCGCTCGCCCGATTGCAGTTCGGCTTTGGGGCCAGCGAACACGCCGTATTCCACTGGGCCTTCGACGCGGACTTCGGCACTGGCCAGACCACTGACAAACATCATTGTGGCCAGGGCGGTTAAACGGGTGAGGTGCATGGTGCGCTCCTTGATTGAGATGAGCGCGAGGGTATGACGCCGGGGTGACAGGACGATGACAAGTTCAGTGAAATCCTGTAGGAGCGAGGCTTGCCCGCGAAGAACGATGACGCGTAATGCCTGAAAAACCGCGGTGCATTCTTCGCGGGCAAGCCTCGCTCCTACAGGTTCTGCATCTTAGTCAAATCGCCAGGCAAGAAAGTGGAACGCGAATTTGAAGGGATGCTCTATAACTTCAGGGTCTTTTTTGATCGAATGACTTTTCCCAATGTCTGCGAGGTTTCTTATGACTGTTACCGTCAACACCGTCTCCGCCGAAGGTTTTCGTCACAGCGTCCAGATCGATGACCACGAACTCTTTGCCGATGTGCCGAAAACCTCTGGCGGCGAAGGCTCCGCGCCTGAACCACACGACTACTTCGACGCAGCACTGGGTGCCTGTAAGGCCCTGACGCTGAAAATGTATGCCAGGAAAAAGGGCATCCCGCTGACGGGCGTCGAGGTTGAGGTCACGCGCGACAACAGTGAAGAGCAGAAAGGCAAATACGCTCTGCACGTCGAACTCACGCTCAAGGGTGTGCTCACCGACGCCCAGCGTGACGAGTTGCACCGCGTGGCCGACCGCTGCCCGGTACACAAGCTGATGACCACCTCTGAAGTCAGCATCGAAACCCATCTGTCCGAAGGTGCCTTCAGCCAATAGCGGCAAGGGCTGCGCAAGCGGGTTATGCTCCCTGCGTCACCCGCTCAGCCTGGAATGCACCATGAACACGCCACTCGTGATCCGCCCTCGCGCCGAAGATGTCGAAGGCCAGCCGATTCTTCGCCCGTTGCCGTCAGCCAAATGCCGCAACGTCGGGCCTTTCGTGTTTTTCGACCACATGCTCGAAACCCGTTATCCGGCGGGCAAAGGCATGAACATCCGTCAGCATCCACACATCGGCCTGTCCACCCTCACCTACCTGTTCGAAGGGCAAATCCAGCACAAGGACAGCCTCGGTTCCGATCAGGTGGTCAATGCCGGCGATGTCAGCTGGATGACGGCGGGTAGCGCAATCGCCCACGTCGAACGCACACCCGAACCATTGAAAGACAGCGAATTTACGATGCATGGCTTACAGATCTGGCTGGCTTCGCCCAAAGATCGTGAACACGGCCCAGGACACTACAGCCACCATCCGGCTGCCACGCTGCCTGTCAGCGATAACCTTGGCGTGAAGATACGGATGATCGCCGGGTCAGGCTTTTGCCTCGAATCGCCGGTTCCGGTGCTTTCTCCTACGCTGTATGCCGAATTGAACCTGCAAACGGCGACCACATTGCTGATTCCCACCGAGCATGAAGAACGGGCACTGTATGTGCTGAGCGGTGAAGCGCAACTGGATGGCGAGCCGCTGGAACCGCACTCGCTGGTGGTGTTGCCGGCCGGGGAAGAGATGACACTGTTCGCCGAGAGCGACTGTCATGCCGTGCTGTTTGGCGGCGCGCCGCTGGATGGACCACGGCGGATCAACTGGAATTTCGTGGCCAGTGATCCGGCATTGATCGATGAAGCACGTCGGCGCTGGGCGGCCGGGGACTGGCCGACAGTGCCGGGGGAAAGTGAGCGGATCGAATTGCCGAAACACCGAAGCCCGCCAACGCCCCTGTAATTGATCGGCTGATCGTTCCACGCTCTGCGTGGTTGCAGCCCGTGACGCTCCGCATCACTGGACGCGGAGCGTCCCTAGAGGCATTCCCACGCAGAGCGTGGGAACGATCAAAAAACCCGCCGAAGCGGGTTTTTTTACAACGCGGTTAAACCGACAGTTCAACTAACAGCTTGTTCAGACGGCGCACATAAGCGGCCGGGTCTTTCAAGCTGTCGCCGGCCGCCAGGGCCGCCTGATCGAACAGGATGTGCGACAGATCGCCGAAGCGCTCGTCGCTCTGCTCGTTGTCGAGTTTCTCGATCAGCGGGTGAGCCGGGTTGAATTCGAAGATCGGCTTCGAATCCGGAACCTTCTGACCGCTGGCTTCCAGGATCTGACGCATTTGCAGGCCCAGGTCCTGCTCGCCGATGGCCAGAATCGCCGGGGAGTCGGTCAGACGATGGGAGACCCGCACTTCAGCAACGGAGTCGCCCAGTGCAGTCTTCAGACGCTCAACCAGGCCTTCTTTGGACTTGGCGACTTCTTCCGCGGCTTTCTTGTCTTCTTCCGAGTCCAGGTTGCCGAGGTCCAGGTCACCGCGTGCCACGTCGACAAAGCTCTTGCCGTCGAAGTCGTTGAGGTAGCTCATCAGCCACTCGTCGATGCGGTCGGTCAGCAGCAGCACTTCGATGCCTTTCTTGCGGAAGACTTCCAGGTGCGGGCTGTTTTTGACTTGCGCGTAGGTTTCGCCAGTCAGGTAGTAGATCTTGTCCTGACCTTCCTTGGCGCGAGCCAGGTAGTCGGCCAGACCCACAACTTGCTCGCCGTCGTCGCCCTGAGTGGACGCGAAACGCAGCAGGCCAGCAATTTTTTCTTTGTTGGCGAAGTCTTCTGCCGGGCCTTCTTTCATGACCTGACCGAAGTTCTTCCAGAAGCCTTTGTATTGCTCAGGCTCGTTCTTCGCCAGTTTTTCCAGCATGTCCAGAACGCGCTTGGTCAGCGCCGACTTCATGGAATCGATGATCGGGTCTTTCTGCAGGATTTCCCGCGACACGTTCAGCGACAGGTCGTTGGAGTCGACCACGCCTTTAATGAAGCGCAGGTACAGCGGCAGGAACGACTCGGCCTGATCCATGACGAACACACGCTGCACGTACAGCTTCAGGCCTTTCGGCGCTTCACGCTGGTACAGATCGAATGGCGCACGGGTCGGTACATAAAGCAGCGAGGTGTACTCGAGCTTGCCTTCGACCTTGTTGTGGCTCCAGCTCAGCGGGTTCTCGAAATCGTGAGCGACGTGTTTGTAGAACTCCTGGTATTCCTCGTCTTTCACTTCAGTGCGAGGACGAGTCCACAGGGCGCTGGCGCGGTTGACGGTTTCCCACTCGACGGCCGGCTGCTCTTCGCCTTCGGCAGCGGCCACTTCTTTCGGCAGCTCGATCGGCAAAGCGATGTGGTCGGAGTACTTCTTGATGATGTTGCGCAGACGCCAGCCATCGGCGAATTCGTCTTCAGCGGACTTCAGGTGCAGGACGATGCGGGTACCACGGTCAGCTTTCTCGACGGTGGCGATTTCGAATTCGCCTTCGCCCTTGGACGACCAGTGCACGCCTTCGCTGGCAGCGAGGCCGGCACGGCGGCTGAATACGTCGACTTTATCGGCAACGATGAAGGCCGAGTAAAAACCGACACCGAATTGACCGATCAGGTGCGAGTCTTTTTTCTGATCGCCAGACAGGTGTTTCATGAAATCGGCAGTGCCGGACTTGGCGATGGTACCCAGATGGGTGACCGCGTCGTCACGGCTCATGCCGATGCCGTTATCTTCGAGGGTGACGGTTTTAGCGTCTTTGTCGAAGCTCACACGGATTTTCAGTTCCGCGCCGCCTTCCAGCAAGTCAGGTTTGGCCAGCGCTTCAAAGCGTAATTTGTCGACAGCGTCAGAGGCGTTCGAGATCAATTCGCGAAGGAAAATTTCCTTGTTGGAATACAGCGAATGGATCATGAGGTGCAGCAGTTGCTTCACCTCGGTCTGGAAGCCCAGGGTTTCCTTTTGAGTTTCCACACTCATGGTCATCAAACTCCAATCAGATGGCATAAGCCGCGACCTTGAAGGTCGACGGCGGGTTGTCCTCAGAGTTGGGGGCTGAGATCAGGATTTCAAGGGCTCTTCGATTTTGAAATGAGCGCGGGCCGTGGCAATGGGCTCGGCTTCAGTGCTTTGCCAGGCGGTAATCGCCACGTTTGCCACCCGCCGCCCCTGTCGGCACACCTGGCATCTGGCCCAGGTATCGCGAAACTGCCCCGCGCGCAGGTAGTCGAGGGAAAAGTCGATAATCTTCGGCACGCCGGGCGAGCCGGTGAAGATCAGCAGGTGCAGTGCCGCCGAGAGCTCCATGAACCCGGCAATCACCCCGCCATGGATCGCCGGCAATAAAGGGTTACCAATGTTGTCCTTGTTGGCCGGCAGGCGAAACAGCAGCTCATCCCCGACACGCGAACATTCGACGCCGATCAGTCTGGCGTAAGGAATCAGGTGCAGCAGAGAGGCGTAGTCCCCCTGCGCATGGGCCTGTTGAAGTTGCTCCTTGAACGCGTCGGTCATTTCGCACCTCCAGCTATGGCACCGGCAAAACCTTTGGTGCCTTTGATGCCCTTGCCCATGCGCATAAAGGTGCCCACCACATGGGCGATAGGCTGTTCGGGGTCGTCCTGATAGGCAAAACCGCGCGCAAAGATCACGTCGGTGGTCACTCGGTAGCATTGGGCGAAGCCGTACACGTCCTTGTGCGGCTCGGCGGCGTGCATGTAGTCGATCCGCAAGTCGAGCGTCGGACAGACTTCGAACTCAGGCAGCACGCAAAGGGTAGCCATGCCGCAGGCGGTGTCCATCAGCGAGGTCAACGCTCCGCCATGAATCACCCCGGTTTGCGGATTGCCGACGATCTGCGGGCTGTACGGCAGAATCACCGTCAATCCTTCGCTGCTGGCGCTGTGAACGCGCATGCCGAGTACCTGACAATGCCGCAATGCCGACAGGAATCGCGTCGCACGCTCAAAAACGGGGTTTTCGGCCATTGGATTAAACTCTTCTTAGTGTTCCGGGAAAGTAGCAGGCTAGTGGGTAAAAGTTCCGTAGAAAAACAAACTTATATATCTGTGCGAATTAAGGAACTTAACCCTGATCGCTGCGCTCGAAAGGCCAGTAGATACTTTCCATCAGGAGAAACACCCCATGCGTAAGACTTTAGCTATTGCCTTGATGTTGACCGCTTCCCTCGGTCTCGCTGCCTGCGATAAAAAATCCGAGGACAAAGCTCAAGAAGCCACCAAACATGCTGAGCAAGCTCAGGAAAAAATGGGTGAAGCTCAGGATAAAGTGAACGAGGCAGCAAAAGAAAACGCCGAAGCTGCCAAAGCTCAGGCCGAATCTAACGCAGCAGCGACAAAAGAAGCCGCGCCAGAAGCACCTAAAAACTAAACGCGTTTTTAGTGCTAAAAGAAAACCCGCCAAGTGCGGGTTTTCTTTTGCCTGCGACTTTTGTTTGTCGTGCAGCCTTAGAGCAAAATCGTCCTAAAAGTCGGACTAATCATCAGCAACAATGAACACACTAAGCCGACGAACCACACCAGGCTGCGCTGCCAGGCCAAGTCCGCCCAATAGCACAACAGATATATGATGCGCGCGACCACAAAGACGATCGCCAGCGTATCGATCAGCCATCCCGCTGTCTGCGTGGTATGCGCCATCAACACCCCCACCGCAAAGATCATGAACGCCTCGAAACTGTTCTGATGGGCCGCCAATGCACGGGCACCGAAGCCTGTAAGTTGCGCCTGCTGTTGGCGCGGCAGATGATTGTTGTAACCACCCTGCTCGTTCATGGCCTTGGCCACTGGAATCTTTGCCACGAAAATCAACAATGCGCTGATAAACACACACCAGAACGGAATACTCATCAAGCAGCCTCTTTGTTTGCTTCAGGCAATGGCGCCTCCGTAGGGGTATAGACCATCACATCAAGAACGTCGGAGTGAAACTCGCGGCGATACAACACCAGCACGACGCCGGCACTCATCAACATGAACAACCAGGGACTGACGAACCACGCCAGCATGGTCATGCCGAAGTAATAGGAACGCAGACCGAAGTTGAACTGGTTGGCCGCCATGGAAATGACACGTGCCGCTCGGGAAGCGAAGGCTTTACGCTCTTGCTCGGACACGTGGCGCTCTCCGATCATCGGCGCCGAGCCCACGAGAATGGCCGCAAAGTTGTACTGACGCATGCACCAGCTGAACGTAAAGAACGCATAGACAAACACCAGCGCCAGGCACAACAACTTGATCTCCGACATGCCCTGGGAAGCCTGTTGCACCATCGGGATATCCGCCAGTAACGACACGGCTCTGTCGGACGCACCCAATACCGTGAGAATACCGGCCAGGATAATCAACGTGCTGGAAGCGAAGAACGAGGCATTGCGCTCCAGGTTACCGATCACGCTGGCATCGGCAATGCGGTTGTCGCGCAACAGCATGCGGCGCATCCAGTCTTCGCGATACAGGTGCAACACGCTGGCCAGGCACGCGGTGTCGCGGCCTTTCCATGTCGCATAACGGGTGTAGCCACCCCAGCAGATGACAAACCAGAGCGCGGCGAGGATGTGGATCAGATTGGCGTGGATGAACGACATGCAGTTCCTTGTGAGGTATAGGAGGAATACCGAAATCCTGTGGGAGCGGGCTTGCTCGCGAAAGCGGACTTCCAGTCAATATCGCTATTGAATGTTAAGCCCTCTTCGCGAGCAAGCCCGCTCCCACATTAGATTTGTGTACGGCCATAAAAAATGCCCCGTATCGATTGATACGGGGCATTTCCATTTTTGCCAGGACTCAGCGCGAGGCCCGCTTGTGGCGAGCCAGGAAGCAGCTTAAGCCAGCGCTTCTTCGCGCTTGCCCAGCAGGCGATCGCAGACCACCGCAACCACCAGGGTCATGACCGACGGCACCAGCCACGCCAGCCCCTGCTCGCTCAGCGGCAGATGAGCCAATTGAGTCGGCATCCAGTCTGCCAGACCGGCACCCTTGAGGGCGTCGATCAGACCGAAGATGAACGACACCAGCATCACCGGACCGACGATGCGGCCCTGCTCATGCCAGAAGTCCTTGCAGAAGCTCAGCGCTACCAGGGCGATGCACGGCGGGTAGATGGCGGTCAGCACCGGGATCGAGAACGCGATCAGCTTGGTGAGGCCCAGATTGGACACCAACAGGGAGAACGCAGCCAGGATGATCACCAGCGTCTTGTAGGACAGTGGCAGTACACGGCTGAAGTATTCGGCACAGGCACACGTCAGGCCGACCGCTGTTACCAGGCAGGCCAGGGAGATCAGTACCGCAAGGAAGCCGCTGCCCAACGAACCAAACGTGTGTTGAACATACGCGTGCAATACCGCCGCGCCGTTGGCAGCACCGGCGGCCACTTCATGGCTCCCCGAACCGAGACGGAACAGGCTGACGTAAACCAGCGCCAGACCCACGCCGGCAATCAGACCGGCGATGATCGCGTAACGGGTGATCAGCGCTGGTGATTCCACGCCACGGGAGCGGATCGCATTGACAATGACAATGCCGAATACCAGCGCACCCAGGGTATCCATGGTCAGGTAACCATTGATAAAACCCTGGGAGAACGGTGCTGCGACATATTCAGGAGTGGCCACGCCGATATCACCGGCCGGCAACGCAAACGCGGCGATGCCAAGAACGGCCAGGGCGATAATCTTCAGCGGTGCGAGGAAACGTCCTACGGTATCGAGCAGGCGGCCCGGGTAGAGCGAGATGAAGAACACCACCAGGAAGTACACCGAGCTATAGAGAAACAACGCCAGCGGGCTCTCGCCAGTCAGCGGCGCCAGGCCCACTTCGAACGACACGGTCGCGGTGCGCGGCGTTGCGAACAACGGGCCGACAGCGAGGTAGCACGCGGCTGCCAGCAGGCCACCAGCGACTTTACCGATCGGGCTGCTCAAGGCATCCATTGCACCACCGACCTTGGCCAGGGCGACAACGGTGATCACCGGCAAACCAACCGCGGTGATCAGAAAACCCAGCGCCGCCATCCAGACATTAGGCCCGGACTGCAAACCGACGATAGGCGGGAAGATGATGTTGCCAGCCCCGACGAACAGGGCAAATGTCATAAAACCCAGTGCCAGGATGTCCTGGCCTTTCAACACTTTCATTAAGGAAATACCACACTACTGAATCGGAATTTAGAGAGGGATTTCCCTTATGGGTGAGGGAAATGCTGTCGGCCCGTATAGGACTAACCCGTTTAGCGCGTCGCTGCCTTGTGGGCCGCGGACGCAAAAATGGCTGCTAGCCTAACGAATTTGCACGACAAACGCACTGTTACAGGGCGAACTATCCGATACGCGACATTTCAATGTCGCGTTTACATACCTAATTTTCCTACCTTGGCACAGATCGTTCCCACGCTCTGCGTGGGAATGCATCCCATGACGCTCCGCGTCACATTCAAAGGCGGAACGCGGAGCGTCCCTGGCGGCATTCCCACGCAGAGCGTGGGAACGATCACCCGGAAACGACAAAGGCCACCCGAAGGTGGCCTTTGCCTGGTGAAGCGTCAGTTAAGCGCGAGGCTTACTTGACAGCCCAACCGGTCAGCTCGGCCAGGGCCTTGCCGATGTCTGCCAGCGAACGCACGGTTTTAACGCCTGCGTCTTGCAGAGCAGCGAATTTCTCGTCTGCAGTGCCTTTGCCGCCAGAGATGATTGCGCCAGCATGGCCCATGCGCTTGCCCGGAGGAGCAGTCACACCAGCGATGTAGGAAACAACCGGTTTGGTCACGTGTGCCTTGATGTAGGCAGCCGCTTCTTCTTCAGCCGAACCGCCGATCTCGCCGATCATCACGATCGCTTCGGTCTTCGGGTCTTCCTGGAACAGCTTCAGGATGTCGATGAAGTTCGAACCCGGGATCGGGTCACCACCGATGCCGACGCAAGTCGACTGACCGAAACCGGCGTCAGTAGTCTGCTTCACAGCTTCGTAGGTCAGGGTGCCGGAACGGGAAACGATACCGACCTTGCCTGGCAAGTGAATGTGACCTGGCATGATGCCGATCTTGCATTCGCCTGGAGTGATCACGCCTGGGCAGTTAGGACCGATCAGGACTACGCCCAGTTCGTCGCACTTAACTTTAGCGTCCAGCATGTCCAGGGTAGGAATGCCTTCAGTGATGCAAACGATCAGCTTGATGCCGCCGAATGCTGCTTCCAGGATGGAGTCCTTGCAGAAAGGAGCTGGAACGTAGATCACGCTGGCGGTGGCGCCAGTGGCAGCTACAGCGTCTTTCACGGTGTTGAACACTGGCAGACCCAGGTGCTCGGTGCCGCCTTTGCCTGGAGTTACACCACCAACCATCTTGGTGCCGTATTCGATGGCTTGCTGGGTGTGGAAACTACCTTGCGAACCGGTAATACCCTGGCAGATAACTTTGGTGTCTTTATTGATCAGGACGCTCATTATTTGCCCTCCGCAGCTTTAACGACTTGTTGAGCAGCGTCGGTCAGGCTGGTAGCAGCGATGATGTTCAAACCGCTTTCTGCCAGTACTTTAGCGCCCAGCTCAGCGTTGTTGCCTTCAAGGCGAACAACAACCGGGATTTTCACGCCGACTTCTTTCACAGCGCCGATGATGCCTTCGGCAATCATGTCGCAACGAACGATGCCGCCGAAGATGTTGACCAATACTGCAGCGACGTTAGTGTCGGACAGGATGATCTTGAACGCTTCGGTAACGCGTTCTTTGGTAGCACCGCCGCCCACGTCGAGGAAGTTGGCTGGTTTGCCGCCATGCAGGTTGACGATGTCCATGGTACCCATGGCCAGGCCAGCACCGTTGACCATGCAACCGATGTTGCCTTCCAGTGCTACGTAGTTCAGTTCGAACTTGGCAGCGTGCGCTTCGCGCGGATCGTCTTGCGACGGATCGTGGAAAGTCTTCAGCTTAGGCTGACGGTACATGGCGTTGGCGTCGATGTTGATCTTGGCGTCGAGGCAATGCAGATCGCCGTCAGCCTTGATCACCAGCGGGTTCACTTCCAGCAGAGCCAGGTCGTGATCCTTGAACAGCTTGGCCAGACCTACGAAGATCTTGGCGAACTGAGCAACTTGCTTGCCTTCCAGACCCAGCTGGAATGCCAGCTCGCGACCCTGGAATGGCTGAGCGCCAACCAGTGGATCGATAGTGGCCTTGAGGATTTTCTCAGGGGTGTCGTGAGCGATTTTCTCGATGTCCACGCCACCTTCGGTGGAAGCCATGAACACGATGCGACGGCTCGAACGGTCAACGACAGCGCCCAGGTACAGCTCTTTAGCGATATCAGTGCACGATTCAACCAGGATCTTGGTGACTGGCTGGCCATTGGCATCAGTCTGGTAAGTCACCAGACGCTTGCCCAACCACTGTTGAGCGAATGCTTTGGCGTCTTCTTTGCTGCGAACCAGCTTTACGCCGCCCGCTTTACCGCGACCACCAGCGTGGACCTGGGCTTTGACAACCCACTCGGTGCCGCCGATTTTGTCGCAAGCTTCTGCTGCTGCTTCCGGGGTGTCTACTGCGTAGCCGGTGGAAACTGGCAGGCCGTATTCAGCGAACAGCTGCTTACCCTGATACTCGTGAAGATTCATGCTTATTACCGTCTTCGTTAGGTACTGCGCATTCGGTGCTGCACCGTTCTGGTGCCGCACCACCTGTGACTGCTGCTTGCGTAGCTTTCCAGTTACCCGGTGCAGCTACGCAAGACTGCGTCCAGCGGACATTCCGCGGTGAGTCTTGCACGCAAGGCTCACGACGGGCCGTACCGCCGTGGTTTCTTATTGTCTTAACGCTTCTTGCGGTTGGCGATGTGGATGGCGCCGCCATTCACAGCCAAAGCTGCTTCGTGCAAGGCTTCAGACAGGGTCGGATGGGAGAAAACCATCATGCCCAGGTCTTCAGCGCTGGTGCCGAATTCCATACCGATCGCGCCCTGCTGAACCAGTTCTGCAGCGCTCGGGCCAATCACGTGGACGCCCAATACGCGGTCAGTCTTGGCATCGGCAATGACTTTCACGAAACCGCCGGTGTCGTTGGCTGCCATGGCACGGCCACTGGCTGCGAACGGGAAGGTGCCAACGTTAACTTCAACGCCTTCAGCCTTCAAGGTCTGCTCGGTTTTGCCGACCCACGCGATTTCCGGGTGAGTATAAATAACTGACGGGATCAAGTCATAGTTCATCTGGGCTTTGTGACCCTTGATGCGCTCGACAACCATGATGCCCTCTTCCGAAGCCTTGTGTGCCAGCATCATGCCGCGAACCACGTCACCGATGGCGTAAACGCCCGGTACGGTGGTGGCGCAGTGATCGTCAACGTGCACGAAACCGCGCTCGTCCAGGGTCACGCCGCAATCGGCAGCCAGCAGATCAGTGGTCACCGGACGGCGACCAACGGCTACGATCAGCTTGTCGAAAGTGATGTTCTGTTCGCCGTTGGCATCGGTGTAGTTCACAACGACTTCGTCGCCGTTCACTTTGGAACCGGTAACGCGAGCACCCAGCTTGATGTCCAGACCTTGTTTGGTCAGGGTTTTCAGCGCTTCCTTGGAAACGGCAGCGTCAGCGGCCATCAGGAAGGTATCCAGCGCTTCGAGAACGGTAACTTCTGCGCCCAGACGGGACCAGACCGAACCCAGTTCCAGACCGATCACGCCAGCGCCAATCACGCCCAGACGTTTTGGAACCGATTGGAATTCCAGCGCGCCAGTCGAATCGACGATCACATTCTGGTCGACCGGAGCCGGTGGAATGTCGATCGGACGCGAACCTGGAGCCAGAATCACGTTCTCGGCTTCAATGATTTCTACCGAACCGTCAGGCTTGGTGACTTCGACTTTCTTGCCGGCCAGCAGTTTGCCGTGGCCCTGGATCGAGGTCACACCGTTTGCCTTGAACAGGGTGGCAACACCCGAGGTCAGACCTTTAACGATGTTGGCTTTACGGCCGACCATTGCTGGCACGTCCATGGTCACGCCAGCGTGGTTGATACCGTGGATCGCGAAGCCGTCTTGGGCTTCGTGGAACTTCCAGGAGCTGTCCAGCAGCGCCTTGGATGGAATGCAGCCGACGTTCAGGCAAGTACCGCCGAGGGCCAGTTTGCCTTCCTTGTCGGTGTATTTCTCGATGCAGGCAGTGGAGAGGCCCAGTTGCGCTGCTTTAATGGCAGCCACGTAGCCGCCAGGGCCCGCGCCAATCACTACCACGTCGAATTTCTGAGTCATGTGTCATTCCTTCTCGAATCAAACCGGACGGCCCCTTTTGGGGACCGTCGTGGGACGAAGCTGGTCATTACAGAAGGGCCGTCCATCACTGAGCGGCCCGTGCAACGAAATCAGATATCCAGCAGCAAACGAGCCGGGTCTTCCAGCAGGTTCTTGATGGTAACCAGGAAGGTCACAGCTTCTTTGCCGTCGATCAAACGGTGATCGTAGGACAGAGCGAGGTACATCATCGGACGGATAACGACTTGACCGTTGATCGCCATAGGACGCTGCAGAATGTTGTGCATGCCCAGGATGGCCGCTTGTGGCGGGTTGACGATCGGAGTCGACATCATCGAACCGAAGGTACCACCGTTGGTGATGGTGAACGTACCACCGGTCATTTCGTCCATCGACAGCTTGCCGTCACGAGCCTTCTTGCCGAAGGTGGCGATGCCGCCTTCGATTTCAGCCAGGCTCATCAGTTCGGCGTTACGCAGAACCGGTACAACCAGGCCGCGGTCGCTGGAAACAGCAACACCGACGTCAGCGTAGCCGTGGTAAACGATGTCGGCACCGTCGATCGACGCGTTGACAGCCGGGAAGCGTTTCAGTGCTTCGGTGGCAGCCTTGACGAAGAACGACATGAAGCCCAGGCGCACGCCGTTGTGGGACTTCTCGAACAGATCCTTGTACTTCGAACGCAACGCCATGACTTCGGTCATGTCGACTTCGTTGAAAGTGGTCAGCATCGCCATGTTCGATTGAGCTTCAACCAGACGCTTGGCGACGGTGGCCCGCACGCGGGTCATCGGTACGCGCTTCTCGATGCGATCGCCGGCAGCGAACACTGGAGCAGCAGCGGCAGGCGCAGCAGCCTTGGCAGGTGCGGCAGCCGGAGCGGCTTTCTTGGCAGCTACAGCGGCAACAACGTCTTCCTTGGTCACACGACCGCCTTTGCCGGTGCCGGCAACGGAAGCGATGTTGATGCCGTTTTCTTCAGCCAGCTTGCGAGCAGCCGGTGCAGCAACAGGATCGTCTTCGCCCGCTTCGGCAGGAGCAGCGGCAGCAGCAGGTGCAGCAGCGGCGGCTGGAGCAGCGGCGGCAGCACTGCCCTCACCGATGGAGCCCAGAACTTCGTCGGACAGAACGGTGTCGCCTTCGTTCTTGACGATAGCGCCCAGCACGCCATCAGCGGTAGCCAACACTTCCAGCACGACTTTGTCGGTTTCGATGTCGACGATCAGCTCATCACGCTTGACGGCGTCGCCCGGTTTTTTGTGCCAGGTGGCAACGGTGCCATCGGCAACCGATTCCGGGAAAGTGGGGGCTTTGATTTCGATAGCCATTATCTGTGGGTCCTTAAATTCGGTTTCAGGTGCGCGAAGGCGTTAAACAGTAAAGGCGTCTTGCAGCAGTTGTTCCTGCTGCTCAGCGTGCATCGATGCATAACCACAAGCAGGTGCAGCAGAAGCCTCACGGCCCGCGTACTCGAGTACGAGAGACTTGTTGAGCGTACTGATGCTACGACGCAAGTGGTGTTGGCTGCAGTACCAGGCACCCTGGTTCATCGGCTCTTCCTGACACCAAACGGCATGCTTGGCGTTGGTGTAAGGAGCCAGGACTTCTTTCAGGTCGTCCTCAGGGAATGGGTACAGCTGCTCGATACGCACGATGGCGATGTCATCACGACCTTCGGCACGGCGTTTTTCCAGCAGGTCGTAGTAGACCTTGCCGCTACACAGAACAACGCGCTCGACCTTTTTCGGGTCCAGGGCATCGATTTCCGGGATAACGGTCTGGAACGAACCTTCGGCCAGATCTTCCAGGGTCGAGATGGCCAGTTTGTGACGCAGCAGCGACTTCGGAGTCAGGACGATCAACGGCTTGCGCAGCGGGCGAATCACCTGACGACGCAGCAAGTGGTAGATCTGAGCCGGGGTGGTCGGGACGGCAACCTGAACATTGTGCTCGGCGCACAGTTGCAGGTAACGCTCCAGACGAGCCGAAGAGTGCTCCGGACCCTGACCTTCATAACCGTGCGGCAGCAGCATGGTCAGACCGCAGAGACGGCCCCACTTGTGCTCGCCACTGGTGATGAACTGGTCGATAACCACTTGGGCACCGTTGGCGAAGTCGCCGAACTGGGCTTCCCAGATCACCAGCGCCTCAGGCGTGGTGGTCGAGTAACCGTATTCGAACGCCAGCACGGCTTCTTCGGACAGGAACGAATCGTACAGGTCGAAACGTGGCTGGCCCTTGTACAGGTTTTGCAGCGGGACGTAGGTACCCGCGTCTTTCTGGTTGTGCAAGACAGCGTGACGGTGCGAGAACGTACCGCGACCGATGTCCTGACCCGTCATGCGAATCGGGTGACCTTCGAACGCCAGGGTCGCGTACGCCATGGTTTCGGCGTAACCCCAGTTGATCGGCAGGCCGCCGGCTTGCATTTTCTGACGGTCTTCGTAGATTTTCGAGACCTGGCGCTGAACCACGAAGCCTTCCGGAATTTCCAGCAGCTTGGCGGACAGTTCCTGCAAGGTTTTCAGATCGAAGCGAGTGTCGTGACGCGCGGTCCAGGCGTGGCCCAGATACGGACGCCAGTCCACGAACAACTCTTTGTTCGGCTCTTTGACCAGGCTTTTTACCACGTGCAGGCCGTTGTCCAGCGCATTGCGGTATTCGTCGACTTTCGCCTGAACACGCTCTGCGTCCAGCACACCGCCCTGGGTCAGACGATCGGCATACAGCTCACGGGTAGTGCGCTGTTTGGTGATCTGCTGATACATGATTGGCTGGGTGCCGCTAGGCTCGTCGGCCTCGTTGTGGCCGCGACGACGGTAGCAGACCAGGTCGATCACCACGTCACGCTTGAACTGCATGCGGTAGTCGATGGCCAGCTGGGTCACGAACAACACGGCTTCCGGATCATCACCATTCACATGGAGGATCGGCGCCTGGATCATCTTCGCAACGTCGGTCGCGTACTCGGTGGAGCGCGAGTCCAGCGGGTTGCTGATGGTGAAACCGACCTGGTTGTTGATCACGATGTGCACGGTGCCGCCGGTCTTGAAACCGCGGGTCTGCGACATCTGGAAGGTTTCCATCACCACGCCTTGACCGGCGAATGCCGCATCACCGTGGATGGAGATCGGCAGAACCTTCTCGCCGGTAGGGTCGTTACGACGATCCTGACGGGCGCGAACCGAACCCTCGACCACCGGGGAAACGATTTCCAGGTGGGAAGGGTTGAACGCCATGGCCAGGTGAACTTCACCGCCGGTGGTCATCACGTTGGACGAGAAGCCCTGGTGATACTTAACGTCACCGGAACCCAGCTCGACCTTCTTCTTGCCTTCGAACTCGTCGAACAGCTCGCGCGGGTTCTTGCCGAAGGTGTTGACCAGCACGTTGAGACGGCCACGGTGGGCCATGCCGATCACGATTTCCTTGGTGCCGTAAGAACCGGAACGCTGGATCAGCTCGTCGAGCATCGGAATCAGGCTCTCGCCGCCTTCCAGACCGAAACGCTTGGTACCCGGGTATTTGGTCCCGAGGTATTTTTCCAGGCCTTCGCCGGCGGTGACGCGCTCAAGCAGGTGGCTCTTGATGTCGACGGAGTACGTCGGACGGCCGCGCACGCTTTCCAGACGCTGCTGGAACCACTGGCGCTGCTCGGAATCGGTGATATGCGTAAATTCAGCGCCGATGGTGCGGCAATATGTCTGCTGCAACGCTTCGTGAATTTCGCGTAGGCTCGCCTCCTCTTTGCCGATGAACAGGTCGCCGGCACGGAAGGTCGTATCAAGATCGGCATTGGTCAAGCCGTAATGATTGATTGACAGGTCTGCAGGTGCAGGACGCTGCCACAGCCCCAGCGGGTCAAGCTGGGCTGCCTGGTGGCCACGCATACGGTAGGCCTGGATCAATCGCAGCACTTCAACTTGCTTCTTCTCGTGCTCACTGCTCACGCTACCGGCGGAAACCGGTTGGGCGCGGCGCTGGTTCTTTGCCAGCAAGACGAAATGATCGCGAATTGTGGAGTGCGAAACATCGGTGGCAGTGTTGCCATCAGCAGGCAACTTCTGGAAGTAGGTGCGCCACTCTTCTGGCACAGCGTTAGGGTCGTGCAGGTAGAGCTCGTAGAGCTCTTCCACATAGGCAGCGTTACTACCGGATAGGTAGGCGCTGTTCCACATGCGCTGCATCACGCTTTCTTGCATGCTTGGTCACCCTCGGTTAGGGGAACACCACCGGCGTCGACACCGAGAAAACTTGCAGAAGTCCGAATGCAGCGACTAAAACAAGCCACTTAGGATCACGCTGATAGTCCGGGTACCAGCCCGGATGCCCCTGCTTGTCTCATTTCTTCAAAATAAGAGCCGCAGCCTTATAAGCTGCTGCCCAGGTTAAAACTACGGCGCCGGTTGAAGCCTGCGCCGTAGCATCTACGGGTACAGCGGTACAACTTTTACAACAGCCGGGTTACAGCAGCTGAATCACACGCCGCTTTGCAGCAGCATGTTACGGATGTGACCGATGGCCTTAGTCGGGTTCAGGCCTTTCGGACAAACGTTGACGCAGTTCATGATGCCCCGGCAGCGGAATACGCTGAACGGGTCATCCAGCGAAGCCAGACGCTCGGATGTCTTGTTGTCGCGGCTGTCTGCCAGGAAGCGATAGGCTTGCAGCAGAGCAGCCGGACCCAGGAACTTGTCCGGGTTCCACCAGAAGGACGGGCACGAAGTCGAGCAGCAAGCGCACAGGATGCACTCGTACAGACCGTCGAGCTTTTCACGCTCTTCAGGGGACTGCAGACGCTCGATGGCCGGAGCCGGCGTGTCGTTCTGCAGGTATGGCTTAACCTTTTCGTATTGCTTGTAGAAGATGCTCATATCGACGACCAGGTCACGGATAACCGGCAAACCTGGCAGCGGACGAACGATCAGCTTGTTACGTTTCACGACGGCAGACAGCGGCGTGATGCATGCCAGACCGTTTTTGCCGTTGATGTTCATGCCGTCGGAACCGCAAACACCTTCACGGCAAGAGCGACGATAGGAGAAACCTTCGTCCTGCTCTTTGATCAGGGCCAGCACGTCCAGCACCATCAGGTCTTTACCACCGGTATCAACCTGGAATTCCTGCATGAACGGCGCAGCGTCCTGATCAGGGTTGTAACGATAAACACTGACTTGCAACATGGCGGCCACCCTTAATAAGTCCGAATCTTAGGTTCAAAAGTCGGAACAGTCTTCGGCGAGAAGTTCACAGCACGCTTGGCAACGCGCTTGTCACCCGGGAAGTACAGGGTGTGGCACAGCCAGTTTTCATCGTCACGGTCTTCGAAGTCTTCACGGGCGTGAGCGCCGCGGGACTCTTTGCGCACTTCTGCAGCGATAGCAGTGGCTTCGGCCACTTCCAGCAGGTTTTGCAGTTCCAGCGCTTCGATACGCGCGGTGTTGAAGGCCTGGCTCTTGTCGTTGATCTTGACGTTGGCGATACGCACGCGCAGATCAGCCAGCTGAGCAATACCCTTCTGCATGTATTCGCCGGTACGGAACACACCGAAGTAGTTCTGCATGCAGCTTTGCAGTTCGCGACGCAGGGTTGCCACGTCTTCACCTTCGGTACGCTCGTTCAGAGCGGACAGACGTGCCAGGGCCGCGTTGATGTCAGCGTCGGTGGCGTCATCGTATTCGATACCGTCGCTCAGCGCTTTTTCCAGGTGCAGGCCGGCAGCGCGGCCGAATACCACCAAGTCGAGCAGCGAGTTGCCGCCCAGACGGTTGGCGCCGTGAACCGATACGCACGCCACTTCACCCACTGCGAACAGGCCAGGGATGATTTGGTCGACGCCTTCGTCGTTCTGGGTGATTGCCTGACCGTGAATGTTGGTCGGAACGCCGCCCATCATATAGTGGCAGGTCGGAACGACCGGAACTGGAGCAACAACAGGGTCAACGTGTGCGAAAGTCTTGGACAGTTCGCAGATGCCTGGCAGACGACTGTGCAGCACTTCCTCGCCCAAGTGGTCGAGTTTGAGCATTACGTGGTCGCCATTCGGACCGCAACCGTTGCCGGCGATGATCTCTTTAACCATCGAACGGGCAACGACGTCACGACCGGCAAGGTCTTTGGCGTTCGGAGCATAACGCTCCATGAAACGCTCGCCGTGCTTGTTGATCAGGTAACCACCTTCACCACGGCAACCTTCGGTAACCAGTACACCGGCGCCGGCGATGCCGGTCGGGTGGAACTGCCACATTTCGATGTCTTGTACCGGCACGCCTGCACGCAGCGCCATACCAACGCCGTCACCGGTGTTGATCAGGGCGTTGGTGGTCGAAGCGTAGATACGACCTGCACCGCCGGTGGCCAGTACGGTAGCCTTGGCGCGGATGTAGGTGGTTTCGCCGGTTTCGATGCAGATGGCAATCACGCCGACGAATGCGCCGTCCTGGTTCTTCACCAGATCAACAGCGTAGTACTCGTTAAGGAACGTGGTGCCAGCTTTCAGGTTGCCCTGATAAAGGGTGTGCAGCAGCGCGTGACCGGTACGGTCGGAAGCGGCGCAGGTACGGGCAGCCTGCCCGCCTTTACCGTAATCCTTCGACTGACCGCCGAATGGACGCTGATAGATACGGCCTTGCTCGGTACGGGAGAACGGCAGACCCATGTGGTCCAGTTCAAACACCGCAGCCGGGCCTTCCTGACACATGTATTCGATAGCGTCCTGGTCACCGATGTAGTCGGAACCCTTGACGGTATCGTACATGTGCCAGCGCCAGTCATCGTTCGGGTCCGCAGAAGCGATAGCGCAGGTGATGCCACCCTGAGCCGATACGGTGTGCGAACGCGTCGGGAAAACCTTGGTGATCACGGCAGTCTTGTGACCGCCTTGTGCCAGTTGCAGCGCTGCGCGCATGCCGGCACCGCCGCCACCAATAATGATGGCGTCGAAAGAAATCGTTGGAATGTTAGCCATGGATCAGATACCCCAGAGAATCTGCACACCCCAGACGAAGTAAGCGAACATCGCAACGCCGCATACTGCCTGGAAAAGGAAACGTACTGCAGTCGCGGACTTGCCCAGCGCCATCGGCGTCAGGTAGTCAGTCGCGATGGTCCACATGCCGACCCAGGCGTGAGCGCCCAGGGCTACAAGGGCCAGCAGACTGAAGATACGCATCCCGTTGTGGGCGAACAGGGCATGCCATTGGTCGTAGCCAATGCCTGGATTCGCAACGAGGTATCCGATCAGGAAGATGAAATAAGCCGCGAGAACGACCGCAGACACACGCTGCGCCATCCAGTCATAGAGGCCCGAACGCGACAGGTTCGTAACGCTGGTTACCATATCCAAACTCCCGCCAGAACGATCAACACCGCAGATACGGCGATAATGATTTGCGAGCCCAGTTTGCCGCCTTCCAGCGTCTCACCGATGCCCATATCCATAATCAAATGGCGCACACCGGCTACCAGGTGATACAGAAGAGCGGACAGGAGGCCCCATGCTACGAACTTGGCCAGCGGGCTGGTCAAGCATGCCTTCACCTCGGCAAAACCTTCCTCGGAACCCAGAGATTTGCCCAATGCATAAAGCATGAAGCCAAGGCCCAGGAAGAGGATGATGCCGGAAACACGGTGAAGAAACGACGTAACGCCGGTGATGGGGAGTTTGATGGTCCTTAGGTCTAGGTTTACAGGTCGTTGGCTTTTCACGGCTTTTTTTCACACTGAAGAGCCCCTAACAATCAGGGCAAAGTTGTTGGGGAGTGCACTGGTCAGGTAACCACCACCCAGGGATGCGACCCCCAATAAAGCAGGCCCAAAAGCCCCTGGCGGTCGGTGGCCGAGTATAGACAGTTAGGCTACTAATGACAACGCGTTCACCTTCCCCTAATAGCTGATTGCACAAGTGACATAAAAGGCGTAAATGGCAGTCAATTTCGAGGAAAAAGTCCGGTTAAAGCCTTCTGGAGCAAGACTTTAGGCAAATTGACATTCGAATTTATCTCACTATAGTGGTGCGGGCCCTGCGTGGGGGGTCTGTCTGATGATTTCAAGCATAAATAGGAGGCCACATGGCTGACAAAAAAGCGCAGTTGATCATCGAGGGCGCAGCCCCCGTCGAGCTGCCCATTTTAACCGGCACCGTTGGTCCCGATGTTATCGACGTTCGGGGCCTGACGGCCACGGGCCGTTTCACCTTTGACCCTGGTTTCATGTCGACTGCCTCCTGCGAGTCGAAGATCACCTATATTGACGGCGACAACGGCATTCTGCTGCACCGCGGCTACCCGATCGAACAGCTGGCTGAAAAGTCGGACTACCTGGAAACCTGCTATCTGCTGCTCAACGGCGAATTGCCGACCGCAGAACAGAAGGCCCAGTTCGTCGGCACCGTGAAGAACCACACAATGGTTCACGAGCAGTTGAAGACCTTCTTCAACGGCTTCCGTCGCGACGCTCACCCGATGGCCGTCATGTGCGGCGTAGTGGGTGCCCTCTCGGCCTTCTACCACGACTCCCTCGACATCAATAACCCGCAGCATCGCGAAATCTCCGCGATCCGCCTGGTTGCCAAGATGCCGACCCTGGCCGCAATGGTTTACAAGTACTCCATGGGCCAACCCATGATGTACCCGCGCAACGACCTGTCGTACGCGGAAAACTTCCTGCACATGATGTTCAACACCCCGTGCGAGATCAAACCGATCAGCCCGGTACTCGCCAAGGCCATGGACCGGATCTTCATCCTCCATGCCGACCACGAGCAGAACGCATCGACTTCTACCGTACGCCTGGCCGGCTCGTCGGGTGCCAACCCGTTCGCCTGTATCGCCGCCGGTATCGCTGCACTGTGGGGCCCTGCCCACGGCGGTGCGAACGAAGCCGTTCTGACCATGCTTGACGAGATTGGCGATGTTTCGAACATCGACAAGTACATCGCCAAGGCCAAGGACAAGAACGATCCGTTCAAACTGATGGGCTTCGGTCACCGGGTTTACAAAAACCGCGACCCACGCGCCACCGTCATGAAGCAAACCTGCGACGAAGTGCTGAAAGAGCTGGGCATCACCAACGATCCGCAACTCGAACTGGCCATGCGCCTGGAAGAGATCGCCCTGACCGATCCGTACTTCATCGAGCGCTCGCTGTACCCGAACGTCGACTTCTACTCGGGGATCATCCTCAAGGCGATCGGCATTCCGACCAGCATGTTCACCGTGATCTTCGCTCTGGCGCGGACTGTCGGCTGGATTTCCCACTGGAAGGAAATGCTCTCCAGCCCGTACAAGATTGGCCGTCCGCGTCAGCTGTACACTGGCTATGAGTCGCGTGATATCACTCGGCTTGAAGACCGCTGATAGGCGCTGTCTTGCGATAACGTCTTGAGCTGTACCGGAAACGGCCTCTATTGGATAGAGGCCGTTTTTGTTTGTGGGCCTTGGGGCCTTCCCGGCTCTTTGGTTGTGTACATATCCGTTTCTGCGGTAACGGCTTCTATTGGTTTCGCTTTTACAGCGAGTCACTTTCGAAAAGCGCGAAAGTAACCAAAGCGCTTCTGCCCCTTTCGTTCGGTGCCTCGCCCAGGCTCGGCATGCCCTCGCTCCGGTCCTGCTCCGTGGGCCCGCCGCGATCGGCCATCCATGGCCGTGCGCGGCTAACCCGGCATCCATGCCGGGTTGCCCACTGCGCAGAACCTCCACTCAGCCTCTCGAGGGGGCGGTGCGTCAACATCAAAAGCTGCAGGCGAGCTAACGCTCGGCCTGTTGAGTGGTGAAAAGCACAGCGGATGCGCTCTGATTTTTTGTGGGAGCTGGCTTGTCGGGTCGCCGCATCACTGCGACGGCGGCCTGTCAGCCGGCCAGTCTCTTGCAGATGCACATCATCCCCTGTGGGAGCTGGCTTGCCTGCGAAGGCGACCTGACAGCCGACCAGTCTCTTGCGGATGCACATCATCCCCTGTGGGAGCTGGCTTGCCTGCGAAGGCGGCCTGTCAGCCGACCAGTCTCTTGCGGATGCACAT
>NZ_JBXAOA010000046.1:0-157 GCF_058802325.1 Pseudomonas sp. GW822-FHT02E03 | reverse complement strand
CATCATCCCCTGTGGGAGCTGGCTTGCCTGCGAAGGCGGCCTGTCAGCCGACCAGTCTCTTGCGGATGCACATCATCCCCTGTGGGAGATTCTATGGTTGAGGGAAAGCCCTCAACTGGCTTTTGGCTGGTATTCGCTTTGCCCTTTCAGCAAGGCG
>NZ_JBXAOA010000045.1:0-44957 GCF_058802325.1 Pseudomonas sp. GW822-FHT02E03 | reverse complement strand
CCCCCCCCCCCCCCCCCCCCCCCCCCCCCCCCCCCCCCCCCCCCCCCCCCCCCCCCCCCCCCCCCGCTCCCACAGTTTTGTGAAACAGACGGGTGGTGTCGTCTGTGGCTTGTACTTTGGCCCGTCGAGGCATTCCATGTAGAGATCCTGGCCCGCCACCGCGTGAGGTGCGCTCATGACTCTGCAAGAATTGAATGCGTATGCCGTCGCCGGAAAGGTCGATGAGCTTAACCTGATCTCGATGGAAGGCGTGTTTTACGTGCTGGAGGCACGGATGCATGGCGCGGGGCATCCATTGCGCGATGCGCACGGCGAGATATTGCATCTGCGCTCGGTCGAGCATGCGCGTGAAGTGCTTCATGCCTTTCCCAAGTTGTCGTTCAACGTCGTGCATACCTCGGTTCAGGATGAAATGTGCGGTGCCAGCACCGAGGAAAGCCTGAAAGTACCGATCACTTTCCGTTCCGCGTGACAGGCCCGACACGGCTCATCAACGTGACGGCATCTGTGCTAGTCTGCTCGCCCTTTTGATTCCGGGCGCTCCGGGATGCGCTGTGCACGCACGGCAAGTTCCAGGGCCGTCCGCACAACGGAGCAGTGTCATGTCCGAAGTAAATCTGTCTACCGACGAAACCCGCGTCAGCTACGGCATTGGCCGTCAGTTGGGCGACCAGCTGCGTGACAACCCGCCTCCGGGCGTTAGCCTCGACGCAATCCTGGCTGGCCTGACCGACGCGTTCGCCGGCAAGCCAAGCCGTGTGGGTCAGGAAGAGATGTCCGCCAGCTTCAAGGTGATCCGCGAAATCATGCAGGCCGAAGCTGCAGCCAAGGCTGAAGCCGCTGCTGGCGAAGGCCTGGCTTTCCTGGCTGAAAACGCCAAGCGCGAAGGCATCACCACTCTGGCTTCCGGCCTGCAATTCGAAGTGCTGACCCAGGGTGAAGGCGCCAAGCCGACCCGTGAAGACCAAGTGCGCACTCACTACCACGGCACCCTGATCGACGGCACTGTGTTCGACAGCTCCTACGATCGTGGTCAGCCTGCAGAATTCCCGGTAGGCGGCGTTATCGCTGGCTGGACCGAAGCCCTGCAACTGATGAACGCCGGCAGCAAATGGCGTCTGTACGTGCCGAGCGAACTGGCTTACGGCGCTCAAGGCGTTGGCAGCATTCCGCCGCACAGCGTACTGGTATTCGACGTCGAACTGCTCGACGTTCTGTAAGACCTGAGTGTCGGAACGGGCTCGGTCATGTGGGAGCGGGCTTGCTCGCGAATGCGGTGTGTCATTCAGCGATGATGTTGAATGTCATGACCTCTTCGCGAGCAAGCCCGCTCCCACAGGGCTCGCTCCGACATGTTGCATTTTCATAGTTCAATCTTGTTGTGCAGCTCATTCGTCGGGCGCAACGCCCGGGCATAGCAGAACAGAAACAGATTGCGCACCAGTTCCTTGAGCACCACCGGCTCGCTGGAGCTTAAGCCATTGACGTCCAGATCACCCTGATCCTGCAGCTCGTTCAAGGCTTCTTCTTCAAGTACCGCACAAACTTCCCCGGTTTCCCGATGCAGGATTCTGAGGTAGGGGTGTGGGCGGTCCAGCCAGGCATCGATCAAATAAGTCATGAGTCTCATCTCCTTTGATGGGTTTCAATGAGAATAATTCTTATTCATCAAATAGCAAGGGCCTATTGGCGGTTTGTGTTTTTTTCTGTGGGAAATTGCTGGGTGTCAAAACGAATGGCGTTTGGCTATTGCGCGGGAATGCTGGGTGATTCGGGGAAGGGCGAAGCACCATCCCGCGCCGGGCGCGGGATGGAATGCAGCAGACTCAGACTTTTCTGACGAACTCGGATTTGAGTTTCATCGGGCCGATGCCATCGATCTTGCAGTCGATGTCGTGGTCGCCATCGCACAGGCGGATGTTCTTGACCTTGGTGCCGACCTTGACCACCAACGATGTGCCTTTGACCTTGAGGTCCTTGATCACGGTGATGGTATCGCCGTCCTGCAGGACATTGCCGACCGAATCCTTTTTCACTGTGTCATCGGACGCTGCTTCGGCTTCACCGCTGGCGGACCATTCGTGGGCGCACTCGGGGCAGATCAGCTGGGTGCCGTCTTCGTAGGTGTATTCGGAATTGCATTTTGGGCAGGGTGGCAGCGTGCTCACTAAGGCTCCTTGGATTCAGGATCGCTAAAAAGCGCACATTGTATAGGGTTTTTCAGGCGCAGGGAGCTGAAAGCAAAAGATCGCAGCCTTCGGCAGCTCCTACAGGGTTTTGTGGACACCTGTAGGAGCTGCCGAAGGCTGCGATCTTTTGATCTTAATGCGTGCGGGCGACTGCGAACTCACTCAACTCAACCAGCGCATCGCGGTATTCGCTGGCGGGCAGGGCGTCGAGGCACTTGATCGCACGGGCCACATAATCGCGGGCCAGTTGCGCGGTGTAATCCAGCGAACCGGAAGCTTCAACAGCTTCGCGAATGCTTTCCAGATCTTCGATACCACCTTTCTGGATCGCCTGACGAACCAGTGCAGCCTGCTCAGGAGTGCCTTCGCGCATGGTGTAGATCAGCGGCAGAGTCGGTTTACCTTCGGCCAGATCGTCGCCGACGTTCTTGCCCAGGGTTTCGGCATCGCCACGGTAATCCAGCAGGTCGTCGACCAATTGGAAGGCCACCCCCAGGTGATCGCCGAAGGTGCGCAGTGCTTCGCTCTGTTCTGGCGAGGCACCGGCCAGAGCGGCGGCACTGTGGGTCGAGGCTTCGAAGAGCATCGCGGTTTTGCCGCGGATGACTTCCATGTAGGTTTCTTCGGTGGTGCTGGCGTCGCGGACCTTCGACAGCTGCAACACTTCGCCTTCAGCGATGATGCGCGTGGCTTGCGAAAGGATCTTCATCACCGGCATGGAGCCCAGTTCGACCATCATTTCGAAAGAGCGCGAATACAGGAAGTCGCCCACCAGCACGCTTGGCGCGTTGCCCCACATGGCGTTGGCGGTCGAGCGGCCACGGCGCATGCCGGACATATCGACAACGTCGTCATGCAGCAAAGTGGCGGTGTGCAGGAACTCGATGGTCGCGGCCAACAGACGCAGGTCATCGCCTTCGCGGCCGAGTGCCTTGCCGCACAGCAGCACGAGCAACGGGCGCAGGCGTTTCCCGCCAGCCGAGGTAATGTAGTCGCCGATTTTCGATACCAGCGGCACTCGGGAAGTCAGCTGTTTCTTGATGATGCCGTCGACGGCGCTAAAATCGTCCGCCACCGCGCGGTAGAAAGCTTGGGGTTGCATCAGCGACAGTTGCTCCAGAAGGGTTGCGCGGCATGCTAGGACCCACGTCGGCGGGTGTCAAGGCACGATAGACGACCACTTGCAACGCTCAAGCAGCTTGCGTACAATCGCGCACCCTGAACTTCCTGGGCAGCACCTGCCTTACGCAATTGCAAACAGGCCTTCCAGCCTTATGCAGCCATGCCAGCCAATACCTCTTCTTATAAAGAGCTGGGTGAGCAGGATTATCGGAGAAATACCATGTCTTATGCAGTAATCGTTACTGGTGGCAAGCAGTACAAAGTTGCTCCAGGTGAATACCTGAAGATCGAAAAACTGGAAATCGCTACCGGCGAATCCGTTACTTTTGATCGCGTTCTGTTGGTTGCCAATGGCGACGACGTGAATATCGGCGCTCCAGTTGTTCCTGGCGCTACCGTTGTGGCTGAAGTGATCTCCCAAGGTCGTCACGATAAAGTCCGCATCATCAAGTTCCGTCGTCGTAAGCACCACATGAAGCGTATGGGCCACCGCCAGTGGTACACCGAGATCAAAATCACCGGTATTCAGGCTTAATTTCAGCCTAATTCCTCACTAGGAGAATTGAACTCATGGCACACAAAAAAGCTGGTGGTAGTACCCGTAACGGTCGCGACTCAGAAGCCAAACGCCTTGGCGTGAAGATGTATGGCGGCCAGGTTATCATTCCGGGCAACATCATCGTGCGTCAGCGCGGCACCCAATTCCACGCTGGCTACGGCGTTGGCATGGGCAAAGATCACACTCTGTTCGCTAAAATCGACGGCGTGATCAAGTTCGAAGTAAAGGGCGCCTTCGGTCGTCGTTACGTAAGCATTGTCCCGAAGACTGACGTCGTCGCGGCATAATTACGTAGTTGCTGGAAAAGCCCTGTCTTGCGACGGGGCTTTTTCGTTTGTGGGGTGAGTCTCTTGCAAAGCTGTTTGTGATGGGCTCCAGCGCTGTATTGGCGGTCGTTGATTGAGGTCGCTGCGCTCATTTTTGCAAGAGTCTTATGTCTAGGTTTTTTCGGCTCGTCCGTATGGCGAGAGGCGTTTTGTTATGAAGTTTGTTGATGAAGTATCGATTCGAGTAAAGGCCGGGGACGGCGGCAACGGTTGCATGAGCTTCCGTCGCGAAAAATTCATTGAAAACGGCGGCCCGAACGGTGGTGATGGTGGTGATGGCGGCTCGGTCTACATGGTCGCCGACGAAAACCTCAACACCCTGGTGGACTACCGTTACACCCGGCACTTCGATGCCGAGCGTGGTTCCAACGGCGGCAGCACTGACTGCACCGGCAAGAAGGGTGAGGAGCTGGTGCTGCGCGTTCCAGTTGGCACTACCGTTATCGATTCCGCGACTCAGGAAGTGATCGGCGACTTGACCAAGGCCGGCCAGCGTCTGTTGGTGGCTCATGGTGGCTGGCACGGTCTGGGTAACACTCGTTTCAAATCCAGCACCAACCGGGCGCCGCGCCAGACCACACCGGGCAAACCGGGTGAGCAGCGCGACCTGAAACTGGAAATGAAGGTGTTGGCGGACGTCGGTCTGCTCGGTTTGCCGAACGCCGGCAAAAGTACCTTTATTCGCTCGGTATCGGCCGCCAAGCCGAAAGTCGCCGACTACCCGTTCACCACTCTGGTGCCGAACCTGGGTGTGGTCAGCGTCGATCGCTGGAAAAGCTTCGTGGTGGCGGACATTCCGGGTCTGATCGAAGGTGCTTCCGACGGCGCAGGCCTGGGGATTCGTTTCCTCAAGCACTTGTCGCGTACCCGTCTGCTGCTGCACCTCGTCGACATGGCGCCGCTGGATGACACCAGTGCTCCGGATGCCGCTGAAGTGATCGTCAGCGAGCTGACCAAGTTCAGCCCGTCCCTGGCTGAGCGTGATCGCTGGCTGGTACTGAACAAATGCGACCAGATCCTTGAAGAAGAGCACGATGCTCGCGTCAAGGAAATCGTTGATCGTCTGGAGTGGACCGGTCCGGTCTACGTGATCTCGGCGATCGCCAAGCAAGGCACCGAGCGTCTTTGCCATGACATCATGCGTTACCTGGAAGATCGTGCCGATCGTCTGGCTAACGACCCGGCCTACAAGGAAGAGCTGGCCGAGCTCGATCAGCGTATCGAAGATGAAGCGCGTGCCCAGCTGCAGGCGCTGGACGATCAGCGTGCCCTGCGTCGCAGTGGCGTGAAGTCGGTTCATGACATCGGTGACGACGATTGGGACGAAGAAGATGTGGATGACGAAGACGGTCCGGAAATCATTTACGTGCGTGACTGATTCGTTGCGATAAACTTAAGCGCCGCTCACTAGAGCGGCGTTTTAGTATCTGGAAATCGGTAGTCACGAATAACGTTACGGGCAGCGCTGGGTCGTGCTGTCCTCAAGCTAAGGTTGAAGATGATGCGGAGCAAGGTGACAGGTGCGCAGCGTTGGGTCGTGAAGATCGGCAGCGCTTTGCTGACGGCGGACGGCAAAGGCCTGGATCGCGCGGCAATGGGTGTCTGGGTTGAGCAGATGGTTGCCCTGCACGAGGCGGGTGTTGAGCTGGTGCTGGTGTCCTCCGGGGCAGTGGCGGCGGGTATGAGCCGCTTGGGCTGGACTGTACGACCCAGTGCAATGCACGAGTTGCAGGCCGCTGCCGCCATCGGTCAGATGGGGTTGGTGCAGGCTTGGGAGTCGAGCTTCGCCGAGCATGGCCGACATACCGCGCAGATTCTCCTGACTCACGACGATTTGTCCGACCGCAAGCGCTACCTCAACGCTCGCAGTACCTTGCGCGCGCTGGTCGAGCTCAAGGTGATCCCGGTGATCAACGAGAACGACACCGTGGTCACTGACGAAATCCGTTTCGGCGACAACGACACGTTGGCAGCGTTGGTGGCGAATCTGGTTGAAGCTGATTTGCTGGTGATCCTCACCGATCGCGACGGCATGTTCGACGCTGATCCGCGCAACAATCCCGATGCCAAGCTGATTTACGAGGCGCGTGCCGATGATCCGGCACTGGATGCGGTGGCTGGCAGCACGGGCGGTGCACTGGGTCGTGGCGGAATGCAGACCAAGTTGCGCGCTGCGCGTCTGGCCGCGCGTTCCGGTGCGCACACCATCATTGTCGGCGGGCGCATTGATCGCGTGCTGGATCGTCTCAAGGCTGGCGAGCGCATCGGTACCTTGTTGTCACCTGAGCGCGGCATGCTGGCGGCGCGTAAGCAGTGGCTGGCCGGGCATCTGCAAACCCGCGGCACGCTGGTGCTGGATGCGGGGGCGGTGACGGCGTTGTCCCTGGGCAATAAAAGTTTGCTGCCGGTGGGCGTCAAACTGGTCCAGGGCAGTTTCCGTCGCGGCGAAATGGTGGTCTGCGTGGCGCCGGACGGTCGTGAAATCGCCCGTGGCCTGGCTAACTACAGTGCTCTGGAGGCACAAAAAATCATCGGTCAGTCGTCTGAGGCGATTGTCGGTCTGCTGGGTTACATGGCGGAGCCGGAACTGGTTCACCGCGATAACCTGATTCTGGTCTGAAGGAATACCTGAATGCGTGTGGCAAAAGGATTATTGGGCTTGTTGTTGGCGATGCCGCTGTTGGCTTCGGCTGATGAAATTGGCCAGGTGTCGACGGTGTTCAAGTTCGTCGGCCCGAACGACCGTATCGTTGTCGAGGCGTTTGATGACCCGAAAGTGGAGGGCGTGACTTGCTATCTGTCGCGCGCCAAGACTGGCGGGGTAAAGGGTGGGTTAGGTCTGGCTGAGGATCGCGCAGAAGCATCTATTGCGTGCCGTCAGGTCGGGCCGATCAACTTCAAGGGTGAGCTCAAGGATGGCGAGGAGGTGTTCAAGGAGCGCACGTCCCTGGTGTTCAAGACCATGCAAGTGGTGCGATTCCTCGACAAGAAGCGCAATACGCTGGTGTACCTGGTTTATAGCGATCGTTTGATCGAGGGCAGCCCGCAGAATGCGGTGACGGCGATTCCGATTTTGCCGTGGGCACACGCTCAATAAGCTAGCAAGGATCAAAATGTGGGAGCGGGCTTGCCCGCGAAGACTGGCTGACATTCAGCATCTATGTTGACTGTTACGCCGCCTTCGCGAGTAAGCCAGCTCCCACATTTTTTTGCGTGGTGTTTGCCAAATCGCAGGCAATAAAAAACCGACCCTGAGGTCGGTTTTTTAATGAGCGTGTCGCTTAGGCAGCAGCGGCAACGTTCAGGGCCTTTACGTGGCCATTCAGGCGGCTCTTATGACGAGCAGCTTTGTTCTTGTGGATGATGCCTTTATCGGCCATACGGTCGATAACTGGCACAGCCAGAACGTAAGCAGCTTGAGCTTTGGCAGCGTCTTTTGCGTCGATGGCCTTAACTACATTCTTGATGTAGGTACGAACCATGGAACGCAGGCTGGCGTTGTGGCTGCGACGCTTCTCAGCCTGTTTTGCACGTTTTTTGGCGGAAGGTGTGTTGGCCACCGTCGAGCTCCTCGAAAGACTTTTTAGGAAATAGCAAACAAAATAGGCCGCGAATCATGCCGATGAGTTGATGTCTTGTCAAGGGCGGTTGAGACGATCCGCTAAGTGGCAGGTATAGAGCGCCGGGATATTTCTTTCCGGCGTGCGACCTGTAAACTCGCGAGCTTTGGCTCTGTGCTGTTGCGGCGCGGAGTATCGCATAAGTGGGCGCGTTGTTCGCCTGCTGTTTATCGACAGGCAAAAACTCTTTCAATGAATCTGCTCAAATCGTTGGCCGCTGTCAGCTCTATCACGATGGTTTCCCGGGTGTTGGGGTTCGTTCGCGACACCCTTATCGCTCGCGCATTTGGTGCGGGAATGGCGACCGATGCCTTCTTTATCGCCTTCAAACTGCCCAATCTGCTGCGGCGGATCTTCGCTGAGGGAGCATTTTCCCAGGCGTTCGTGCCGATTCTCGCCGAATATAAAAGCCAGAAGGGCGAGGAGGCGACGCGAACCTTCATTGCCTACGTCTCGGGCCTGCTGACGCTGGTGCTGGCGCTGGTCACCGCGCTGGGCATGCTCGCGGCGCCCTGGGTCATCTGGGCTACGGCACCGGGTTTCGTCACGACCCCGGAAAAATTCGAGCTGACCACCGATCTGCTGCGGGTCACTTTTCCTTATATATTGCTGATCTCCCTGTCTTCATTGGCCGGCGCGATCCTCAATACCTGGAACCGCTTCTCGGTCCCGGCCTTCGTGCCGACCCTGCTCAATGTCAGCATGATCGTCTTTGCGGTGTTCCTGACGCCGTATTTCGATCCGCCGGTAATGGCTCTGGGCTGGGCCGTTCTGGTAGGTGGTCTGGCTCAGTTGCTGTTTCAACTGCCGCACCTGAAGAAGATCGGCATGTTGGTGCTGCCGCGCCTGAGTCTGCGCGATAGCGGTGTCTGGCGGGTCATGAAGCAGATGTTGCCAGCGATCATCGGCGTTTCGGTGAGCCAGATTTCGCTGATCATCAACACCATATTTGCTTCGTTTCTGGTGGCCGGTTCCGTTTCCTGGATGTATTACGCCGATCGCCTGATGGAATTGCCATCCGGTGTGCTGGGTGTGGCACTGGGCACGATTCTGCTGCCGACCCTGGCCAGGACTTATGCCAGCCAGGATCGCCACGAATACTCGCGGATCCTCGATTGGGGGCTGCGCCTGTGCTTCATGCTGGTATTACCGTGCGCCCTGGCGCTGGGGATTCTGGCTGAGCCGCTGACGGTTTCGTTGTTCCAGTACGGCCAATTCAGCGCATTCGATGCGGCCATGACTCAGCGCGCGTTGACTGCCTATTCCGTCGGCTTGCTGGGGATTATCGTGATCAAAGTGCTGGCGCCAGGCTTTTATGCGCAACAAAACATCCGGACTCCGGTAAAAATCGCGATTTTCACCCTGATCGTCACTCAGCTGTTCAACCTGGTGCTGATCGGTCCGCTGGCTCATGCCGGTCTGGCCCTGGCCATCAGCGCGGGCGCCTGCATCAATGCCGGGCTGTTGTTCTATCAGTTGCGCAAGCAGCAGATGTATCAGCCGCAACCGGGCTGGGCGAAGTTCGGTCTCAAACTGCTGGTGGCGGTGGCGGTGATGTCCGCGGTATTGCTGGGCGCAATGCACTTCATGCCGGCTTGGGCGGAAGGGCATATGCTAGAGCGTTTGCTGCGTCTGGGTGCATTGGTGATCGCTGGCGTGGTGGTCTATTTCGGCATGTTGCTGTTGATGGGCTTCCGTTTGCGCGACTTCAATCGCAAGGCTTTGAACTGAGGCTTTTGTCTCGATAAACACGGGCGGGCCGACGGTTTTGTCGGCTCGATCACTTTGGGTTACGGTGTTGCCTGTCGTCGGCCGCCGGGTGTGGTTATAATCGACCACTTTATGAGCAAGAAGCGCGTTATGCAGCTGGTTCGAGGCCTCCACAACCTGCGCCCCCAGCATCGGGGCTGTGTCGCCACTATTGGCAACTTTGACGGTGTTCACCGTGGTCACCAGGCTATCCTGGCCCGGCTGCGTGAGCGTGCGCTCGAGTTGGGCGTGCCCAGCTGCGTGGTGATTTTTGAGCCGCAGCCGCGAGAATTCTTCGCCCCGGACACCGCCCCGGCCCGCTTGGCCCGCTTGCGGGACAAACTGCAGCTGCTGGCCGAAGAGGGCGTCGACCGGGTGCTGTGCCTGGCGTTCAATCAGCGCCTGAGCAAACTCAGCGCGAGCGAATTCGTCGATACTATTCTGGTGGACGGCCTCGGCGTGCAGCATCTGGAGGTCGGCGACGATTTCCGTTTCGGCTGCGACCGGCTAGGGGATTTCGATTTCCTGCAACAGGCTGGCGTCCTTCAGGGGTTTACCGTCGAAGCGGCGCAGACCGTTGTGCTGGACGGCATTCGTGTCAGCAGCACTCAGGTGCGTAACGCCCTGGCCGCTGCCGATTTTGCCTTGGCCGAGCGGCTGCTCGGTCGTCCGTACCGGATTGCCGGGCGGGTCCTGCATGGCCAGAAGCTGGCGCGCCAGCTCGGTACGCCGACCGCCAACATACAACTCAAGCGTCGTCGTGTACCGCTGTCCGGGGTTTATCTGGTCAACATCGACATCGACGGCAAGGCCTGGCCAGGCGTCGCCAATATCGGCGTGAGGCCAACGGTCCAAGGTGATGGCAAAGCCCACCTTGAAGTACATCTTTTAGATTTTGCCGGCGATCTGTATGACCGGCGTTTGACGGTGGTTTTCCACCACAAGCTGCGTGAAGAGCAGCGTTTCGCCTCTCTGGAGGCGCTTAAGACGGCGATCAATGCGGATGTCGCCGCCGCCCGTGCCCTGTCGCACCTAGCGCCAATCGCTAATGAAGAGCCTTAAATGACCGACTATAAAGCCACGCTAAACCTTCCGGACACCGCCTTCCCAATGAAGGCCGGCCTGCCTCAGCGCGAACCGCAGATTCTGCAGCGCTGGGACAGCATTGGCCTGTACGGTAAGTTGCGCGAGATTGGCAAGGATCGTCCGAAGTTCGTACTTCACGACGGTCCTCCGTACGCCAACGGCACGATTCACATCGGTCATGCGCTGAACAAGATTCTCAAGGACATGATCATCCGCTCGAAAACCCTGTCGGGTTTCGACGCGCCTTATGTTCCGGGCTGGGACTGCCACGGCCTGCCGATCGAGCACAAAGTCGAAGTGACCCACGGCAAGAACCTGGGCGCGGACAAAACCCGCGAACTGTGCCGTGCCTACGCCACCGAGCAGATCGAAGGCCAGAAGTCCGAATTCATCCGTTTGGGTGTGTTGGGCGATTTCGCCAACCCGTACAAAACCATGGACTTCAAAAACGAGGCCGGTGAAATCCGCGCCCTGGCGGAAATCGTCAAGGGTGGCTTCGTGTTCAAGGGCCTGAAGCCTGTGAACTGGTGCTTTGACTGCGGTTCGGCCCTGGCTGAAGCGGAAGTCGAGTACGAGAACAAGAAATCCGCGACCATCGACGTGGCCTTCCCGATCGCCGACGAAGCCAAACTGGCTGCCGCGTTCGGTCTGCCATCGCTGGGCAAACCTGCTTCGATCGTGATCTGGACCACCACCCCGTGGACCATCCCGGCCAACCAGGCGCTGAACGTTCACCCGGAATTCAACTACGCCCTGGTCGACGTCGGCGACAAACTGCTGGTGCTGGCTGAAGAGCTGGTCGAGTCGTGCCTGGCCCGCTACAGCCTGGAAGGCTCGGTCATTGCGACCACCACCGGTAAAGCACTGGAACTGATCAACTTCCGTCACCCGTTCTACGATCGTCTGTCGCCGGTTTACCTGGCCGAATACGTCGAACTGGGCGCGGGCACCGGTGTGGTTCACTCCTCGCCAGCCTACGGCGTAGACGACTTCGTGACCTGTAAAGCCTATGGCATGGTCAACGACGACATCCTCAATCCGGTGCAAAGCAACGGCGTATACGCCACGTCGCTGGAGTTCTTCGGCGGCCAGTTCATCTGGAAGGCCAACCCGGCCATCGTCGACAAACTGTCGGAAGTCGGCGCGCTGCTGCACACCGAAACCATTGAACACAGCTACATGCACTGCTGGCGTCACAAGACCCCGCTGATCTACCGCGCCACCGCGCAGTGGTTCATCGGCATGGACAAAGAGCCTGCAACCGGCGAAACCCTGCGCAAGCGGGCGATCAAAGCCATCGAAGAGACAAAATTCGTTCCGGCCTGGGGCCAGGCGCGCCTGCACTCCATGATCGCCAACCGTCCTGACTGGTGCATCTCCCGTCAGCGCAACTGGGGCGTGCCGATCCCGTTCTTCCTGAACAAGGAAAGCGGCGAGCTGCACCCACGCACTGTCGAACTGATGGAAATCGTTGCCCAGCGCGTCGAAGTCGAAGGCATTGAAGCCTGGTTCAAGATGGACGCCGCCGAGTTGCTCGGTGAAGAAGCGCCGCTGTACGACAAGATCAGCGACACCCTGGACGTCTGGTTCGACTCGGGCACCACGCACTGGCACGTCCTGCGCGGCTCGCACTCGATGGGCCACGAGACCGGTCCACGCGCCGACCTGTACCTGGAAGGTTCGGACCAACACCGCGGCTGGTTCCACTCGTCGTTGCTGACCGGTTGCGCCATCGATGACCACGCGCCGTACCGCGAGCTGCTGACCCACGGTTTCACCGTCGACGAGTCCGGCCGCAAAATGTCCAAGTCTTTGGGCAACGTGATCGCGCCGCAGAAGGTCAACGACACCTTGGGCGCCGATATCATGCGTCTGTGGGTTGCTTCTACCGACTACTCGGGTGAAATGGCGGTTTCCGAGCAGATCCTGCAACGCAGTGCGGACGCCTACCGGCGCATCCGTAACACCGCGCGCTTCCTGCTTTCCAACCTGACCGGTTTCAACCCGGCCACCGACATCCTGCCGGCCGAAGAAATGCTGGCGCTGGACCGTTGGGCCGTGGATCGCACCCTGCTGCTGCAACGCGAGCTGCAAGAGCACTACGGCGAATACCGCTTCTGGAACGTCTACTCCAAGATCCACAACTTCTGCGTGCAGGAGCTGGGTGGTTTCTACCTCGACATCATCAAGGACCGTCAGTACACCACTGGCGCCAACAGCAAGGCCCGTCGTTCGGCGCAAACCGCGCTGTACCACATCAGCGAAGCGCTGGTGCGCTGGATCGCGCCAATCCTGGCGTTCACCGCCGACGAGCTGTGGCAGTACCTGCCGGGCGAGCGTAACGAGTCTGTGATGCTCAACACCTGGTACGAAGGCCTGACCGAATTGCCGGAAGGCTTCGAGCTGGACCGCGCCTACTGGGAGCGGATCATGGCGGTGAAGGTGGCGGTCAACAAGGAAATGGAGATCCAGCGTGCGGCCAAGGCCGTCGGTGGCAACCTGCAAGCCGAAGTGACGCTGTTCGCCGAAGACGCGCTGAGCGCCGATCTGGCCAAGCTGAGCAACGAACTGCGCTTCGTGTTGATCACCTCGACTGCCGCCGTTGCACCGTTGGTGCAGGCTCCGGCAGACGCGGTGGTCACCGAAGTCGGCGGCCTGAAGCTCAAAGTGGTCAAGTCGAGCCATGCCAAGTGCGCCCGTTGCTGGCACTGCCGTGAAGACGTCGGCGTGAACCCGGAGCATCCGGAAATCTGCGGTCGTTGCGTCGACAACATCAGCGGCGCTGGCGAGGTTCGTCACTATGCCTAATGCCGTTGGCCGTTTCGGACGGCTGAGCTGGCTCTGGTTGAGTTTGCTGGTCCTGGTCATCGACCAGGCCAGCAAGTTCTACTTCGAAGGCTCGCTGAGCATGTACCAGCAAATCGTGGTGATCCCCGATTACTTCAGCTGGACCCTGGCTTACAACACCGGCGCGGCGTTCAGTTTCCTGGCTGACAGCTCAGGCTGGCAGCGCTGGCTGTTCGCCCTGATCGCGGTGGTGGTCAGTGCGGTGCTGGTGGTCTGGCTCAAGCGCCTGGGGCGCAACGAAACCTGGCTGGCAGTCGCATTGGCGCTGGTGCTGGGTGGCGCGTTGGGTAACCTGTACGACCGCATTGCCTTGGGCCATGTGATCGATTTCATTCTGGTGCATTGGCAGAACCGCTGGTATTTCCCGGCGTTCAACTTTGCTGACAGCGCAATTTCTGTCGGTGCCGTGATGCTTGCACTGGATATGTTCAAAAGTAAAAAGACCGGAGAAACCGTTCATGACTGAACAGGTATTGGCTGAGCAACGCATTGGCCAGAACACGGAAGTCACCTTGCACTTTGCGTTGCGCCTGGAGAACGGCGACACCGTCGACAGTACCTTCGACAAAGCCCCGGCGACCTTCAAGGTTGGCGACGGCAGCCTGTTGCCAGGTTTCGAAGCCGCGCTGTTCGGCTTCAAGGCCGGCGACAAACGCACCCTGACTATCGAGCCGGAAAACGCCTTTGGTCAGCCCAACCCGCAAAACGTGCAGATCATCCCGCGCTCTCAGTTTAAGGATATGGAACTGTCGCCTGGCTTGCTGGTGATCTTCAACGATGCGGCCAATACTGAGCTGCCCGGTGTGGTGAAAGAATTCGATGACGCCCAGGTGACCATCGACTTCAACCACCCGCTGGCCGGTAAAACCTTGACCTTTGACGTCGAGATCTTCAACGTCAAAGCGCTGTAACTGACCGAACTCGGTCCAATGTGGGAGCGGGCTTGCTCGCGAAAGCGGTGTGTCAGTCGCCATTGATGTTACATGTGATGACGCTTTCGCGAGCGAGCCTGCTCCCACATTAAGATTTTCACTGTTTTCGAGCCCGGTGTTCGAATGACAGGTGGCATTACTATTTCTTGCGCGCAAGACACGAGGCACAGCATGCAAATCAAACTCGCCAATCCCCGTGGCTTTTGCGCCGGTGTGGACCGGGCGATCGAAATCGTCAACCGCGCCCTGGAAGTCTTCGGGCCGCCGATCTACGTGCGCCACGAAGTGGTCCACAACAAATTCGTCGTCGAAGACCTGCGCGCCCGCGGGGCGATCTTCGTCGAAGAACTGGATCAGGTGCCGGATGACGTGATCGTGATCTTCAGCGCCCATGGCGTTTCCCAGGCCGTGCGTACCGAAGCCGCAGGCCGTGGCCTGAAGGTGTTCGACGCTACTTGCCCGCTGGTGACCAAGGTACACATCGAAGTCGCGCGTTACAGCCGCGACGGCCGTGAATGCATCCTCATTGGCCATGCCGGCCATCCGGAAGTAGAAGGCACCATGGGCCAGTACGATGGCAGCAATGGTGGCGCGATCTATCTGGTCGAGGACGAGAAAGATGTCGCCGAGCTGCAGGTAAACAACCCTGAAAGACTGGCCTTCGTCACCCAGACCACCCTGTCCATGGACGATACCAGTCGCGTGATCGACGCCCTGCGTACTCGGTTCCCGGCGATCGGCGGCCCGCGCAAGGACGATATCTGCTACGCCACGCAAAACCGTCAGGATGCCGTCAAGCAGCTGGCAGACGAATGCGACGTGGTGCTGGTGGTCGGCAGCCCGAACAGCTCCAACTCCAATCGCCTGCGTGAACTGGCTGAACGCATGGCCACCCCGGCCTATCTGATCGACGGCGCCGAAGACCTGCAGAAGAGCTGGTTCGATGGTGTCGAGCGTATTGGCATCACCGCTGGTGCCTCCGCTCCGGAAGTATTGGTGCGTGGCGTGATCCAGCAGTTGCAGGCTTGGGGTGCCACCGGGGCCGATGAGTTGGCCGGGCGTGAAGAGAACATCACCTTCTCGATGCCTAAAGAGCTACGCGTCCGCTCCCTGCTCTGAATCTTCTCCTCCCGCGCACAGCGCCTGTTCAGTCTTATCGCTGCGCAGGCTGACGCGACCGGTCCGGGACAGCACCACCTGGTGCAGGCTGACCGGTTTGCGGCTGGCGCAAATATGTACCGTCCCCGCTTGAAAGGCACCGCTGGGCAACTGCGGTTCGCCCAGGCTGCTGAACTGTACGAAATTCTTGACCGGCCGATTGCCGACAATGGGCACTCGAGCGTCGCTCTGTTGCTCGACCAGCAGCGGATTGCTGCTGTCCTCCGGGCCTTTGCCGCTGACATCCAGAATGATCCGCCAACCCTGGCCCCAGTCGCCGTTGATTCCGTGTATCACCACACTCTGATTGCGTGTGATGGCAGCGGTTCTGGCATTACGCATACCACTGACAATCGACTGCGCCGCCTGTTCTCGATGGTTCGATTCTGTCAGTTCGGCGAACGCCGGACTGACCAACAGCAGAACAATCCCGACAATTGTCAGTCCCATGAGCAGTTCGATCAGGCTGAATCCTTGCTGATGCATGTTATCTCCCTCCCTGGAGTGCTGCGGTCCGCGCGATCCCTGCGCGAGTAATGGCAAAACAACCGTACATCTGTCGGTCGAATGTTCTAGCGTGTAGAAGCAGGTATAGCCGACGGCAACGGAGGGCACCGATGGATCATCGTACAAAAGGTTTCACGCTGATCGAGCTGCTGATCACGCTCGCCGTGTTTCTGATCCTGATCAGCCTGGCTGTTCCGGCGTTTACCCGCTCGGTGCAAAGCACCAAGGCCGACACCGAGATCGGCGACCTGCAACGCGCGCTCAATTTCGCCCGGCTTGAGGCGATTGACCGGGGCCTCACCACCCGGGTTCGCCCGACAGCCGGCGGCAGTGTCTGGACCGGCGAGCTGACCGTTTATGACGGTACCGGCAATCCGGCCAATGTATTGCGGGTTGTTCCAGCGATGAGCAGTGGCGCCACTCTGACGCTAACCTCAGGAGTGACCGCTATTGATTTCAACAATCTGGGCGGTTTGTCGGCGCCGTCCACGGCCGTCGTGATCAGTTATGTACTGGGGGCACAGAGCAGGACGCTGAATGTGTGTTTGAACGGACGAATTCTATTGGGTGGAAGTTGCGGATGAGGGGTTGGAGCAAGCGCGCACAGGAGGGCATGACGCTGATCGAGGTACTGGTCGCGTTGTTGGTTCTGGCCGTGGGGTTATTGGGCGCGGCGGCGATTCAGCTCAATGCGCTGAAGTACACCGACAGCTCGCGGATGACCAGCCAGGCGAGTTTTATCGCCTACGACATGATGGACCGCATTCGTGCCAACTCCGGCGCCGATTACACCGTCACGCCACCGACCTCCGGCAACCTGAGCGTGGCCCGGGATCAGGACCTTTACGATTTCACCAGCAACATTGTCAATTTCGGCGGCGCCATGGCGACCGGCAGCATTACCCGAAACCAACGGGTATACACCATCACCATTACCTGGGATGACTCGCGGGCCGCCAATACCGCCGACTCGCGCCGCAGTTTCGTCCTCACCAGTCGCGCCACCGTTGATCCGGCGACGACACCATGAACAGAAACAGCAAAGGTTTCGGCCTGATCGAGTTACTGATCGCCCTGGCGTTGAGTCTGGTCGTGATTCTGGGCGTGGCGCAGATCTTCATCGCCGCTAAAAACACCTACGTCAGCCAGAACACTGCCGCTGGCATGCAGGAAGATGCACGGTTCGTCCTGAGTAAAATGATTCAGGAAATCCGCATGGTCGGCATGTTCGGTTGCCTGGGCACGATTATCGACGCCAGCTCGGCAGGGAATTTCAATGCCAGTCAGATCACGCCGATCAGTTGGGACAATGCCAACCTCAAATTAACGCTTGTCACCGCCGATGTCGGCGGCAGTGGCGGGGTGCCGACCTGGACGGTGGTTTCGGACTGTCGCAACACTGCAACGGCCTACTCCGGCCTACGAACGACAACATCCGGGCAGTTGGCATTTCCGATCCGGCGGCTGATCTACAGCTTCAGCAACAATCAACTGCTGATGGGCTCTGGTGCCGGCACGCCGACGCAGCAGGTGCTGGTGAACAATGTCAGTGCCTTCAAGGTGAGCTTCGGCCTCGCGAGCTCCGCCACGGATACGGCTGCCTCCAGCTACAGCAGCAACCCATCCGATCCGGCACGAATCCGAAGTGTGCGACTGACGCTGACACTGACCGACCCGAACCACCGGGTCAGCGATCAAACCTTCAACGTGGTTGCCGCCTTGCGCAACCGGTTGCCATGAGGGGAGGGCCGATGAATATTTCTCCCATGACCCCTCACGCCCAACGTGGCATGGCACTGTTGGTCAGTCTGGTGTTTCTTCTGGTGCTGACATTGATTGGCCTTTCGTCGATGCAGAGCGCTACGTTGCAGGAAAAAATGGCCGGCAGCGTGATCCTGCGCAACCAATCGTTCCAGGGCGCGGAAGCGGCATTGCGTATCGGCGAAAGCGCGGTGCAGTTGAATACCTATTCATTACCGGTTTGCAGCGGTACCAGCCAATGTGCGCCGCCGGCCGAAGCGTCGGTCATTACCGCCGCCGGGTTCAACTCCACCTCGGGGGTGACCTGGATCGCCTCCGGCAGCGGCTTTTACGGGGTGCAGAACATCGGCACCACCCTGACGGCCGTGAACGTACCGAGCAACACGTCGGCAACGCTGTACCGGGTGACCGCCGTGGGCATCGCGGGCAATTCGCGCAGTGTGGTGGAGAGTATCTATGCGAAGTACTGAGGCCCGCACAGGCTGGCGCCGTTGGTTGTTGCAGTTGTTCTTCGGCGCGGCGTTGAGCCTTTATCTGGCAGCGCCGACTTACGCCTTCACGCCCTCGGATTCGCCGCTGTTGAACGCCGCCGCCGTGGCGCCCAATGTGATGCTATTGCTCGACGACTCGAAGAGTATGAACAGCATTATCTGGGCGGCAGGCTTCGATCCGACGGTCGCACGTACCCCGGTGACTATTTGCCTCTCCAATGGTTCGTGCAACAAAGGCCGTGAGCTTGACATGACCGATAACAATGTTGCCCTGTCGAGTTTGACTCACGGGACATGTTCGAAGGATGGATGGTACGGTTTTTATAAAAACAGCCTTCTCGGTCTGGATTCACTTTGCCTGAAGCTTCCCGATCCGGTGGGACGCGAAGATACGCTCTATTCGGCGAAATACTTGTCGTACCTGATCAGCCTGGCCAACAACTCCGACCGGGATTTCACCGATGGTTCGATTCCAAATGATTACCGCATGAACGTGGCGCGCAACATTTCCAAGACGTTGGTGTCCAGCAACCGCTCGCTGCGCATCGGTCTGTCGACGTTCAACCTGGCGGTCGGCAACCATAAGAATGACGGCGGTTATATCGTTCGTTCGGTCAGTGATTTGTCGGCGGTCAGCGGTACCGTGACCCAGGCTCAGGCCGATGCCAACTACAACGAATTGATCGCGGGAATCGACGAACTGAGCGCGCAGGCGAATACGCCGCTGGCTGAAGCCTATTACGAGGTCACCCGCTATTTCCGTGGCATGACGCCGTACAACAACTCGACACCCACCACCTATACCAGTCCGATTCAGTATCGCTGTCAGAGAAATTACGGCGTGGTAATCACTGGCGGTTTGCCGACCTACGACCATACCTTTCCGACTGACGACCCACTCGGTGACGGCGCATTACCGAACTGGGACGGTATCAGCAGTAACGATGGCGCCAACCGTTTTGGCGACAACGAGGGCGACACCCTGTTCCTGGATGACATCGCCAAGTTCGCCTTCGACATCGACATGCGCTCCACGGGGACCGATGCTACGGGCAAAAGCTGGAATGCCGTGGATTTCCCCCGGCAGAACATGAATACCTATACCGTGGGTTTCACCGCGGCAAACCAGATGTTGGCGGACGCTGCGACCTACGGACAGGGACGATACTACCAGGCGACTGATGGCACGGGACTGAACAGTGCACTTTCTTCGGCTTTGAGCGACATCACCTCCAAGGCCGGATCAGGTGGCAGCGGCGTTACCAGCGGCACGACCCTGACCAGCAACTCAGCCTACTTCCAGACCACCTACGACCCCAAGGACTGGCGCGGCACCATCAAGTCTTTTGGCTTCACCTCGGCGGGCGCGGTCAACACGGCCGCGGCGCTGTGGACGACCGACACCACCATCGTGCCCGGTGCTACCGTCCCGACCTACCAGTCCTGGAATACCCTGACCAAAGCTGCTGTCACTCTGGCCTACAGCAACTTCTCCCCGGTCCAGCAGGATTCCCTCAACCTGGGGCTGCCCGTCGGCATCACCGGCAGCGATCTGGTGGAGTGGAGCAAGGGCACCAACAAAACCGGGTTGAGAACGCGCAGTGTATTGCTCGGCGATATCATCAATTCGCCTCTCGTACTGGCCGCGCCCACGGACCAAACCGCGTCCGATCTGGTAGGGGATACTACCTACAGCACCTATCTGGCTACCAAAGCCGCCAACATGAATGCCAGCCTGGTGGTGAACGCCAACGACGGTTTTGTAAACGTCATCAACTCGACCAACGGTGTCAGACGTTACGGCTATATGCCTTCCAGCGTGCTGCCATCATTGCGCTACATCGCTGATCCCACTTATATCAACGGTGTGAGCCACAAATATCTGGTCGACGGTCAGGTCGGCGTGTTCGATGCCCAACTCGACAGCGCCTGGAAAACCCTGGCGATTGGTGGAACAGGGGCGGGCGGCAAAACCTTCTATGCGCTGCAACTGTTCGACGCCTCGGCCGGTAACGTGATTAACGCGTTGTGGGAAATCAGTGCGCCGACCACAGCCAGTACGGCGAACGTTTTCAATGATCTGGGTTATGCCTATGCGCGCCCCGAAGTGGCACGCTTGGCCGATGGTCGCTGGGCCGCGTTTATCTCCAACGGTTATGGCAGCAACTCCGGGGTGGCAGCACTTTATGTGGTGGATATCCGCGACGGCTCGCTGATCAAGAAAATCGTGGTCGACAGTACAGAAACCACCAACGGCCTGTCGTCGGTGAAGCTGCGGGTCAACTCGCAGAATGTGGTGCAGGCCGCTTATGGGGGCGACCTGAAAGGGCGGTTGTGGAAGTTCGATTTGAGCGGCACCACCACCGATACCTGGGGTGTGGCGTTTTCCGGCAAGCCGTTGTTCACCACCGCGGGCGGCGCGACTCAGCCGATCACGGTACAACCGCTGCTCGCCGATCATGCATCGGGCGGCAAGCAAGTGTTTTTCGGCACCGGCAAACTCAATGAGAGCGCCGACAAGACCAATAAGGATCTGCAGGCGTTCTACGCGGTATGGGATGCGGAGGGTGGCGCGGGGCAAATCACCACTTCCAGCTTGCAGGCGCAGGCGGTGACCGGCGTGTTCTCTGGCAGCAGCGGGCAATTCATCACCACCAGCCAGAATGAGGTGACCTACCCGGCAAAGAAAGGCTGGTACTTGCCGCTGGTCTACAACAACGTACTGACGGGGGAGCGGGTGATCAATCAGGCCAGTCTCGTGGCAGGGCGAATCGTTTTTACCACGGCCAGTATGGATACCGTTGACCCCTGTGCCGGCTTCGGCTCCGGCAAACTGGTCGAACTCGATGCGTTCAGCGGTAAGATGCTCAACTATGCGGTGCTCGACACCAATGCTGACGGGGTGGTCGACAGCACTGACACGATTTCCAGCGGGGTGATCTTCACTGGTGGGATCCCGACCCTGAATGCGGTCGTCAATGACGCATCCCGCAAGATTGTGAACGACTCCGGCGGTGGCGTGACCACTCTGGTGGAAAAATCCGGTGGCGGCAGCGGCCGTCGCATCATGTGGCGACAAATACAGTAAGTGAGAGTTGAGGCATGCGCAGATCCAATCGAGGTTTTACCCTGATCGAAATCATGATCGTGATTGCGATCATCGGGATCGTCATCACCATTGGCTATCCGAGCCTCACCGAGTATGTAAAAAAGGGCCGTCGTACTGAAGTGGCTGGTCTGCTTTCCGAGCAGGCACAGATCCTGGAGCGCTTCTATTCGAAGAATAATGTCTATACCAATGCCACCGGTCTGAGCGCCGGCAATGATTTCTATACCATCACCCCGACCCTGACCGATCAGACCTTCCTGCTGACGGCAACACGCAAGGCCGGTTCGAGCATGGCGAGCGACAAGTGCGGTAATTTCACGCTGACCAATACTGGCGTTCGGGGCATGGTCAATGCAACGTCCGGCCTGACCACCAAGGATTGCTGGGGTCGCTGAGTTTATTTTTCAGGCGCCCTTTGCGCCTTCTGTCTATTGAACGGTTGGATCAGAACATGAGCAGGCAACAGCAAGTGGTGATTGTCGGCGGCGGCGTGATTGGCCTGCTGACGGCGTTCAATCTCGCCTCCGAAGTACAGAGCGTCGTGCTGCTGGACCGCTCGAATGTCGGTCAGGAGTCGTCCTGGGCCGGTGGCGGGATCGTTTCGCCACTCTACCCGTGGCGCTACAGCCCGGCGGTCACTGCGCTGGCTCATTGGTCCCAGGATTTTTATCCACAGCTGGCGGAACGTCTGTTCGCCGCCACGGGTGTCGATCCTGAAGTGCACACCACCGGGTTGTACTGGCTGGACCTGGATGACGAAGCCGAAGCGCTCGCCTGGGCCAAACGGGAAAACCGCCCGCTGCGGGCTGTGGATATCTCTGCGGCACATGATGCGGTGCCGGTATTGGGCGCTGGTTTTTCGCGGGCGATCTACATGGCCGATGTGGCCAATGTGCGCAATCCACGGTTGGTGAAATCCCTCAAGGCAGCCTTGCTGGCGCGGCCGAACGTGACAATTCATGAGCAGTGCGAGGTCAGCGGGTTTATTCGTGAGGGCGCTGCGGTGGTCGGGGTACAGACTTCGATGGGGGCCATTGCGGGTGATCAGGTGGTTTTGACCGCAGGGGCCTGGAGCGGTGACTTGCTGAAAAAGCTGGGCCTGGAGCTGCCGGTCGAACCGGTCAAAGGCCAGATGATTCTCTACAAGTGCGCGGCGGACTTCCTCCCAAGCATGGTTCTGGCCAAGGGTCGTTATGCCATTCCTCGGCGTGATGGGCACATTCTGATCGGCAGTACGCTGGAGCATGAAGGCTTTGACAAGACACCGACCGACACTGCGCTGGAAAGCCTGAAGGCCTCGGCGGTGGAGTTGATTCCGGCGCTGGCGGAAGCCGAAGTGGTGGGGCATTGGGCCGGGTTGCGACCGGGGTCGCCGGAAGGGATTCCTTATATTGGCCGGGTACCGGGATTTGACGGGCTCTGGCTCAACTGCGGGCATTACCGCAATGGCTTGGTGCTGGCGCCGGCGTCGTGTCAGTTGTTTGCGGATGTGATGTTGGGACGGACGCCGATTATCGACCCGGCACCGTATGCCCCAGCCGGGCGTATTTGACCGCATGATTTTTGTTGTCGGTCAGATCGCCTTCGCGGGCAAGCCTCCCTCCTACAGGTTTGAGTCGATCAATAAGTTTGTGAACGACATCAAATCTGTAGGAGCGAGGCTTGCCCGCGAAGAGGCCCTCAATCCAACCCCAATTTCTTGAGCCTGTAACGCATCGACCGAAACGACAGATTCAACCGCTGAGCCGCTGCCGTGCGGTTCCAGCGGGTTTCTTCCAGGGCCTGGAGGATGAGTTTGCGTTCGACGTTTTCCAGATAGGCTTCCAGGTTGTCGATCTGCGTCAGGTCCGGCACGCCGCCATCCGGGTTGCAGTTGCCTTCGGCCAGCCGCAGGTCGCTGGCTTCGATCTGTTTGTTCTCGCACAAGGTGTGGGCCCGCTCAAGCATGTTCTCCAACTCCCGAACGTTTCCTGGAAAACGATAGCTTTTCAGTGCGTCGAGGGCTTGCGGGTGGAGTTTTGCCGCGGGTTGGCCAGTGCCAGTTGCCAGTCGCTTGAGCATATTGTTGGCCAGAAGCTCAATGTCATCGCGGCGTTCGCGCAAGGGCGGTACCCGCAATTCGATCACATTAAGGCGGTAGTACAAGTCCTGGCGAAAGCGTTCGGCGGCGACTTCGGTATCGAGGTCTTTGTGGGTGGCGCAGAGAATGCGCACATCCACCACGGTTTCCTGCTGTCCACCGATGCTACGCACGGCTTTCTCTTGAATGGCCCGCAAAAGTTTGACCTGCATTGCCAGTGGCAGGTCTGCCACTTCATCGAGGAACAAAGTGCCGCCATGGGCGGCCTGGAATAGCCCGGGTTTGTCTTCGATGGCACCACTGAAACTGCCTTTGCGATGGCCGAAAAATTCGCTTTCCATCAATTCCGAAGGGATCGCTCCGCAGTTCACCGGCACAAATGGTCGGGTGGCGCGTGGGCCTTGGTCGTGGATCAGTCGGGCGACCAGCTCCTTGCCGCTGCCGGACTCGCCGCTGATGTACACCGGGGCCTGGCTGCGGGCCAGTTTGTCGATTTGTTTGCGCAGACTGCGCATTGGCAGGGAGTCGCCCAGTAGCCGACGGTCGATGACGCTGCTGGCACCGCCTGGTGCCGGCAGACTCAAGGCGCTGGTGACCAGTTCGCGCAAACGGGTGAGGTCGACCGGTTTGGTCAGAAAATCGAAGGCGCCAGCCTTGAGGGCGTTGATTGCCGTTTCCAGGCTGCCGTAGGCGGTAATCATCGCCACTGGCACTTGCGCATAGCGCTGCTGGATATGCTGCACCAGTGCCAGACCGGTGCCGTCGGGCAGGCGCATGTCGGTCAGGCACAGGTCGAATGTCTCCCGTGCCAGCAGAGCTTGCGCTTCTGCGAGGTTGCGGGCACTAAAGGTATCGAGTTTCATCCGTCCCAGGGTAATTTCCAGGAGTTCGCGGATATCCGGCTCATCGTCGACGATCAGGATTTTTTGCCGTGGGCTTATGTTCAACTTTGTTTCCGTCCGTGAGCAAAAGTGATGCGAAAGCAGCCGCCTTGGCGTGGTTTGAAGTCTAGGCGGGCCTGATTGCTTTCGCACAGCTCACGGGACAGATAAAGCCCCAGGCCAGTGCCCTGGCTGCTGGTGGTGAAGAACGGTTCGAACAAATGCGAGCGCTGGTCCGGCGCCACGCCGGGGCCATTGTCCAGGACTTCAAGGGTAGGCAACTGGCTGTCCGGGTCAATAAACAACTCGAGCCAGACCTGCGCCTGATCATGGTTCAGGGCACTATGGCGCCAGGCGTTGCGCAACAGATTGTCGAGAATCTGGGTCAGCTGATTCGGATCCATCAGGGTTGTGAAGTCCCCCGAACCGATTCGCAGGTGAACTAGCTGACGCTCGGTCGCACCCTCGCGGGTTTCGGCCACGAAGTGCTCCAGCCATGGCCGCAAATCCAGCCGTTGCGGCACGGTTTGCTGGCGACGGGACAGTTGCAGGACGTTTTCGATTACCCGATTCATTCGCTGAGAGTGGTCTTGAATAATCTGTGTCAGACGCCGATCCGCGCCGTTCAGTTCCTCGGATTCCTGCAGTAACTGGGCGGCATGACTAATGGCACCCAGTGGATTGCGGATTTCATGGGCAATACCGGCAGTCAGGCGGCCGAGGGCGGCGAGTTTAAGTTGCTGGGCCTGCTGGGCGATTTGGGCGAGGTCTTCGAGAAAAACCAGCGTCTGGTGGTGCGGGCTTTGGTCCAGGGCAATGAAGCTCGGTTGCAGCTCCAGGCCATTGCTGGCGATTTTCAGGCTTTGCGGGCGCAAAGTCGGATTGTTGAACCAAAGTTGGAGTCGCTCGACCAAAGGCATCGAATGGTCGTCGATCAGTTGGCCATCGAGTTTTTCCTGCCCCAGCAAGGTCAAGGCGCTGTGATTGGCCAGTTGCACACGCCGTTGGTCGTCGAGCACCAGAATGCCCGTGCGCATACGTTGCAGGATCAGTGCGTTGAGGGCTTCGAGGCCGAGCACTTCACTGGCTCGCTGCTCGGCCAGGGTTTCGCTGACTTCAACTCTTCGAATCAAGCCTTGCACCAGCAATGCCGCGACAAAGCACAGAGCACCGAGCGTGCCGATTTGCAGGTAATCATTGGGACTGGTGGGGTGGCTGAAGCTCAGAAGGAAGCTCAAACCCACGATGCCGAGGGCGCCAACAGCCGCAATCAGCAGGCCAATGCGCCCGCGCAGCAGGGTATTGCTGATGACCACTGACACGATCAACAGGTTGCCGATGGCGCTGGGCATGCCGCCAGCGGCATAGAACAGACCGCATAGCAGCAGGACATCGACCAGCGCCAGGCCGAACAACTGCGCCGGGCGACGGGTGTTCTCCAGAAAGACCACCAGCAGGATATTCAGCACCAGGTACAACCAGCTGCCGTTGCGCAGCAAGTCGTCATTGGCAAACGTCAGCAACTGGCTGTCCATATTGCTGGAGATCAACAGCACCAAGGTGATGCCGATGCTTAAACGGTAGAGGTGATAGAGGCGCAGCAGTCGCTGGGCCTGTTTGTTGCCGGGACTGGACGTCTCAGCGATCACTGGAACCCGGGCCTTGCTCAAGGTGAGCCTGGCTGCAATACCACTGTTGTTGAAGGCTCAGCGCGCGGTCGCGGGGCAGATGTACGCCGCAATGAGCGCAACGGACCATGGGCGGAGCATCTTGCTCTCGCGGCGTGTTGGCGCCCGAAACCGGGGCCTTGAACTTGCGCCAGAGCCATACCGCAGCGGCAATCAGTGCGATCCAGAATAATAAACGAAGCATGGTGAGCTGCTTTTTGAGTAGTGAATTGGCAGTTTAGCCAAGGACGGGTCGGTCGCACAGCGCAATACGCTCACCCCTGAAATCCGGTAATAAAAAAGGCGCCTCGAAAGGCGCCTTCTCGGCACAACACTCAGCGTCAGTCGAACACGCCGAAGGTCATGTAGCTGAACCACGAGCGGTCGGCGTTGTTGGCTTCAGACTCGTGCTGCTCTTCTTCGATCACATCGCCGTTTTCATCTTTTGGCTTGAGTTCGTTCGGAATCGAGTCCTTGGCGTCCTGGAACTGCCTCTGCACGTCCTGGTTGGCGCGGGTTTCACCCGGTGGCAGCGGCGGACGGGATTCGATCAGGCCCAGGGTGGCCTTGCTCAGCCACGAACGGTTGTCGGCTTCGTCCTTCGAGGGCACGAACTGACCGTCCACCAGGCTTGGGTGGTTCGGGTAGTTGAGCTTCAGGGTTTCGAGGCTGGTTGCGGCCAGTTCGTCCAGGTGCAGACGCTGGTAGGCTTCAGTCATCACTGCCAGGCCGTCACCGACCGAAGGTGTTTCCTGGAAGTTTTCCACCACGTAGCGACCACGGTTCGCGGCGGCGACATAGGCCTGACGGGTCAGGTAATAGTCGGCAACGTGAATCTCGTAGGAAGCCAGCAGGTTGCGCAGGTAGATCATGCGCTGCTTGGCGTCCGGCGAGTAGCGGCTGTTCGGGAAGCGGCTGGTCAGCTGGGCGAACTCGTTGTAGGAGTCGCGAGCGGCGCCCGGGTCACGCTTGGTCATGTCCAGCGGCAGGAAGCGCGCCAGCAGGCCGACGTCCTGGTCGAAAGAAGTCAAACCCTTGAGGTAGTAGGCGTAATCGACATTCGGGTGCTGCGGGTGCAGGCGAATGAAACGCTCGGCGGCGGATTTCGCAGCCTCAGGCTCGGTGTTCTTATAGTTGGCGTAGATGAGCTCGAGTTGAGCCTGATCGGCGTAGCGACCGAACGGATAACGTGACTCCAGGGCCTTCAGCTTGGCTGTGGCGGCGGTGTAGCTATTGTTGTCCAGATCGTGCTGAGCCTGCTGGTACAGCTCGACTTCGCTCAGGTTTTCGTCTACGACTTCCTTCGATGAGCAAGCAGCGGTCAATGCGAGGATGGCGATCAGCAGCAGGTGTTTCACTTGCATGGCGGCTTGCGTCCCTATGACGGCCGCTGTCTTGGGCGGGGCCGTCCTGTTATGATGAGTGCCCCGTTGAAAAGCCTCGGGGCAAAAGACGCCGTATTTAACCACAAGCGCGCAGCCGAAACCAAAGGCTGTGCCGACGCCTAGTCTGAGCATGTCCGATAAAATTGAACTTCGCGCAGAGGTGCCGTCCGAATTGGGCGGCCAACGCCTCGATCAAGTCGCCGCACAATTATTCGCTGAGCACTCGCGCTCGCGCCTTTCCGCCTGGATCAAAGACGGCCGCCTGACTGTGGATGGGGCGGTTATCCGCCCGCGAGACATCGTTCACGGTGGCGCCATTCTTGAACTGACTGCCGAGCAGGAAGCTCAGGGCGAATGGATCGCTCAAGACATCGAGCTGGACATCGTCTATGAAGACGACGACATCCTGGTGATCAACAAGCCTGCGGGCCTGGTGGTGCATCCGGCTGCCGGCCACGCCGACGGCACCTTGCTCAACGCTTTGCTGCACCACGTGCCGGACATCATCAATGTGCCCCGCGCCGGTATCGTGCATCGCCTGGACAAGGACACCACCGGTTTGATGGTGGTGGCCAAGACCATTCAGGCGCAGACACAGCTTGTCACGCAATTGCAGAGCCGTAGCGTAAGCCGGATCTATGAGTGCATCGTGATCGGTGTCGTGACAGCCGGCGGCAAGATCAACGCGCCGATCGGTCGCCATGGCCAGCAACGCCAGCGCATGGCCGTGATGGAAGGTGGCAAGCAAGCCGTCAGCCATTACCGCGTGCTCGAGCGTTTCCGTTCCCACACGCACGTGCGGGTGAAGCTGGAAACCGGTCGTACACACCAGATTCGCGTGCACATGGCGCACATCAACTACCCGTTGGTCGGAGACCCTGCCTATGGCGGTCGTTTCCGAATTCCGCCGGCCGCCAGTGTGACCATGGTCGAATCCCTGAAAAATTTCCCGCGTCAGGCGCTGCATGCGCGCTTCCTGGAGCTGGATCATCCGACCACCGGTAAACGCATGAGCTGGGAATCGCCTCTGCCGGATGACTTCGTCTGGTTGCTGTCGCTGCTCAAGCAAGACCGCGAGGCGTTCATCGGATGAGTGACTGGCTGATTCCCGACTGGCCTGCGCCTGCCGGGGTGAAAGCCTGCGTTACCACCCGTGCGGGCGGCGTCAGTCTGGCGCCGTTCGACAGCCTCAACCTCGGCGATCATGTCGACGACAACCCCGAAGCTGTCGCCGAAAACCGCCGTCGCCTTACCGATCATTTCTCTATTCAACCAGCCTGGTTAAAGCAGGTTCACGGCATTGTCGTGGCCCACGCGGATCCAGGCCTGGTAGCCACTGCCGATGCCAGCTGGACGGCAACACCCGGTATCGCCTGCGCGGCGATGACCGCTGATTGCCTGCCAGCACTGTTCTGCGACCGCGCCGGCACCCGCGTCGCTGCCGCCCATGCCGGTTGGCGCGGGTTGGCGGCGGGTGTGCTGGAGGCGACCCTCGACAGTCTGGCCGTGCCGCCTGAAGACGTGCTGGTCTGGCTTGGCCCGGCCATTGGCCCACAAGCCTTTGAAGTCGGCCCGGAAGTACGCGATACCTTCGTCCAGCAATTGCCTGAAGCCGCCAAAGCCTTTGTGCCGAGCCAGAATGCCGGCAAGTTCATGGCCGACATCTATGAGCTGGCGCGTTTACGTCTGGCCGCTCGCGGGGTTACCGCTGTTTATGGTGGCGGTTTATGCACCGTGACCGATCCACGCTTCTTTTCTTACCGCCGCAGTCCACGCACCGGCCGGTTTGCCTCCTTGGTCTGGCTTGAACGCTAGACTTCTCTGATCTGCATCAACATCACGACGCTTGAATCTCCCAGAATCGACCGCATCTATAGCGGTATCTGGCAGGTTTCTTCATTCAGGATGTTTATAGGTCCGGCCTGCTCAAAAGGAAGGTGACCCATGCGTATAGACCGTTTAACCAGCAAGTTGCAGTTAGCCTTGTCCGACGCCCAATCCCTGGCCGTCGGCCTCGATCATCCGGCCATTGAGCCGGCGCATTTGATGCAGGCCATGCTTGAACAGCAGGGTGGTTCGATCAAACCGCTGCTGATGCAGGTGGGTTTTGACGTCAACAGCTTGCGTAAAGAGCTGACCAAAGCCCTAGATCAGCTGCCAAAAATCCAGAACCCGACTGGCGACGTGAACATGTCGCAGGATCTAGCGCGTCTGCTTAATCAGGCCGATCGCCTGGCCCAGCAGAAGGGCGACCAATTCATCTCCAGCGAACTGGTGCTGCTCGCCGCCATGGACGAGAACAGCAAGCTCGGCAAATTGTTGCTGGGCCAGGGCGTGAGCAAAAAAGCCCTGGAAAATGCGATCAACAACCTGCGCGGCGGTGAGGCAGTCAATGACGCCAACCACGAAGAATCACGCCAGGCGCTGGACAAATACACCATCGACCTGACCAAGCGCGCCGAAGAAGGCAAGCTCGATCCAGTGATCGGCCGTGACGACGAAATTCGCCGCACCATTCAGGTCCTGCAGCGCCGCACCAAGAACAACCCGGTGCTGATCGGTGAGCCTGGCGTGGGTAAAACCGCCATCGCCGAAGGCCTGGCCCAGCGCATCATCAATGGCGAAGTGCCGGATGGCCTGAGAGGCAAGCGTCTGTTGTCTCTGGACATGGGGGCGCTGATTGCCGGTGCCAAATACCGCGGCGAGTTCGAAGAACGCCTCAAATCCTTGCTCAATGAACTGTCGAAGCAGGAAGGGCAGATCATTCTGTTCATCGACGAACTGCACACCATGGTCGGCGCCGGCAAGGGCGAAGGCTCGATGGACGCCGGCAACATGCTCAAGCCTGCATTGGCTCGTGGTGAACTGCACTGCGTCGGCGCGACCACGCTCAACGAGTACCGCCAATATATAGAAAAGGACGCAGCGCTCGAGCGACGCTTCCAGAAAGTCCTGGTGGATGAGCCAAGCGAAGAAGACACCATCGCCATCCTGCGCGGCCTGAAAGAGCGTTACGAGGTTCACCACAAGGTGGCGATCACCGACGGCGCGATCATCGCCGCGGCCAAACTCAGTCATCGCTACATCACCGACCGCCAGCTGCCGGACAAAGCCATCGACCTGATCGACGAAGCCGCCAGCCGCATCCGCATGGAGATCGACTCCAAGCCGGAAGTGCTGGACCGCCTGGAGCGTCGCCTGATTCAGCTGAAGGTGGAGTCCCAGGCGCTGAAGAAAGAAAGCGACGACGCGGCAAAGAAACGTCTGGAAAAACTGCAGGAAGAAATCACCCGTCACGAGCGCGAATACTCGGATCTCGAAGAAATCTGGAACTCGGAAAAAGCCGAAGTCCAGGGTTCGGCGCAGATCCAGCAGAAAATCGAACAATCCCGCCAGGAACTGGAAGCCGCACGCCGTAAAGGCGACCTGAACCGCATGGCCGAGCTGCAATACGGGGTGATCCCGGACCTGGAGCGCAGCCTGCAAATGGTCGACCAGCACGGCAAAAGCGAAAACCAGTTGCTGCGCAGCAAGGTGACTGAAGAAGAGATCGCTGAAGTCGTGTCGAAGTGGACCGGCATCCCCGTGGCGAAAATGCTCGAGGGCGAGCGCGAAAAACTGATGAAGATGGAAAGCCTGTTGCACCAGCGTGTGATCGGTCAGGACGAAGCGGTGATCGCTGTCTCCAACGCGGTGCGGCGTTCCCGCGCCGGGTTGTCCGACCCGAATCGCCCGAGCGGTTCGTTCATGTTCCTCGGCCCGACCGGTGTCGGCAAAACCGAGCTGTGCAAGGCGCTGGCCGAATTCCTGTTCGATACCGAAGAGGCGATGGTGCGGATCGACATGTCCGAGTTCATGGAGAAACATTCCGTGGCTCGACTGATCGGTGCGCCACCGGGCTACGTGGGCTATGAAGAGGGCGGTTACCTGACCGAGGCGGTGCGTCGCAAGCCTTATTCGGTGATCCTCCTGGACGAGGTCGAGAAGGCCCACCCGGACGTGTTCAACATTTTGCTGCAAGTGCTTGAAGATGGCCGTTTGACCGACAGCCATGGCCGCACGGTGGATTTCAAGAATACCGTGATTGTCATGACCTCCAACCTCGGATCGGTGCAGATCCAGGAGCTGGTAGGGGATCGCGAAGCGCAGCGGGCTGCGGTGATGGATGCGATTTCCACGCACTTCCGGCCGGAGTTCATCAACCGGGTCGACGAAGTGGTGATTTTCGAGCCGCTGGCTCGGGATCAGATCGCCGGCATTACCGAGATCCAGTTGGGTCGTCTGCGTAGCCGCCTGACCGAGCGCGAGCTGAAGCTTGAGCTGAGCCCGGAAGCGATGGATAAGTTGATCGCCGTCGGTTACGACCCGGTCTATGGCGCACGACCGCTCAAACGGGCGATCCAGCGCTGGATCGAGAACCCGTTGGCACAGCTGATTCTGTCGGGTCGATACATGCCAGGCGAGACGGCCAAGGGCACCGTGGAAAACGACGAAATCGTTTTCGTCTGATTCCCGCCGGCAGCAAATTGAAAGAGGCCTCGCATCGCGAGGCCTTTTTTTCGCCAGGCTGTTGAACTCAAAGGAAAAGGCTTGTAAAGTGCGCCCCGCAGTCAGTCACCCGCCAGGGTTTCCGCTCCCCAAGCTGGAATCCAAAATAAGTTGCAAATCATTAACTTGAAAGCAATTTAGGGGGTTGACAGAGGTGCTGAAGATTGTAGAATAGCGCGCCTCAGACACACGAACGCAGCGATGCGAACGGGTCGAAGAGAACGCAGTAAAGCTTCAAAGTTGTAAATTGAAATGTGTAGTTCCGTGATAGCTCAGTCGGTAGAGCAAATGACTGTTAATCATTGGGTCCCAGGTTCGAGTCCTGGTCACGGAGCCAATTTCAAACCGGGGTATAGCGCAGTCCGGTAGCGCGCCTGCTTTGGGAGCAGGATGTCAGGAGTTCGAATCCCCTTACCCCGACCATTTTTGGGTCGTTAGCTCAGTTGGTAGAGCAGTTGGCTTTTAACCAATTGGTCGTAGGTTCGAATCCCACACGACCCACCATTTTTGAAACCAGTTAACGCTGGAATCGAATCTTAAGATCAGACGCCAAAAGCTCTGTTCGCAGAAGGCGCCTTTCAAAGGTGCCTTTTTTTTACCGGGGTATAGCGCAGTCCGGTAGCGCGCCTGCTTTGGGAGCAGGATGTCAGGAGTTCGAATCCCCTTACCCCGACCATATTAAAAATCCTCGTATCGAAAGATACGGGGATTTTTTTTGTCTGCTGCAAATGCAGAAAAGCCCTGCTTCTCGACGCAGAGGCAGGGCTTGGGCCTTCAGAGGCTTAACTATTGTCTTTCAGGTGCTCGAACAAGCCCTTTGGCATTTTTTTGCCATTGGCTTCGTAGTTGGCTTTCACGTTATCAAAAGCCTCTTGTTCCGAGATTTGGCCGTCATGGTTGGTGTCGATCTTGTCGAAATCGGCCTTGGGCGCCACTTTCAAAAACTCCGCGCGGGATACCTGGCCGTCATCATCGGTATCGGTCCGGGCCATCGAAGCATCGCCGCACTTGCCTTCGCCACATTTACCTTCGGGCGTCTTCACGACCTGTTCCGCCGAGGCCAGCAGGTAGCCTTGAGTCAGCGGCTGCGAAGCGAATACGGAGCCGGACAACATCACGCCGCCGGCCAGGACAGCGCCGAGCAGGCCAACGGTGTTTTTGCTGAGAGTAGTGGTACGGGACATTACAAATCTCCTGGGTTGCACAACACAACCGCTCGATAAAGGACGCCACGTGAGTGCGGCGATGACCGAAGCAGGCAGTGCCTTGCTCGGGTGTGGCCATTTAGCGGGCGTGGTGTATCGCTACTGTGTCGCGCAAGGGGGGCTTTGTAAGCGAAGGGATGGAATCAGGGGGGAGATACAGTGAGAAACACAAGTGCCTGGAAGTTGGACCGAGGCGCCTGCATCGCGGGCAAGCCACGCTCCCACAAGATCATTAGTGGTCGCACATTTTGTGTACGACACAGATCCACTGTAGGAGCGTGGCTTGCCCGCGAAGAGGCCCTAAGTAACGCCGAAAATCTTAATGCAGCTTCAGCCGCGGCTCAGTCCCGCGCCCAATCTTGCTACCCAGCATCAACATCGCTGTGCGGAACGCGCCATATAGCGCCATCTGGTGCATGCGATACAGCGATACGTAAAACATCCGCGCCAGCCAGCCCTCGAGCATGACGCTGCCGGTCAGGTTGCCCATCAAGTTACCCACAGCCGAAAAACGCGACAGCGAAATCAGCGAACCATAGTCGGTGTATTTGTACTCCGGAAGGGCTTTGCCTTCGATCCGCAGTTTCAGCGATTTGGCCAGCAACGAAGCTTGCTGGTGCGCAGCCTGGGCACGCGGCGGCACATTGCGATCAGTGCCCGGTTGTGGGCAGGCCGCGCAGTCACCGAAGGCGAAGATGTTCTCGTCGCGGGTGGTTTGCAGGGTCGGCAATACTTGCAGCTGATTGATGCGGTTGGTTTCCAGGCCATCGATGTCCTTGAGGAAGCCCGGCGCACGAATCCCGGCGGCCCAGACTTTGAGGCTGGCGTTGATCACTTGGCCATCGGCGGTAATCAGGCTGTCTGCCGTCACTTCGCTGACTGCCGCATTGGTCATGACGTTGACCCCGAGTTTCTCCAGGGTTTTATGCACAGGGCCGCCGATCCGTTCCGGTAGCGCAGGGAGCACCCGTGGCCCGGCTTCGATCAGGGTAATGTGCATGTTTTCCGGTTTGATCCGGTCCAGGCCATAGGCCGCGAGTTCATGGGCGGCGTTGTGCAGTTCCGCTGCCAGTTCGACCCCGGTGGCACCGGCACCGACGATGGCCACGCTGATTTGTTGCACCGTGTCGGTTTGCCCGGCATGGGCGCGCAGGTAGTGATTGAGCAGTTGCTGATGGAAGCGCTCAGCCTGTTTGCGGGTATCAAGGAACAGACAGTGCTGCGCCGCGCCTTGAGTGCCGAAGTCGTTGGTGGTGCTGCCGACGGCAATCACCAGCGAGTCGTAAGGCACTTCGCGCGCCGGAACCAGCTCCAGACCGGCCTCGTCGTAGGTGGCGGCCAGCTGGATTCTCTTCTGTGCGCGATCGAGCCCGCTCATACGCCCCAGCTGGAACTCGAAGTGGTTCCATTTTGCCTGGGCAACATAGTTGAGTTCGTCTTCGGAAGAGTTCAGGGAACCTGCCGCCACTTCGTGCAACAACGGTTTCCAGATGTGGGTCAGGTTCGCGTCGACCAGCATTACACTGGCCGTGCCGCGTTTGCCCAGAGTCTTACCCAGACGGGTAGCCAACTCCAGACCGCCGGCGCCGCCGCCAACGATGACAATACGATGAGTCATGGGGATATCTCGCAAGGCTAAAAGAAATCGGTGCAATTACCCGAGCGAGCGCGATGCAACTCATAGCGTCAGGTAACTGATAAGTCGGCTCAACAGGCCTAAACCCATGGTCACTGCCAACACCAGCACCAGGAGCATCCACGGCCGGAAAGGCCGGCGCTCGACTTGGTGCTGGGACAGGTTCAGGTACTCTTCGACATGCTTCTGGTCGTCGGGGTTCAGGCGGCTGGTCATAAAGGCCTCGTCAGGTAGACGTTGCTGAATGTGTAGACGCTACAGCGCGCAGCGATGTCGCGACCTATCCGGTATGGAACGGAGCATAGTTGCTGGCGGGAATGGCGAATGATTCCACTTTGTAACACTCGGCGACCAACTCCTGCAACGGACTCACAGGCTGATCCCGACGTCGAAAACGATGCTGCGCCCCAGGTTGCTGCGCAGGAAATCCGGGGCTTCCGGGTGGGCGAACAACACTCGGGCGAAGGTCGGGCCGACCAGCGACAACGAGCGCCAGCCCTGACGCAGGTATTCGGTGGGCGGCGGAAAGTGGCTGTTGAGGTCCAGCACTTCGCGCTTGAGGCTGGCGAAGGCGATGATGTCCAGATCCCCCAGGTCCATGCCACGCTCTTTGTAGTTGTGGGCTTTTTTGCGCAAGGTCGGCGCCAGTCTCAGCAGAAATTCATTGGCCGGGATGCGCCGGGGCTTCGCCTCGCGGCGCACTAGCTGGCTCAGGGAAAACGCGCTGCGTCGACGTTGCAGCTCGTCGCGCCATTCATCGTTGAGGCGCCGACCCTCGTCGAGCACGAAGAACACTTCGAAGTTCGCGTCGCGGAACAACACGTCCGGAGGCTCCCCGGCGGGGGCAAATTCGTCGGCGCGATAGGGAATGTTCAGGCCTTGCAGCAGGCGCTGGCAAACCCAACGCTCACGCTCCCATTTGCGGGCATTGGAGAGGAACGTGTTGGCTTGCTCGGCCGCAATGGTCAGCAGGCGTAAATAATCTGAATCATCCATAGGCCCAAGCTTAGCGTTCAAATGTGATCTGAATAATAAGTCTGTCGCAAAAGAAAAAAGTCTGTCGGGATTTCTTCAGCCGTTTTTTCTGGTATGCCTATGGGTGTTCATCACCGAATATCCTCTGCCGCCGTGTCAGGTCTGTCCCTGATTATCTGGCCCGGGTTCTTGCGCTTGATCCACCCATTCCCAGAACAGCTGATAGCCGACCGCGAGTATCACAGGGCCGATAAACAGGCCGAGGATACCGCCCGTGACCATGCCGCCCAAGGCGCCGATCAGCACCACGGGCATCGGCACATCGACACCACGACCCAGCAGCAGCGGTTTGAGGACGTTATCGACCAATCCCGCGATGAAGACATAAATGGCAAACACAATGGTCGCCGTACTGGCACCTTCGCTCATGAAAACAAAGACGATGACCGGAAGGGTAATCAGGGTGGCCGGTAACTGCATGATGCCAAGAAGCAGCACCGCCAAGGCGAGAAGGCCGGCTCCGGGGACGCCCATGAACACAAAGCCGATGCCCACCAACAGCATCTGGATGAAGGCGATACCGACCACCCCCAACGCCACTGCCCGGATGGTTGCGGTGCACAGATCGGCGATTTTCGGCCCGTTGATTGGACCGCTGAAACGCGTAACGATTTGCACCGCGCTACGATGGCCACTTTCTCCATACGCTAAAAAAATACCGGCAACAATCAGGGCGACGATGAATAAAAGGAGCCCCATGCCGACACCCGCAAGCTTGCTCAGCAGGGAGAGGCTGACACCTTTGATCTGCGGCATGAACTTGTGTGCCAGATCGGGCAGGTCAGTGGTGGCTTGCGCCCACAAGTTATAAATAGGTTCGCCCACCAGTGGCCAGCTGGCTACCGCATCGGAGGGTGGCGGAATATGGAAACTGTCGGTCTTGACCATGGTCATGACCTTCTCCACGGAATCCGCAATCGAGGCTCCCAACAAATAAATAGGCACCATAAGAATACTGATGACGACCAATACGATCAGCGTTGCGGTGAGCCCGTCTTTATTCCCAAGCTTGCTTTTGAACCTGACTTGCAAGGGGTAGAGGGTGATTGCCAGGATCACCGACCACAGCATCAGATCGAGGAACGGGCTGAATATCTGAAAGCAGAACATCACCAGAACGGCAATCACTCCGGCACGAATCAGCACATCGAGCAGGTCTCGGGAAAAAACCTTTTCGAGCATGGGTATGGGAACCATGGATTACCTCCTGTAGAGAGTGGCAAGGGCCTGCATTTGGTAAGTCCAGCCCTGGTCGCAAGTGAGCCGGTGAACATGCCGCTCAGCGACTCTTGTCCTCCCGACCCATCCAATCCACCGGATGTATCGCGAGATAGCTGTCGACTGCAGAGCCTATTGTTGGAAAGAACGCTGTTTCGCCAAGCCGCGCAAAAAGCCCGAATCGCTTCAGCTTGTCCTTGACCGGGTCCTTCATCTCGGCCACGCACAACTTGATACCCGCCGCGTGCAACGTTTCGTCCAGTTCCGCCAACATGTCGGCGGAGGTCACGTCCACGCTGGTGACGGGTTCCGCCGCAACAACCAGCCAGCGCACTGGCGTAGGCGATGCAGCCACGGCGTCCAGCACTCGGTCATGGAACAACTCGGCGTTGGCGAAAAACAACGGCGCATCCCAGCGAAACAGGACCAGGCCGGGTACAAGGCGCGCGTCGGGATAGCGCTTGATGTCGTGATAACCCTTCACGCCGTCTGCGCGTCCCAGGACGGCAGAGTAAGGACGCCAGCCATCCCACAGAAATTCGATGACGGCGATCACGATGGCCAGGCCGATCCCCTCGATCGCACCCAGCACGGCCACGCCGATGGTGCAGACGATTGACAGCCAGAACTCCCAACGCTGGATTCGATAAATGCGTCGCAGGTCGGTGACTTCAATCAGGCCGATGGCGGAGGCGATCACCACCGCAGCCAGTGCGCTGGTAGGTAAATCCTTCAACAGGTCTGGTGCCACCACCAGCAGTAAGGCAACAGCAAGCGCGCCGATGACGCCGGTCAACTGGGTTTTGGCGCCTGCAGCCTCGGCCACGGGCGTACGTGACGAACTGCTGCTGATCGCAAAACCCTGAAAAAAACCGGCGGCCAGGTTGGCGACGCCGAGGCCCACCATTTCCTGGTTCGGGTCCACATAGGTGCGGGTCCGCGCCGCATAGACACGTGAGAGCACGCTGGTATCGGCGAACGAAACCAGGGCAACGGCGCAGCCGCCGATCAGGACGGGGACGATGTCATCGCGGGTGATCCAGGGGATGGCGAACGCAGGCAAGCCTTGCGGAAGAGAGCCAAGAACTGACACTCCCGCACGCGCTGCAAGGTCCAGCACACCCACGGCGACGGTCGCCCCTGCCACGGCGATCAGAATGCCCGGCACGCGTTTGTTGCCCTTGAGCAGCAGAATCACGGCCAAGGTGCCTGCGCCGACCATGAAGGCGGTCCAGTTGGTTTTCCCCTCCATTACAGCCGTAGCGATCGCCCACAGGTTTCTCAGCGGGCCGTCGGATTCAATCGAAAAACCGAAAAACTTCGGCAGTTGGCTGATCAATACCGTCAGCGCGATCCCGTTCATGTACCCGTAGCGGATCGGTTTGGAAAGAAGCTCCGTGACAAAGCCCAAGCGCGCTATGCCGGCCAGGATGCACACCACCCCAGATACGATCGCCATCATGCTCGCAAGGGCGATGGCACGATGCGGATCACCGCCGGACAGTGGCAGCACGACGGCGAGAATGACGGCAGCCAGCGAGGAATCCGGCCCCAGCACCAGAATCCGGCTGGGTCCGAACAGCGCATAAGCGAGTAGCGGAACGATGGTCGCGTAAAGGCCATAGATGCCGGGTACGCCCGATGCCACCGCGTAGGCGATGCCGACAGGCACCAACATCGTGGTCAGCACCAGTCCGGCCACGAGGTCGTGCCGCAACCAGGTTATTTTGTAACCGCGCAGCGTGCGTAGTCCGGGCAGCCAACGACTCCAACCGGTGTCGCCGCCGGTGTTGCGATGGGCAATGCGTCCCGGTTCCGGGACGGGAGGCGAAGCATCCGAATGGCTCATAGGACTGTGGCCCTTTGGTGTACAGCGCAGATCCGCTTGAACGTGCCGGTCAGAATTTTTCCGGAATTCGCCGCAGCGGATAATCCGGTTCACGATAGCCGCCTGATTTCTGCCGTTTGGGCAAAATCACCTTCTCGCGCGGTACATTCTTGTACGGAATACGGCTGAGCAAATCAGAGATGATGTTGAGGCGGGCCCGCTTCTTGTCGTTCGAGTTGGCCACAAGCCACGGAGCATGATCGGTGTCGGTCGACTTGAACATGTCGTCACGTGCGCGCGAGTAGTCATACCAGCGGCTGTATGACTTGAGATCCATGGGCGTCAGTTTCCAGGTTTTGCGGCCATCCTTGATCCGAGCCTCGAGCCGGCGAGTCTGCTCCTCTTCGCTGACTTCCAGCCAATACTTGAACAGCATGACGCCCGAGTCGACCATCATGCGTTCCATGAGGGGGGCCAGGGCCAGGAAACGGGTCACCTGCTCATCGGTACAAAATCCCATCACGCGCTCGACCCCTGCGCGGTTGTACCAACTGCGATCGAAGATCACCACTTCGCCAGCCGCGGGCATGTGCGCCAGGTAGCGCTGTATATACATCTGGCTCTTCTCGCGATCGGTCGGTGCAGGTAGCGCCACCACCCGAAAGACACGCGGGCTCACCCTCTCAGTGAGCGCCTTGATCGTCCCACCCTTGCCGGCGCCATCCCGCCCTTCGAAGACGATACAGATCTTGATGCCCTTTTGTTTCACCCATTCCTGCAACTTGACCAGTTCGACATGCAGTCGGCGTAACTGCTCAAGATAGTCTTTGTTCTTCAGTTTCAAGGGTTCAGCGGAGTTGCTTTTTACAGGGGTTTTCTTCTTGTCCTTTGCCATGACCCAAGCCTCACCTATGCCAGTCGCTGACTACCGATAGATGGACCCTGCAGGTGCAGCTATCAGCTTGCAGATCGCGCATTGCTTCGAGCAAACCTGGCGTCAGTCGTGGACGGCCCTCTGCTCTTGACGTTCAACTCCATCACCAACCGCGTGAGTCTAGTCCATGAATCAACCCTCTACAGGGTTGCTACAGGGCATTGCACAAAACGGATAGCGATCTGCGCAAAGCGGCTATTGCCCCGTGCCCGGTGTCTCTACCCTCGGCTGTACGGACGTTAGCCGCGTTACCGACTCTTAAAAAAACAACAACAAGAGATAGATGCCATGCGCAAGATCGACGTACATGAGGTGATCGACAACGCTCGATTCAACCGCTTTCACTGGATGGTGCTGTTCTGGTGCGCCCTGATCATCATCTTCGACGGATACGATTTGGTGATCTACGGTGTGGTGTTGCCGATGCTGATGAAAGAGTGGGGGCTCAGTCCCCTGCAAGCCGGCGCGCTGGGAAGTTATGCATTGTTCGGGATGATGTTCGGGGCGCTGTTTTTCGGCCCGCTGTCGGACAAGATTGGCCGCAAGAAAGCCATCACCCTGTGCGTGATGCTCTTCAGCGGTTTTACCGTGCTCAATGGTTTTGCTCGTAACCCCACCGAGTTTGGCCTCTGCCGGTTCATTGCCGGACTGGGCATTGGCGGGGTGATGCCCAATGTCGTGGCGCTGATGAACGAGTACGCGCCGAAGAAAATCCGCAGCACGCTGGTGGCGATCATGTTCAGCGGTTACTCGGTGGGCGGCATGCTCTCGGCGGGGCTCGGCATCGTGCTGATCCCCAGTTTCGGCTGGCAGTCGGTGTTTTACGTGGCGGTGCTGCCGTTGCTGTTGTTGCCGTTAATCATGTACTTCCTGCCTGAATCGGTGGGTTTCATGCTGCGTCAGGGGCGCAATCAAGAGGCGCGCAACGTTCTGGAGCGGGTTGACCCGGCTTACGTTGCACTCGCCAGCGATCAGTTGCACATGAGCGAAGTGAAGGGCACTGGCACCCCGGTGTTGCAACTGTTCCGCGAGGGTCGTGCGCTGCGCACGCTGATGCTGTGGCTGGCGTTTTTCTGCTGCTTGCTGATGGTCTACGCCTTGAGTTCCTGGCTGCCGAAACTGATGGCCAACGCCGGTTACAGCCTGGGCTCGAGTCTGTCGTTCCTGTTGGTACTCAACTTCGGTGCCATTTTCGGCGCGGTCGGCGGCGGGGTGCTGGGCGACAAGCTCAACCTGCCGCGTGTGTTGGCGGTGTTCTTCGTCGTTGCTGCGGTATCGATCACCTTGCTGGGCTTCAACAGTCCGATGCCGGTGTTGTACCTGCTGATCGCCCTTGCCGGCGCCACCACCATAGGCTCGCAGATTCTGTTGTACGCCTGCGCCGCGCAGTTCTACTCCATGACCATCCGCTCCACTGGTTTGGGCTGGGCGTCGGGCATCGGCCGCAACGGCGCGATCGTCGGTCCGCTGCTGGGCGGTGCCTTGCTGGGGATCAGTCTGCCGCTGCAACTGAACTTCATGGCGTTTGCCTTGCCCGGTGCGGTGGCCGCTCTCGCCATGACCGTGTTCGCCATCAGCAGCCAGCGCAGCGCCAAAGGTGCCACCCAGACGCTGGCGCCGACCAGCGCCTGAACCCGGCAGTGGCGGCACGGCGTCACGCCGTGTCGCCGGCCTGGGCACCCACACATTTTTCCGAACAAGAGCGACCGGGCCTGTGCCACGGATCGCCTGATGCGTCTTGCGGCGAGGTTTCATGAAAGCGTTATTCCAGGACTTTTCCCTGTCTGCTGCCGTCGCTGGATTTATCGCCACGGTGATTTCCTACGCAGGCCCCTTGGTGATCATCTTTCAGGCCGCCGAGACCGCGCACCTCTCGCGGGAAGTGTTGTCGTCCTGGGTCTGGGCGATTTCCATCGGCAGCGCCGTGCTCGGTATCGGTTTGAGCCTGCGTTACCGCGTCCCGGTGATCATCGCGTGGTCGGCACCGGGCTCGGCGTTGCTGGTGGCACTGTTGCCGGGAATCTCCATGCCGGAGGCGGTGGGCGCTTACCTGGTCAGCAGCCTGATCATTTTCCTGGTCGGCGTGTCGGGGGCGTTTGACCGGATCATCGGCAAACTGCCCGCGGCGATTGCGGCGGCGATGCTGGCGGGGATTCTGTTCAGCTTCGGCACGGGGTTGTTCGTCTCGTTGCAAGGCAAGCCATTGCTGGTGCTGGCGATGTTTGCCACGTACCTGATCTGCAAGCGGGTGATGCCGCGCTATGCGGTGTTGATGGTGCTGCTGGTGGGCTGTTCGATGGCGTTTCTTGCCGGTGATTTGCACCGCGAAGCGCTGGTGATCGGTTTGGCCACGCCGGTGTGGATCACCCCCGCGTTCAGCTTGAGTGCAATGCTGAATGTCGCCTTGCCGCTGGTGATGGTGGCGCTGACCGGCCAGTTTGTTCCCGGCATGGCGGTGCTGCGTGCCAGCGGCTACCCAACGCCGGCCGGCCCGATCATCGCCAGCAGCGCGTTGGGCACTGCGCTGTTGGCACCGTTCGGTTGTCACGGGTTGAATCTGGCGGCGATTACCGCCGCCATTTGTACCGGTCGCGAGGCCCATGAAGATCCGCGCAAACGCTATGTGGCCGGGGTCGTGGGCGGGCTGTGTTACCTGGTGCTGGGGATCTTCGGTGCCACGCTGGTTTCGTTGTTTTCGGCGTTCCCCAAGGAACTGATCGCAGCCCTGGCCGGGCTGGCGCTGTTCGCCGCGATAGCCGGGGCGTTGGCCGGCGCAATGGCCGTGCCGAGTGATCGCGAAGCCGCGCTGGTGACCTTTCTCACCACCGCCTCGGGCATGTCGCTGTTTGGTTTGTCCGCCGCTTTTTGGGGGCTGATTTTCGGCATGGTCACGCACGTGCTGTTGAGTGCCCGGCGTCCCGCGCCGGCGATTCAAGCGGCTCCTGCGCAGGAGGTGGCGCGCTGATCGAGTAGTTAATCGAAACCCGATCCTTATCCGTTTTCACCATCCCTCGCGGCGAATCCGCCACGGGTGGAGCACTTCAACCTGTCGATCAATAACAATAAGAGAACAGCGATGAAACAGATTTTTCCAGCAACCGGTTCAGTGTTGTCCCTGGCGGTCGTCTCGGGTTTTTCCAGTGGCGTGATGGCCGCCGAGGGCGGCTTCATCGAAGACACCACGGCCACCTTGCAGGCGCGTAACTACTACTTCAGTCGGGACTTTTCCGACATCGTCGGGGCCAATCAACAGTCGAAGGCCGAAGAGTGGGCGCAAGGCTTCATCCTCAACGTCAAGTCCGGTTACACCCAGGGCCCGGTCGGTTTTGGTGTGGATGTCATCGGCCTGCTCGGCCTCAAACTCGACAGCAGCCCGGACCGGGTCAATACCGGTTTGCTGCCGGTGCACGATGATGGTCGCGCGGCAGATGATTACAGCCGTCTGGAAGGCGCGCTGAAGATGCGTTACTCCAAGACCGAGCTGAAAGTGGGGGAGTTGCAACCCAACGTGCCGGTGCTGGCCTTCAGCGATATCCGGCTGCTGCCGCCCAGCTATCAGGGCGCAAGCATCAGCTCCAGTGAAATCGATGGCCTGACCTTGCAAGGCGGCCACTTGAATTCGACAAGCCTGCGCAACGAGGCCGGCGACGAAAAGATGCAAGCCATGCTCGGTCATGTACCGCAGCGTCAGGTCAGCAGCGATGGTTTCAACTTTGCTGGCGCCGACTACGCCTTCAATGACAAACGCAGCTCGGTCAGTGCCTGGTTCGGGCAACTGGAAGATATCTACAACCAGCGCTTTCTCGGTCTTAAACACAGCCAGCCGATGGGCGACTGGACCTTGGGTGCCAACCTCGGCTATTACGATTCGCGCGAAGACGGCAAAAAGTTGCTGGGCAATATCGACAACCAGGCGTTCTTCTCCTTGCTGTCGGCCAAGCGCGGCGGCCACACGTTTTATCTCGGCTATCAGGGCATGTTCGGCGACAGCGCCTTCCCGCGGGTGTTTGCCAACATCTCACCGCTGGGCAACGAGGTGCCGACCTACGAGTTCGCCTACACCGATGAACGCTCCTGGCAAGCGCGTTACGACTACGACTTCGCGGCCCTCGGCATGCCCGGCCTGACCAGCACCGTGCGTTACATCACCGGCAATAACGTCGACACCGGCAAGGGCTTTGAAGGCAAGGACCGCGAACGCGATCTGGACATCGGTTATGTGCTGCAGAGTGGCAGCCTCAAAGGCCTCGGCATCCGTGTTCGCAATGTGATGGCGCGTTCCAACTACCGCAGTGATATCGACGAAAACCGCCTGATCCTCAGCTACACGTGGAAGCTGTTATGAGCCCGCGGTCACAGATCTGTGGTGCAGTCACCCATGACTTCGTACGTCACGCGATGGGTCTGGCCCTGATGATCGACGTACTCCATGGTCGCAGGCACAACCCCGCAGGCGGTTGCGGTGTTCGTCACTGAAACCACCTTGGCGATGTCCAGCGGCTGCGCCGGGTTGTGCGAGGTGGCGGCTGGCGCGTTGCCGGCGGCCAGGGCCGAGGTGGCGGCGAGGGTCAAAAACAGGCTGATCAAGGTTTTCATTTTTCCGTACTCCGTGTTGATTCCGATGGCTCAATTCTAGGCTTTGCCCACGACCGATAAAGGGGCCTCGGCCTGATTCAGCCTTACAGGAAACGTAACAATCGCTGGTTCTTTTTGATCGGGTACATATCCGTTTCTGCGGTAATGGCTGCTTATGGTTCCGCCCTTACGGCGGGGGCGGCTACCGCGGTATCCATGCCGCGGAGCCCCCTGCGCAACGCCTGCGTTCGGCCTCAGGGAAAGGGGCAGATCAAGATCAAAAACCAAAGCAGAGCCACGGCAAGATCAAAAGATCGCAGCCTCGCTTCGCTCGACAGCTCCTACAGGGAAATGCGTGCACTTGAAGTCAGGCCGGCCGGTAGGCCGCCTCGCTTTTGCTTTTGCGATGCACGCCCCCTCGAGAGGCCGAGCGGAGGTTCTGCGCAGTGGGCAACCCGGCATGGATGCCGGGTTAGCCGCGCACGGCCATGGATGGCCGATCGCGGCGG
>NZ_JBXAOA010000044.1:0-45521 GCF_058802325.1 Pseudomonas sp. GW822-FHT02E03 | reverse complement strand
CCCATGTGAGAGTAGGTCATCGTCAAGATTAAATTCCGAAACCCCTATCTGCGTATGCAGGTAGGGGTTTTGTTTTGCCCGCAGGAAAAGAGCACTCTGGCGACAATACAAAATTGCACAGTTATTTTCGAGTCAGGACACTAGAATAGGTCCAACTTATTTGGAGCCAGAGCCTTTATGCCAGATCCGGTTGACGCCCCAGGGCTGTCAGATTTACCGCTGGACGACTTGGTAGCGTGTCATGAGTGCGACTTGCTGATGCGCAAGCCTGCGCTTGCTCATGGTGAGAAAGCCATCTGTGTACGCTGCGGTTATGAGCTGTATGCCCATCGACACAATGTCGTGCAGCGCAGTCTCGCCTTGGTCATTGCCGCGCTGTTGTTGTTCATCCCGGCGAACTTTTTACCCATCATGCAGCTCCATCTACTCGGACAGTCGTCGCACGATACTGTCTGGAGTGGCGTTGTCGGTCTGTTCGATACCGGTATGCGAGGCGTAGCGGCAGTGGTGTTCCTTTGCAGCATGGGGATTCCGCTGCTCAAGCTGATTTGCCAGCTGTTCGTGTTGCTGAGTATTCGCTTCGATATCGGACGCAGTTATGGCCTGCTGCTCTACCGCATTTATCACCATCTACGGGACTGGGGGATGCTCGAGGTTTACCTCATGGGCGTACTGGTTGCGATCGTCAAATTGGCCGATATGGCGGCGATTACCGTAGGTCTTGGTCTTGTGTGCTTCATCAGTTTGTTGTTGGTTCAGGTCTGGCTGGAAGTAGTGATGTCACCGCACCAGATCTGGCAGGCTCTATCAGGAGAGGATGCCCATGCGGGCGATTGATGCAGGCATTTTGATTTGTGCCGAATGCCACGAATTGAATAAACAGGAAGCCGATACCGACGAGCAGGTTTGCACTCGCTGCGGTGCGCTGGTTCACGCCCGCCGCCCGAACAGTCTGATGCGTACTTGGGCGTTATTAATCACGGGGGCGATTCTCTACATCCCGGCCAATGTGCTACCGATCATGACCGTCAATTCCCTGGGGCAGGGCGATCCGAGCACCATTATGTCCGGTGTGATCCAGCTGGTTCAGCACGGCATGATTCCAATCGCCGCCGTGGTTTTTATCGCCAGCATTCTGGTTCCCACGTTCAAGCTGGTGGGCATCGCATTGCTGCTGTTTTCGGTGCAGCGCCGTCAGCCGCTCTCGGCACGCCAGCGAATTCTGATGTACCGCTTTATCGAGTTCATCGGCCGCTGGTCGATGCTGGATATCTTTGTAATCGCCATTCTGGTGGCGGTTGTGAATTTTGGACGGCTTGCCAGCATCGAAGCCAATCTTGGCGCCATCGCCTTCGCCAGTGTGGTGATTCTGACGATGCTTGCCGCAGTAACTTTCGATCCCCGACTGATTTGGGATAACACGGAGTCGGACGACGACCATGACTGATTTGCCTAAAGCGAAAACCCGACCGGCCTCGAACTGGTCAGCTATTTGGGTGTTGCCCCTGATCGCCTTGATCATCGGCGGCTGGCTCGGCTGGCGTGCCTACAGCGAGACGGGCATCGAGATTCAGGTGCGCTTCGAAAGCGGCGAAGGCATTCAGGCCAACAAGACCGAAGTTGTCTACAAAGGCATGTCGGTCGGCAAGGTGAAAGCCCTCAAACTCGATGACGAAGGCAGCTCCAAAGGAGTGATCGCCACCATCGAGATGAACAAGGACGTGGAGCAATACCTCAAGACCAGCACGCGGTTCTGGCTGGTCAAACCGAGTGTGAGTCTGGCCGGTATCACGGGCCTGGAGACGCTGGTCTCGGGTAACTATGTGGCCGTTAGCCCAGGCGAAGGCGAGCCGACCCGCAAGTTCAAAGCCCTGGCCCAGGAGCCTCCGCTATCGGACGCGCAACCCGGCCTGCACTTGACCATCAAGGCTGATCGCCTCGGCTCGCTGAATCGCGGCAGCCCGGTGTTCTACAAGCAGATTCAGGTCGGTCAGATCAAAAGCTATGTGCTGTCCGCAGACCAAAGCACTGTCGAACTCAAAGTCTTCATTGAGCCGACCTACGCCAGCCTGGTGCGTAAACACACGCGTTTCTGGAATGCCAGCGGCATCAGTATCGACGCCAACCTTTCTGGTGTGAAAGTACGTAGCGAGTCCCTCGCCAGCATCGTCGCTGGTGGTATTGCATTTGCCACTCCGGAAAATCGCAAGGACAGCCCGCCTACCGATCCAAGCCTGCCGTTCCGTCTCTATGAGGATTTCGATGCGGCTGCAGCCGGTATTCGGGTCAAGGTCAAACTCAGCGATTTCGAAGGCCTGCAGTCCGGTCGTACGCCGGTGATGTACAAAGGCATCCAGGTCGGCAATTTAAAAACGCTCAAGGTCGATCCGGACCTGTCCAGTGCGACCGCCGAGTTGACTCTCGACCCGCTGGCCGAGGACTATCTGGTCACCGGCACTCAGTTCTGGGTGGTAAAACCATCGATTTCGCTCGCCGGTATTACAGGCCTGGAAGCGCTGGTCAAAGGTAACTACATCGCTGTGCGCCCAGGCGATAAGGGCGGTGCGCCGCAGCGCGAGTTCGAAGCACGGCCCAAGGCGCCGCCGCTGGACCTGCGTTCGCCAGGCCTGCATTTGGTGTTGTTCACCGAAAACCTGGGGTCTCTGGAAGTCGGCAGTCCGATTCTCTACAAACAGGTCAAGGTCGGTTCGGTTCAAAGCTATCAATTCTCCCGCACCAAAAAGCAGCTGGTGATCGGGGTGCATATCGAGAAGGAATACGAAGGGCTGGTCAACGCCTCGACGCGTTTCTGGAATGCCAGCGGCATTACGCTCACCGGTGGATTAACCGGCGGCATCCAGGTCAAAAGTGAGTCGTTGCAGAGCCTGATGGCCGGAGGCATCGCCTTCGAAACCCCGGAAGCCAAAGCGCCGTTGCAAAAGCGTATTCCGCGTTTCCGCCTGCATGCCAACCATGATGAGGCAACGCAGAGAGGCACGGTGGTGACGATCAAGGTCGATCGCGCCGATGGCCTGCGCAATGGCACGCCGGTTCGATTCAAAGGCCTGGACGTTGGCAAGATTGAGGACGTCGACCTCAGTGATGACCTTCAATCAGTACTGCTGACCGCGCGGATCACCGAAGTGCCGGAGCGTATCGCTCGGGTCGGCAGTCAGTTCTGGGTGGTTAAACCTGAGCTCGGTCTGATTAAAACCTCGAACCTCGACACTTTGGTCACCGGGCAATACATCGAAGTACAACCGGCGCCGAAGAACCTCGGCCCACAGAAGACTTTCGTGGCCTTGACCAATCCTCCGGAAATCGCCAAGGAAGAGGCTGGTTTAAGCCTGGTGTTGAGCGCTGCTCGCCGGGGTTCGCTGAAGGCAGGCGTCCCCGTTACCTATCGCGAAATCACGGTAGGCAAGGTGACCGGCTATGAACTGGGCCAGACGGCTGATCGTGTGTTGGTGCACATCCTGATCGAACCGAAGTATGCGCCGCTGGTGCGCAGTGGCACGCGGTTCTGGAACACCAGTGGTTTTGGTTTTGACTACGGCTTGTTCAAAGGCGCGACAATACGCACCGAATCGCTGGAGACGCTGGTCCAGGGCGGCATTGCGTTTGCTACACCGGATGGCGACCGCATGGGCGTTCCGGCGCGGCCCGAGCAAACATTCCCGCTGTTCGACCAGTTCGAAGATGAGTGGCTGACCTGGGCGCCGAAGATTTCTCTCGGTAAGTAATTCAGGTTGATTGGGCGTCTGAGAAGACGCCTTCGCGGGCAAGCCCGCTCCCACAGTGATCGGGTGGCGTACCCAAAATCCGGGTTCAATACAAAACCCTGTGGGAGCGGGCTTGCCCGCGAAGAGGCCCTCAAGTTCACTCAAAGCTTCAGGGGTGTACCCACAAACAAAAAGGCCGCGATCCATTTGGATCGCGGCCTTTTTTATGCTTCGGTTTAAGCGTCAGACCGCATCCAGCTCTGGTTCATCAGCTTGTACAACAACGGTTGCCTTCACTTCATCGTGTCGACGAATGTACTTCCAGTCCGCCTCGTCGATATAGATGCCGTTCGGGCCGCTGCCGCCTTCCAGGTCGATGGCGACACTGGCGCAAACTTGCGGCTTCACACTCGCCAGAATCGGCACGAAGCCCAATTGCAGGCTGGTTTCCAGCAGTGCTGCCTGGTTCTTCTCGTCGATGTCCGCCGCTTCGTCGAGGTAGTACGGCAGGCGTACGCGACCGGCCTGATCGCGGTCCATCAAGTGCAGCAACAAGTACATGTTGGTCAGTGCCTTGATGGTCATGGTGGTGCCGTTGGACGCCGCGCCGTCGATGTCGGTGTGGATCACCGGCTGACCGTTGACCTTGGTGATCTCGAACGCCAGCTCGAACAGATCCTTGAGGCCGAGCTGGTTGTGGTTCGCCGCCACCAGCCGCGCCAGGTATTCCTTGGCCTCTTCGTTCTTGTTGTCTTGATCGGCGCTTTGGCTCAGGTCGAAGACGGAAAGGGTTTCGCCTTCTTCGTACTGACCGGCGCTGTGGATGATCTGGTCAATGTGCTTGAGCGCTTCCTTGTTCGGCGCGAGCACGATGCGGAAGCTTTGCAGGTTGGAGACCTGACGCTTGTTGATCTCGCGGTTGAACAACGCCAGTTGATGTTCGAGGCTGTCATAGTCGCTGCGAATGTTACGCAGGGTCCGGGCGATGTCGGTGACGGCTGCACGACGGGCCTTGCCGAGAGTCAGGGCTTCGTCGGTGCGGTGTGCGTACGCGTTGATCAGCAGTTGCAGGCGACGCTCCATATCGTCTTCGCTGTCGAACTTGGCCACGCCTTTCAGGCGAACCTGAGCATAGAGCGCGTCGATCTGCCCGTCGCTGCGCAGCAGGCCTTGCCAGCTGTCCTGATAGTCGTTGAGCAACGGCAGCAGGTTGTCCATGGAGTCGTCGACCGGGTCCATGAACGGCGTGCCGAATGGCAGGTCCGCCGGCAACAGCTGACGACGGCGCAGGGCGTCGTCGAGGGTGCGTTGTTTGGCTTCCATATCGCCGATCTGCCGGCCGACCAGTTGCAGCTTGGCCGACAGTTGTTGGACGCGTTCGGTGAAGGCATCGCTGGAACGCTTCAATTCGTCCTGAGCAGCTTCCATCTGCGCCAACTGCTCAAGCTTGTCGCCTTCCTCGGCGCTCAGGGTTTGCGCGCGGCGGAAATCTTCCAGGGCTTTCTGCGCATCCAGCACTTGCTGGTACAGCGCTTCAGTCTGGGTCTTGCTGGCCGCGCGGTCGGCTGCCACGGCAGCTTGAGTTTTCAGCTGCTTGAGTTCTTTTTCCAGGCGGTCTTTCTGATCGCGCAGCGCCGCGCGGTCAGCCAGGGCTTGCAGCGCTGGTAGCTCGATGTGCGAGATGTCGATGGACAGACCCGGCACTTCGAAGCGCTCGCCTTTGAAGCCATCAAGAATCAGTTCCATGGATTTGACCCACTGACCGTCCTCGTCCAGCGTAATGCCGTGTTCGCCCAGCGGGAGGCTGAACAGTGCGCTGTTGAACAGGCGCATCAGGCGCTCGACGTCCTGTTGTGAGAACTCTTCGCGCAGACGGGCGTAGCTGTTGTTGTCGGCGTGGTCGAGTTGCTGCTTCACCGATTTGAGGCGTTTTTCCAGATCCCGCAGACGCTCTTCCAGGTCTTCGGCGCTGAACTGGCGCGACTGGGCCAGTGCACCGGCCAGTTCGTCGTGCGCGTCTTTGGCGGCGAGCAGTTGCTGCTCGAGGACTTTGACGTCATCGACCAGCGCGAAGCGATGCTTGAGCACCGACAACTCGCCGAGCCAGCGCTGGATGCCGGTGATTTCCCGCTCCAGACGCATCAGCTCTTGAGTGCCGCCGCGTTGATCGTTTTGTAGCGCGTCCTGCTCGTTGCGGTAGTGCTCGGCCTGAATCGTCAGCTCTTCCTTGCGCGCACTGGCGTAGTCCGACCAGGTGCCGAGCAGGGAGTCGAGCAGCGGCGACAGGCGATGCAGTTTGCCGCGCAGGATATTGCGCTGGGCCACGCCTGCGGCCAGCGCTTCAACCAGCGGGCCGGCGGTAACCAGCGAGTTGTAGTCCTGCTCCATGCGACGAACATCGCGGAAGGCTTCTTCGCACGCGGCGATGTAGTCGACGCTACCGGAACGCAGGCTGTGTTCGAAGGCATCGAGGAACAACTGCTTGAGTTTGGCCGCGGTGATTTCGCGCATGTGCAGCAAGTTGATGAACAGGGCGCGGAAGGTCTTCAGGCTCTGCTCGCTGGTGGAGCGCAGCGGGATCAGCGTCAGGTCCAGCGGAATCGAGGTGTGACCGCCCACCAACAAACGACGCAGTTCATCCGGCTTGAGTTCATAGGCTTTCAGGCCTTCGCGCTCAAGGTTGGTGAACAGCTCTTTCTGCCGCAGGCAGGTGTCGTCTTTCTGGTAATGGGCCAGATCGAGTTTGCCGGCATAGGCGAAGAACTGGTGACCGAAACCACCGCCCGGGCCGCGTCCGACCACGCCGATTACGTGCGGGCCGTGGGGCAGGGAGACTTCCACCAGGATGTAGCTGGTGTCCGAGGCGAAGTAGAAACGCCGGGATTGTTCCAGGCTGTACTTGCCGAAACTCATGTCCGACATGCGCGCCAGAATCGGGAACTGCAAGGCGTTGATCGATGCGGATTTACCGAGGTTGTTCGCCCCGTAAACCGACAGCGGCTCTTCCAGCGGGAACAGGCCGAGGCTGTAACCGGCGGTGTTCAAAAGGGCAAAGCGGCGAATGCCGTAGCGTTCCTTGCTCATGCGTCGGTCTCCTGTTCTTCGGCAATGGCGCGGGCCATGGCGTCTTCTTCGCTTTCTTCTTCGAAGTCACTCAGATCCAGCGGGTCGTCTGTTTGCAGCAGTTTTTCATCGCTGTCGTCATCGATCAGCACGGGCACCGGCAATGGCAACACGCTGTGCAGGCTGGCCGCCAGATCGCGGTCCTGCTGAACCGACAGGCAGACGTCGAGGAAACGGTGCATCGGTGGCAGGAAACGATAGATACCGGGCTCTTCGCTGGCGAAACCGAGCTGGGTCATGCGGCGCATGATCTTTTCTTCCAGTTCGTCCTGAGTCTGGACCTCGGCCTGGATGAACAGGTCGCGGTACTTTTCCAGAAGCGATGGCAGTTCATCACGACCGAGACTGCCGCCGTCGAGCACGGAGATCGGGTCGCGGCCCTGGTCGGCCAGATGCTCGACGAGGATGAAGGTGAACAGCGCCAGACGTTGCGCGGTCTTGTTTACTGCCGCCGCAGCCAGGTCCGGAACGAAGTAATAGAAACCACGGGTGTCGCAGACCAGTTCAAAGCCCAGCGCCTTGAACAACGTACGGTACTGGTCCTGGAAGTTCGACAGTTGCGCGTACAGCTCCGGATCGCGGCGGCTGACGTGGTAGCCCTTGAACAGCTCGCGAAAGATCGGCGCCAGCTGGGACAGTTCGTTTAGATCAAGATGCATATGGGGTGCTCGCAGAATCCTCGGCGGCGGTGTCGCCGGCCGAGAGCAGGGCGAAGGAGCGCAGGCTGACCTGGTGCTCGTGAGTGTGGTAATCGCGGCGTTCCAGACGCTCGCGTTTGAAGCGTTTTTCCCGTGACAGGCGCGAGAACCAGTAGAGCAATTCGTCGGTGGCGCCGTCCGGCTCCTGCTCCAGCAGCCAGGTCATCAGGTCCGGCATCGGCAGGGCGTCTTCGCAGCGTTCGAGCATTTCCCGAACCGTGCGTGGCGCGCGCGGGGCTTCACCTTTCTGGGTCTTGTGCGCCTTGGGGAAACGCGCCGGTTTTGGTTCGAAACGGGCCAAGGCGTACACGTAGGCTTCGACTTGACTGGCGCTCCCGAGGAAGGTGCTTTGCGGCCGGGTGAACATCGGCATCGCGGCTTGCGGTACCGCATCGATGCCTTTACGACGAATGGCCGACAAGGCCAGCGCCGCGCCACGGGTCACGGCGTTGTGCCGGCGGGCTTCTTCACGCAGCGGCAGCAGCAGTTCACGGGCATGACGCAGCGTCAGTTGGGCGCTGGTCTGCATTTCGAGGATGCGCGCGTGGGTGCGCAGCAGCATGTCGTCGTCGACCAGATGGCCGAGGCGCTGCTGTTCGGAGAGCATCTTCAGCAAGACCGTTTCGACCTTGCGCACGCCTTGTTCGAAGGCGCCGTCGGCATTCACCAGTTCAATCATCGGCTCGACGTATTCGTCCCAGGTCGCCAGCACTTCAGCGTAGCGCTGACGCAGCGGGATCTGCCGATCGCTGGTTTTCGCCCGTTCGGCGACGGCCACCAACGCCTGTTCGTCGTTGTCGAGTTTTTTCAGCACATCGCGCACGCGCATGTCGAGCAGACGCAACTGGCGCGCCAGATCATTGCCGTCGCGAATGTCGAAGGCGTCCTGAATGTAACCGGCCAGGCGCTCGAGATGGCGCAAATAGGCTTCGATTTCCAGGCACAGGCCCAGACGGTGCTCACGGCGCAGGTAAGCGAGGAAATCGTGGATCTGCGCGTTGAGCTCGAAACGGTTCGGGCTTTTCGCCACGGGAACCAGAATGTCGAGGCGGATCCACACGTCCAGCAGGCTGGTGATGTCCTGCGGCGTACTGTCGAGTTGCTGGGCGGCCAACTGTGAACGCAATTCGTTGAGGCTCAGGGTGCCTTGGTCGAAGTGCTCGCACAGTGGCTCCAGAAGTGCCCAGTGTTCAGCGAGGGCGCGCAAGACGCGCTTGGGTTCGATCATCGGAATGGCCGGCTGGTTGGCGATTAAAAGTCGCGATTGTACTGCATCACGCCCGTTGCGATTCACTCTCGGGACGGACAGTTGGCTTTCTATCGATCAAGCGTGGGCGATCTTGAGCGAAGGGCGGTAGAATCACCGCACTTTAGTTATCCACAAGTGGCCGACCTTTGCTTATCGAGTCCCGTCGCCGCGCTTATTTGACCGCCATGCAGGTGGTCAACTGGCTGCCGCGCACCGAATTGCCCTTTGCTGCGCCCTCGCGGCCCGAACTGCTGGAGATGCCCGAGCCGTTGGTCGTCGCCCCGGTTGCACCGGCTCCTGTGGCCGAGGCACCGATGGAGCCCGTGGTCAAACCGGCCGAGCGGGTGAAGATCGAGGTGCCACGGCCATCGTTGGCCAGCACCCGCACGAACGCCAAGGTCGAAGAAGAGGAGGCCCCAGTCGCGGTCAAGGCGCCGGTCGTTCCGCCACCGCGTTTCGCCCTTCAATTGCTGCGCGCAGGTCGTTGCCTGTTGCTGGTGGAGTTACCCACAGGCGAAAGCTTCCAGACCCGCGATCCGGCCTATCTTTTGCTCAAGGACATGCTGCGCGCCGCTGGTCTGCCAGACAGCCCGCAGATCGTCGGCGAGCCGGTGCGCTGGCCACTGCTGGCTCGCGGCACCATGGATCAAGGGCCGGAAGCGGCTCGGGATTTCGTACAAGGCTTTCTGTCGGCCCGTTTGGAAGACGCGCCATGCGTCTGCTTGTGGTTGATCGGCTTGCCGGCGGTGCGTTTTGCTGGTGAGGCGAACGCCGAATTCTTCAACCGTGAACTTCAGGTCGAAGGCCTGGGTTCGGTCTGGGCCCTGCCGGGTCTGGAATTATTAATGGAAGAGCCACAGCGTAAGGCTGATGTCTGGCAAGCCATGCGTCGGCTGATGGCGCGCTGGAAAGAATCGAATGAGTGACGCTGTATCGTTCCGCCCGATGACCGAGGCGGACCTGGACACTGTACTGAAAATTGAATACGCGGCTTACAGCCACCCCTGGACCCGCGGGATTTTTCTCGATGGCCTGGGCAAGTACCAGATCTGGCTGATGTTCGAAGGGCAGCAGCAGGTCGGTCATGGCGTGGTGCAGATCATTCTCGACGAGGCGCATTTGCTGAACATCACCGTCAAACCGGAAAATCAGGGCCGAGGCCTGGGTTTGACGCTGCTGGAGCATTTGATGTCGATTGCCTACAAGGCAGAGGCGCGGGAATGTTTTCTGGAGGTGCGCGACAGCAACCGGGCGGCGTTTCGGTTGTATGAGCGGTATGGTTTCAATGAAATCGGACGTCGACGGGATTACTACCCCGCTGTTGGCGGGCGCGAAGATGCCGTGGTCATGGCCTGTACATTAGTGGATTGAGCCTTGAAAGCTTCGCGGGCAAGCCTCGCTCCTACGGGCCGAGGCACAGAACCCGTAGGAGCGAGGCTTGCCCGCGAAGGCGTCCTCACTGACGACAACGATCAACGCTTGCCATCCATTGGATCGCGCTGCGCCATCTCTGCTTCGTCCAACCCATTGCCCCCGCCGATGTCGTCCTCATCGACAATGCTCAAATCCCAATCCGCCTGGCCGCCTTCACCCTCTTCGTGGGCGTCCCGTGCGCCGTCTTCACGGATCAAGGTTTCCGGGCTCATGTCATCGTCGGTGGACTCATGGTCATCGGTCGAGCCCCCGGTCATGCCAGCTTCACGGACGCGTTCGTCGGGGATTTTCTGCGCACGCTCGCGTTCGGGGATCAGGTCGCCGATTCTGGTGCCTGGTTCTTCCTCGTCGAAATCCAGCTCATGCACTGAGCCCATGCGGTCTTCGTTGTCATCGATGGGCTCGGGTTGCGCCTTATCGAACGGACGTCGTGAATCAGTCATGGCATTCCCTCATACTGTAGGCCTTACTACAGTTGACCCACTGGGCTTGCGAGAATTCCACCGGCAGGGAACGTCGGCTCGCCGTTATAGGCATCAGGGCATCAGGGGGTATCTGCATCGCGCGCGTGACCCCGACAGGCGGTTGTCTGTCAAACCAGCGCATCATTCTCGAGGCTTCATTGCATGAACGACTTACAAGATCTGATTGATAACAACGAGCGCTGGGCCGATGCGATCAAGCAGGAAGATCCTGATTTCTTCGCCAAGCTAGCCCGTCAGCAAACCCCGGAATACCTGTGGATCGGCTGTTCCGATGCGCGCGTGCCAGCCAACGAGATCGTCGGCATGTTGCCGGGCGATCTGTTCGTCCACCGTAACGTGGCCAACGTGGTGCTGCACACTGACCTCAACTGCCTGTCAGTGATTCAGTACGCGGTCGATGTGCTCAAGGTCAAACACATTCTGGTGACCGGCCACTATGGCTGCGGCGGTGTACGCGCCTCGATGCAGGACCGTCAGTTGGGCCTGATCGACGGTTGGTTGCGCTCGATTCGCGATCTCTATTATGAAAAGCGCGACGAACTGGCCAAGTTGTCCACCGAAGAAGAGCGGGTCGACCGCCTTTGCGAGCTCAACGTGATCCAGCAGGTGGCCAACGTCGGTCATACCAGCATTGTGCAAAACGCCTGGCACCGTGGTCAGAGCCTGTCGATCCATGGTTGCATCTATGGCATCAAGGATGGACGCTGGAAAAGCCTGAACGCCACCATCAGCGGTTTCGAACAGTTGCCGCCGCAGTACCGTTTGCGTCCGGTCGAAACGTTGTAAGAGCCTTTCAGCTGGAACTTCGTCGACGCCAGTGTTGAAAAAACTGTTCTCCATTGGCGTTCGGCGACTCGTCATAGCCGATGATCCAGCCACGGCAGCAGGGACAACCGCAGCGGCAAGCGAACTGCCGCTGCAGTTTGTCTTCTGTCGCGGCGAAATCCATCGTCAGTCGATCACCTTTTTTGATGTCCTTGAGTGCCCATAACCACAGCTCGCTCATGTCGAGAAAGACGTTGGGATCGCAGGAGTGGCTCAGCAGGCCGCAGAAGCGCGGATCGTAGAGGTGGATTCCTGGAGCCAGTTGCCGAGTGTGTCGGCAGCGATAGGGCAGCAAATGTCCGGAAACCCGGCAGATTCGGCTGATGCGCGGGAACTCGCGCAGTGCCACGACAGCCACTGCCAATCCCTGAGCGTTGTAGATGATTTCAAAGTCGTCTTTGGAGGGGAACCCAAGACGAAGGGGCAATTCTACAAACGGATAGATGCCATTCGATGGCGGTGGGGGTATTGCCTGTTCTGCATGAGCTCTCATAACAATCCTTGTCAGGCGAGTGCTACGACCGCCGTCTACTGACATCCTGTCAGCCCTGCAGCACATGGTATGCCTCAAGATCTCGCAAATGAAACAATCAGTCTACTGTCAAATATGACAGGCGAAAAAGGCTCTTTTCCGCGTCAGCCATGGCTCACGCGAGAAAGAGCTTTATCGTTTTACAAGTGTGGAGCAGGGGCGGAGGAGGTCACCAGGGCTGGACTCTTCAACTGTTTCAACTGAGATTTGACCTGCGCTGTCGAGCACTTGGCCACGGCCTGTTCAGGCGTCAGGTTGCGGATCGAGGTGTAGAACAGTTCGCAGGTTTTTTCTTTCTGGGTCACTTGCCAGGTCTGAGTACAGCTTTTCAGCTGAACGGTAGGGTCAGTGCCCGGTTTGCTGCCCATCCCGGCCTGCCAGCACGCGGCGCTCAAATCCTGCCCCATGACTTTCAGCCCCGCAGCATCGGCCTTGGCCTGGGCATCGCTGCCGCTATAGGCCTCGGGATCGGCGGCGTACCAGATGTAGCTCGGGTGGTTGGAACCCAGTACGGGTACTTTCACACCCTCGCTCGGGCTGATGGTTGCCAGGCCCAGCACGTCTACGGTCGGCCCATATTGTTGCTTGATCCAGTTACGTACCGGTGCGCCGAAGGCGACCATTGGCAATGCTGCGCCGCTGGCGTTCTGGCTGACTTCCTTGACCATGGTGGTCTGGTAATCCTTGAAGTAGTCATAGACGCCTTCAAGGTCCTTACCGGCGCTGGACGGCGCGGCAATCGGCGCGATGTCGATGATGGTCTGATAGCCCGGTGTCTGGTCGTCGGGGATGCCATTGGCAGTCAGCAGCGTGGCCCAACGGTCGGTCGTCTTGGACTCCAGGTAGTCCTGGGCTTGGGTCAGCGAGTAATCCGGCGGGAAGTGCAGCAGTTCGACGCTTTTGCGATTTTCCAGCGCCATGCCCAGCGGCAGGAACAAGTACCAGTTATAGGTCCATTTGCCATCGGCACTCAGTTTGCTGGCGCCGTTGTAAGCCAAATCCCCAGCCTGGAGCAATGCGGTCAGCGGCTTGTCATAGCCTTTGGGTACACCGCTGATAGTGGCGTAGAGCTGATTGTTGTCGGTCTTTACCAGCACTTTTGCGGTTTTGTAGCCATCGCGCTGTACGCTTTGGGTCAGGTAATGCTCGACGGTCTGCTCCAGCGTCCAGTCGCGATAGCAGATGACGTTGCAGTTGTTGGGGTAGGAGAACAGCCGGGTGACCCGTTCGGTACTGCCCAGATTCAGATCGACATCGGCGTGGACGGCGGTACTCAGGGTGAGTGCGGCCAGGGTGAGTCCTGCGAGTTTTAACATGCTCAGATCCTTTTCAGCGTGAGCCCTCGGAGGCGGGGCGAGTACATACTGAAACTACTTGTGTCGAACGGTCCAGTACCCACATGAAAAGATCGCCAGTCTGAGAGCATCCTTCATCCGCGAAAGCATCTTTCGTCGGGGCGCTGGCAGTGAGGGATGGAAGAGTGGGCCAGTGCTGACGTTTTTTTGGGTGTTTGGGACCAGGGTCTGATGGGTTGTCCACAAGCGCATTTGCGTAGACCATGGGCGCCTTGGTTTTTTGCCTGCCAGAGTTCTTTGCCATGACTGCCAACACCGACGCGCGCCCGACGCCCTTCACCCGCTCGGACTACAAGACCCTGGGGCTTGCAGCCCTTGGTGGCGCGCTGGAAATCTACGACTTCATCATTTTCGTATTTTTCGCGCTGACCCTCAGCCAACTGTTCTTCCCGCCCGAAATGCCCGAATGGCTGCGCCTGCTGCAAAGCTTCGGGATTTTCGTCACCGGCTACCTGGCGCGTCCGTTGGGTGGAATCCTGATGGCGCATTTCGCCGATCGACTGGGGCGTAAGAAGGTTTTCAGCCTGAGCATCCTGATGATGGCGTTGCCGTGCCTGCTGATCGGGATCATGCCGACCTACGCCCAGATCGGCTATTTCGCACCGCTGTTGCTGTTGGCCCTGAGGGTCCTGCAAGGCGCGGCGGTGGGCGGTGAAGTGCCGAGCGCCTGGGTATTCGTCGCCGAACATGCACCGGTCGGGCATCGCGGCTATGCCCTCGGTTTCCTGCAGGCAGGGCTGACTTTCGGTTACCTGATCGGCGCCCTGACGGCGACCTTTCTGGCACAGACGTTCACCCCGGCGGAAATCCTTGATTACGCCTGGCGCTACCCGTTTCTCCTTGGCGGTGTGTTTGGCGTCATTGGTGTCTGGCTACGTCGCTGGCTCAGTGAAACCCCGGTATTCATGGCGATGCAGGCCCAGCGCGAGGCTACTGTCGAACTGCCGCTGCGCACGGTCCTGCGCGAGCACCGCCTGGCGATGCTGCCGGCGATGATCCTCACCTGCGTGCTGACCTCGGCCGTGGTGGTATTCGTAGTCATTACCCCGACCATGATGCAAAAAACCTTCGGCATGACCGCCAGTCATACCTTCGCCCTGAGTGCCTTGGGCATCGTGTTTCTGAACATCGGCTGTGTGCTCGCGGGGCTGCTTGTCGATCGCATCGGCGCCTGGCGCACGGTGATGCTGTATAGCCTGCTGCTGCCTCTGGGTATTGGCGTGCTCTACACCTGCCTCATCATTGAAGGCCGGTGGCTCGGTCTGGCCTATGCAGTGGCAGGCCTCTCTTGCGGGGTAGTCGGCGCAGTGCCGTCGGTGATGGTCAGCCTGTTTCCGGCGCGGATTCGCGTCTCGGGGATTTCCTTTACCTACAACATTGCCTACGCCGCCTGGGCCAGCGTCACACCGCTGTTGTTGATCGGTCTGATGCCGTGGAGTCCGTGGATTTGTGTGATTTTCTGCGCAGTGATGGGGGCGGTGGGCATCAGCAGCGCGGCGTATTTCGGCGCGCGAGTACCGCGAATTGGGCGCTGTTCGGTAGCCGGCGCGGTATAAAGGTGTTCGTTTTGCCACTATTTTTGTAGGACAACCCTGAAACACTCTTCAGAAAATATACCCAAGGCCGATGGCTAGGCTGTATCCAGCTTTTTATCCCTGTCCATCGGTGCTTCCCATGTTCAACAAACGCTTGAAGCAGGAGCTGTCGGCTCTTCGCGAAGAACTCTCCAGCCTTCAGCAAGTCAAGGAGAGCCTGGACAGCGAAATGCTGGTCTTGACCCTTGATTCCGATGGCAGGATTCAATCGGTCAACCATAACTTCATGGGTGAAATGCTCTACAAGGGCAACGAACTGATCGGCCGACACATCGAAGACATCGTCCCGGTTCATGTGAAGTCGGACGAATTCCACCGTCGCTTCAAGACTGCGTTGAGTCGTGGCGAACATTTTGCCGGCACGGTTCGTTTATTGCGGGGCACTGGTGCCGAAGCCTGGTTGCGGTCGATCATGCAGCCGGTGCGCTCCGCGGATGGCCGGATCAAACACTTCTCGATTTACTCCAGCGACCTGACCCGCACCATCGAGGCGTCTCGTGAACATGAGAACCTGATCGGCGCGCTAGTGCGCTCTACGGCGGTCATCGAGTTCGACCTCAATGGCAACGTGCTGATGGCCAACGAGCGGTTTCTCAACGGCATGGGTTACAGTCTGGCGCAGGTCCAGGGCAAACATCACCGCACCTTCTGTGAGCCAGAGGAATACAACAGCCCCGAGTATCAGAACTTCTGGCGCCGCCTGAACGCCGGCGAATTTGTGGCCGATCGTTTCAAGCGTATCGATAGCCACGGTCGCGTGGTCTGGCTGGAGGCTTCCTACAACCCGGTCGTCGACGCCAACAACAAACTCTACAAAGTGGTGAAGTTCGCCACGGTGATTACCGATCAAGTCAATCAGGAACAGGCCGTCGCCGAAGCGGCCAACATAGCCTATAGCACCTCGTTGCAAACCGACAGCAGCGCCCAGCGCGGTACCACCGTGGTGACTCAAGCGGTGGACGTCATGCGTGACTTGGCCAAACACATGCAAACCGCCGGTGAAGGCATCGAGGCGCTGAACGAGCAATCATTGGTAATCGGCACCATCGTCAAAACCATCAGTGGCATCGCCGAACAAACCAATTTGCTGGCGCTCAACGCGGCCATCGAAGCCGCTCGCGCCGGTGAGCAGGGGCGAGGTTTTGCCGTGGTGGCTGATGAAGTCCGGCAACTGGCTTCGCGAACCAGCCAGGCGACCGACGAAATTGTCGGCGTTGTGCGCCAGAACCAGGACATGGCGCGTAACGCCGTGGCCCTGATGACCGATGGCAAACTCCAGGCCGAACAGGGGCTGGCGCTGGCAGCGGAGGCGGGCACAGTGATCGTCGAAATCCAGGACGGGGCGCAGAAAGTGGTGAACGCGGTTGGGCAGTTTGCCAATCAGTTATCGACTTGATGCTATCTGTGCGGCGTGAATAGCCCTAAAAAGGTCACGCCTGCTTTTGCGGCTTGATCAGACCAGGATTCTTCGCTAACAAAAAAAGGCCTACCTCCCGGTAAGCCTTTTCTCAGTTTTGCGTACCACTCAATCCCCCAACGCTTCCCCCTCACGTCGCGGATCGGCCCCGCCGGCCAACGCGGCTTTGCCCTGCGCATCCTTGACCCGAACAATCGCCTGAGTCCCGCTGGTCATGTCGATCTCGTTCACGTTGTGCCCTTTGTCCTTCAGTGCCTGAATCAGCTCTTCGCTGAACTGCCCCCGTTCCAGTTCGGTCGGGCCGTTACGGCTGCCGAAATTGGGCAGGCTGATGGCCGCTTGCGGGTCGAGGTTCCAGTCGAGCAGGCCGATGGTGGATTTGGCCACGTATTCGATGATCTGCGAGCCGCCGGGGGAGCCGACGGTAGCCAGGAACTCGCCGTTCTGACGGTCGAAGATCAGCGTGGGCGCCATGGACGAGCGCGGGCGTTTACCCGGTTCGACCCGGTTGGCGACTTTTTGCCCGTTTTCTTCGGGGAGGAACGAGAAGTCGGTCATCTGGTTGTTGAGCAGGAAACCCTGGACCATCAGGTGTGAGCCAAATGCTGCCTCCACGGTGGTGGTCATGGACACGGCGCCGCCTTCGTCATCGACCGCCACCACTTGCGAGGTGGAGATGCGCAGTGGCGAGCGGTCCGGCGCATAGGCAACCTGAATGCCCGGCGGGGTACCGGGTTTGGCCATACCCATGCTGCGATCGCCGATCAAGGAGGCGCGGCTGGTCAGATAAGTCGGGTCGATCAGACCTTTTACCGGCACAGGTACGAAGTCGGTGTCGGCGACATACTGCGCTCGGTCGGCGTAAGCCAGGCGCTCGGCGTCGGCGATCAGGTGCACCGCTTCTGGGGCGGGTTCGATGCCTGCCGGTTTGCTGGTCTTGAGCGGTTTGAGTGGTGCCAGGGCAAAACGCGGGTCGCGGGATTCCAATGCCTGCAAGGTGCCAAGAATTTGCGCCACGGCGATCCCGCCCGACGACGGTGGCGGCATGCCGCAAACCTGCCAGCGTTTGTAGTCGGTGCATAACGGTGCGCGTTCCTTGGCCTTGTAGCCTTGAAGATCGTTTAGCGACAGGCTGCCGGGGTTGGCGTGGCCCTGAACCTTGGCGATGATCTCTTTTGCGATTGGCCCTTTGTACAGGGCATCGGGACCTTCCTTGGCGATGCGCTTGAACACTGCGGCCAGTGCCGGGTTTTTCAGCTGTGTACCGATCGCTTTCGGGCTGCCATCGGCATTCAAAAAGTAGGCGGCCATGTCCGGTGAACGCTGTATGAACGCGTCTGCCGCGATCAACTGATGCAGTCGTGGCGAAATGGCGAAGCCTTGTTCCGCCAGTTCTATGGCGGGCTGGAACAACTTCGTCCACGGTAGGCGACCGTGTTTCTGATGGGCCAGCTCTAGCGCCCGCAATACACCCGGCGTCCCCACCGAGCGCCCGCCGATCTGTGCCTGGGTGAACGGCATTGGTTTACCGTCGGCCTGCAGGAACAGTTTCTCGGTGGCGCCGGCCGGAGCGGTTTCGCGCCCGTCATAGGTGCGTACAGCCTTGCCATCCCACAGCACAATCAACGCGCCACCGCCGATACCCGATGATTGCGGTTCGACCAGCGTCAACACCGCTTGCATGGCAATGGCCGCATCAATCGCCGAGCCGCCCTGACGCAGCATCTCCCGCCCGGCTTCGGCTGCCAGCGGGTTGGCGGCTGCGGCCATGTGTTTCGAGGCATGCCGGGTCTGCAGGTCGGTGCGATAACCAGAGGCGATTTCTGGCGCGACCGGCAGAGTAGAGACTGGCGGCGAAGAGGGCAGGGTATTACACGCGGCGAGGGTTAAAGCGGTGGCGATCAGCGAAAAAGCTGACAGGCGATAGCGACTCAAGTGGAAGGCTGAGAACACGCGGGGCACTCCGTCCATGGGATAAAATGTCCGGGGACTTTATCGGCCTGGGAGACGCGACGCAAATCAGGTCCGCTGTCCTGAAACAATGCCACTTTTCTCGAGGCATAAAAAAACGGCCTACCTTTCGGTAAGCCGTTTTTAGTACTTGGTGGTACACAGTCATTTGAACAAGATTCCTAATGCACTGTATCTAAATAGTTTAGTGCTTTTAATTTTACTCAGGCATACACGCAGGCATACAAGCTGCCGCCTTTTAACTACTTTTTTCTCTCATGCTTGTACCAACAGAGAATGATCGTCACGCCAATACCTGAGGGAGTGATAGACAGAGTCCAGATTACCGCTCCCATGACAAACCCTTGGCTTGACAGGTTCAACAGTAGACTTGATGCGAGCAACAGCGTTGCGCCGCAACGTAACACGCGTGTTCCGAGTAACTGCCGTTGAAGCGTAACCCTGCGCAAGTGAGTGATTTGACTTAACGCCAATGCGCAGAGCCCCAATACCATTAAGCAGAATGCAGCGATGCTCGATAACCAATAAGCCATTTGTCACCTTGCCGAGCGCTTGTGACGGAGCAAGCGCCTACCCATGATTCCCGCGAGCAACGCGATGATCATCAATGCCAGATCCACCCCCGCCACCGCCGATAGCCTCTGGTTCATTGCCCGCCAGAGATGATCGCCCGTACTCCAAGCATTGGAGAGCACAGCCAGTAGCGCCAACGCGCTGATCAGCAAAAGGTGCGCGGCCCATGGCGCCCGTGATTGCGCCGAGCGCAAGATAACCAACAGGGCATGCACAGCCGCCAGCACCCAGACCCAGTAAAATGCTGTGGTTTCCCACTGGGCCCGGTCAACCAGGTCGATCGGCAGCCATCGATTGACCACTAGCATGGCCAGGGTGGCCAGTGGCATTCCAGTGATCAGCGCGCTGCTGAGCAGTGTCATCGACACCACGCCCCATTGCCCGGCAGCGTGCTGCAGGCGGCGCTTTTCCAGCCAGTACAACAGGCCACTGCCGAGCATCACGCAACCACTCAAACCGGCGAAAAAATACAAGGCGCGCAACCACTTCTGCTGAAAATGCGCCACATGCAATCCTGCCAGAAACTTGAAGCTCGCGGCGGCGGCCGGCAATCGAGACTCATGTAGCAGCCTTGCGCTGGCGCCATCGAAGTACAGGGTTTGCCCATCCTGGCTCATGCGGTCAGCCAAGGAGCGACTGATCTCGACGTACGCATTGGCATCCCCGGGGTGCCAGACCCGGACAAACGCCGGCTCGCCATTGCCCCAGTGCAATCGGGCTTGCGCCATCATCCGGTCCAGCGAGGCCAATGACCCCGGTATGCCCGATGCCGGGCGACTGTAGGCTGCGTCCGCCTCTTGACCGAACTCACCGGGCTGGTCCAGGTACACCGCCAGGATGCCGGCAGGGAGATACAGCGGGAACAGGATCAGCAATCCCGATAATAGGATGACCACGTGAAAAGGCAGGGTAAACACACCGGTCAGGTTGTGCATGTCCAACAGCCGCCTGGGCGACTTATCGGCTCGCAATGTAAACAGGTCCTGAAACAGGCGCGCATGGATGCAAACGCCGGCAATCAACGCGATTATGCCCAGCATGGCGGCAAGGCCCAGCAGGCGCGCACCGATGTTCCAGAAGTTGATATTGAGGGTGTAATGCATTCGGTAGAAAAAGTCGCCGCCGTGGCTTCCGGCTTCGGGCAGCGCGCGGTCCTCGGCCGGCGCCAGAAAACGACTGAAGCCCTGACGGTCCTTGGTCCAGGCTTGAAATCGCACCACCGGCCGGCGCTCATCGGGCAGTTCCACGTACCACTGCATCAGTGGTTTGCCCTGCGTCAAGCCGGCTATGTGGGGGACCACCCGGTGATCCAGTGACAAGGGCGTGTCAATTGGTGCGAGGCGAATGTGCGGCAGCATCCAACTGTCCAGCTCACGGTCATAAACCGCCAGGCTACCCATGAAAAATGCGATCAGCAGCAGCCCGGAAAAACCGATGCCGACAAATCGATGCATCCACAGCAACGCCTGCCGAACACTCGTGAACATCAGGCGCCTCCCGCCAGATAGCGGGTGTTTGCCCACATCGCCAGCAGTGCACTCACCACCAGCAAGCCGTTGCGCGTTGCATGTGGCGCACTGAACAACCACAACACCAGCCATGGAAAGAGCACGAAACTGGTGATCGAACTGGTTAGCACCGCTTCACTGGGCTGCACACGCCAATGCACTAGGCACAACGCCAAAAAGCCGTTCAGCGCCCAGCACGATAGGTAACTGAGCAGCAACACCAGCACCAGCCACGCGGTACGCTGTGGGCCTAGGTTTTTCCTTGGTTGTTTTGACGCTGTTTGTCTCACCCCAACTCCCGGATCGCAGAGCGTGTAGCCGATAAAAAACGGCATACCGAAGTATGCCGGGTGAGTGACAGGCAATCGTAATCAGAACTTGGCGCGCAGTGTCATGGACACGGCACGGGGGTCACCGAAGATATTCCCGTCCTGGAAAGTGTTGATCCGCTGAAAGTACTTCTTGTCGGTCAGGTTGGTGCCGAGCAGATCAGCGGAGAAGTTTTGCGTGATCTGGTAGCCAATGCCCGCATCGTACAGAGCGTATCCACCTTGGCGGAGTTTGGTGCCGTTCATGCCGATGCCAGGGACATCCAGCTTATTATAGGTCTCGCTGACAACGCTGACGCCACCCTGGACACTCCACTTCTCCAACTCGCCGGGCAGTTTGTACAGGCTCCACACCCGCAACATGTTTTTCGGCAGGTAGGTCTGCAACTGCTCGTTGGGGCTGTCATAGCGTTTGTAGGTATGGGTAAAGTTCGCGGTGAGGAACCAGTCGGGAGTCATCTGTCCACTCAGCTCAGCCTCGAACCCACGGGTCCGAGCCTTGCCGCTGGCAACCACGGCCCGGGCATTCGGATCGTTCATATCCGGAATTGCGCGATTCTCTTCTTCGATCTGGAACGCTGCCAACGAGGCGTTCAATGCGCCATCGAGGAATTCGCCCTTGATACCCAGTTCATGTTGCTTGCCTTCCAGCGGCTTTATGATGTTGTTGTTGATGTCCAGATTGCTGACAGCCTGTGGCTGGAATACGCCGGAATAGTTGGCATACACCGAGTAGTTATCATTGAGGTCGTAGATCAGCCCGTAGAACGGAGTGAACTTCTGCGACACGCTATCGCCGCTTTTTTCCGACGGTGAGCCGGCCTCGGGTTGGTGCTGACTGCGGTGCATCTCAAGCCAGGTCACGCGCCCGCCGAGTACCAGCGTCAGAGGGTCGGAAAGGCTCAAGCGCATGTTGCTGTAAAGCGCTTTTGCGCGGGTGTTGGCAACACTGGTCGGCAACTTGTCCGAATCAGGAAAGGCCGGGTAGGCAAAGTCGGGCTGCGGGTTACCGAGATCAACGTCCCCCAGGAAATTTGAAAAGTAGCCGCCGTTGGAGGCGAACTCGGAGCGCGAATAGTTGGCGCCCACCAGCACTGTATGTTCACGCCCGAGGAAGTTGAACGGACCATCGACATATACGTCAGCCTCGTCCTGTTTCTCGCGGTAATCGAACATGATCGAGTTCATTGACACCAAGTTGTCCGCAGGGTCGATGCCGCCGCCATTACGTGCGTAAGCCTGTGTCAAATCGTAATTGTTATCGGCGTGCCGCAGCGACAACCTGGTCTTCCAGCCATCGCCCAACTGATGCTCGAGTTCGGTGAAAACTGCGGTACTCCAGAAGTAGTCGCGGTTCCAGTCTTCACCGTAAAAGTTCTTGCGCGATGCATTCGGCAGTGACATCGCGGCTTCACCGGCTGAATTAGTGTAACGATAGGCCGGTAGGGAGCGTTGGGCGCCACGGATGTCGGTGTTCTGATTGCTCGCACCGATTGTCCAGACTGTGTCTGGCGTCAGGTCTATATCGACAATGCCATAGACTTGATTCGACTCTCGCTTGCCGCCACTGTCGTAGTAGTAACCTTCGTCGTGCTCGCTGAGCACCAGGCGTCCCCGCACATTACCGCTCTCGGTCAACGGGCCGGTGACGTCAACCATGCCCCGATAGTCGTCCCAGGAGCCGGCGCTGATTTCCGCCGAAGCAGCTGCCTCGGCCAACGGTCGCTTGCGTACCAGGTTGATGCTACCGCCGGGGCCGCCTGCACCGGTCAGGCTGCCAGACGGGCCCTTGAGTACCTCGACGCGGTCATACATGGTCAGGTCGGGTGACAGGAACACCCTGTTGTCCATGGTGGTCGGCGTACCGTCCAATTGCAGCGAGGTCATTTCGAAACCCCGGGAGAAAAAACTCAGACGGCTGGCGTCGATTCGCTGCACGGTTACACCACCGACCTTGCCCAGAGCATCTTCGAGGGTATAGAGATTTTGCTTCTGAATACGCTCTTGGCCAATCACGTTGATCGTCTGCGGCACCTCTCGAAGACGCAACGGGATTTTGGTACCCACCGACACGGTGGGTGCTTCGGTCTGCATTCCGACGATCGCCTGTGCCGGTAGCGTCATGCTGCCGAGGGCATCCAGCGTCAAGGTTCCATCCGAGGTCGTGCGTACTGACAATCCGCTGCCTTCAATCGCGATTTGTGCCGCTCGCTCGGCATTCATTGTTCCCTTGATGGCCGGAGCACGTAGCCCGGCAACGAGATTCGGCACATACACGATTTCGTGACCGCTTTGGCGGGCTATGCGGTCGAGGGTTGCCACCAGGGAGTCGGCTGGCAAGTCGAAGTTTTGTAGCGATTGGCTTTGCGTCGAAGCCGACTCCGCAAAGCTAGTCGAAGCGTATCCTTGAGCCAGCAATACAGATAAGCACACAGACGTCAGCCTGCGCGTAGTGTTAAAACGATTGGACATAGGTAACTCCGTGTTGGCGGCTGCGCTTTTATTAGCGGTTAATGCCTATGTCCAACGAGACTGAAAAAGCGATACAGGGCAGATGAAAAAAACTTAGCCGAGCAGTTCGATCTGGGTCCAGAACCCCAGGTACTGCTCGATGCGTACGGGCAGAATCTGTTCCAGCGAGTTCAGTGCACGCTCACTGTTATCCAAGGAGAACAGGCCGGAAACACGAAGCCGGGCCGCTGCCGTACTGATGCGGATCACCCCGCGTCGGTAAGGCTGCAATGCCTCGATCACCTCCCCAAGCGCCCAGTCATCCACACTTAGTTTGCCGCTCTCCCAACTGCTCTCACCTTTACGATAAGCCGCCAGTGGCGTGATGCCTTTCGAGTCGAGTCGGGCACCTTCGCCGCTTTGGAGTGCTGAACAACCATCGTTGAGGCGACCGATGCAGAGGCTGGACCGCATGCCCCATACATGGGTCGAATCGCCCTGCAGCGAAACCATGAACCGAGCGCCAGCGCCGCGTGCAAATCCGTGGGACGTTTGCACTACGAAAGGCCGAGGGTCGTCACTGACCTCAATGATCAGCTTTCCGGCACGCAGCAGCAGGTTGCGCTCGCTATCAGTAAAATTGATATCCACCGCGCTGCGTGCATCCAACCGCAACTTGCTGCCATCCGACAGATTGAAATCACCCCGTTGGGCCGTTGCGGTCCGCAAATCGGCTCCGATAGTAGAGAACAGCGTACTCTGCCGGCCAATCAGTGTTGCACCGATGCCGACACCGCCGAACACCAGCGCCCCACGAAGCAAGCGACGTCGCTGCAGATCAGGGGTTTGCAGCACCCGGCGCACCTGTGAGTCCGAGCCATGCAAGAGGGGTGGGAAGGTTGCCCCCAAATGGACCTGCACTTTCTCCCATGCCTGCGCATTCGTCGGGTTGGCAAACCAGGCGTCAAACGCCTTTTGTTCGTCGGCCATGACTTCGCCTGAACGCATACAGGCCGTCCACTCGATAGCTTCATCGACTGCGGAGCGTGTGTGCTTCATTCGCGCATCAGATTCTGGCAGCACAGTTTCAAACCCTTGGCCACGTATTGACGTACTCGAATGGTCGAGACCCCTATCAACTCGGCAATGTCGGCGTACTTCATTCCGTCCACCTGACTGCACAGAAATGCAGTACGGGCTCGCGCAGAAAGACCGGCGAGCAAGGCATCGATTTCAAGGAGCGCTTCAATCGCCAAAGCACGTACTTCGGGGGAGGGCTCAAACACTTGTGGTTGCAACGCTAACACTTCCAGATAAGCACGCTCCAGATCGCGCCGCCGCCAACTGTCGTACATCAATCGCTTGGCAATGGTCGTAAGCAGCGCCCGAGGTTCGCGTATCGCCTGGGGCTCAGATAAAGCGACAACCTGAGCGAACACTTCGGCAGCCATGTCAGCGGCATCATGAGTACAACCAAGCCGCGCCCGCAGGCGACTCAGCAACCAACCATGATGGTCGCCAAAAAGACTGTGCAGAACCGTCCGCCGAGCACTGGAAGAAGCGAGCGCAATGTGGGTCATTGGAGTGTACTGAATGATAATTCTTATCATTATCGCCAGTGTTGTGATTTTTTCAAGGCCTAAGGCTTTCGATGAGCTCCGCCACTGCGACATGAGGCGTTTAGACGTCCTTCATCGCAGAAACGAGCAGCAGCTTGCCATCCCCTCCGGTCCAGCGATCTATGATCGCGCCGATCGGAGGGTTCACTCGCTTTTTCTCGAAGCCACTTCGTTCCCCTCTCCCATTTCACATTTGATTAGCGTCACGCCATCTTTTAACCGTCAGAAATGACTCACGATGGTTATCGAGTACAGCTCCAGTGTGAGAGCGGATCTCGTCGTGGGGCCATGGCTAGAGATGTGGCGACACCGGCGACAACCCAGGCAGAATGGGGCCTGAGGCATGGCGACAAAAGTGGCGACAGTCGCCACTTTTTGCAGGCTTTGGTCGTGACGCTTGACCGTCTTTTCGAGTGGGTATAACAATTGGCGCACGGACTGCTGTCGTTGACAGCGCCTGCCCAGGTAGCCAGAACCTTCAAGGCTACGCCACTTACGTGGTGGTTATCCCAAAGTGCGATTAGCGTCCGGCGGCTCGCACGGTCACTCCCCAAGAGTGATGGATGCCTACTCGACTTATCTGTCCACTGCGGCCGACGATGGGCCTACCTCGCTGCGTTGCAGCCACCTCACCTCTCGGCACACCCCGCTGCGCCAAACCGCGCCCGTCTCTTTCTTCTGGAAAGAGACGGGCGCACGTACCTCTGCTGCAAGCCACGTCTTACAAGGCATTGCCGCAACTCTCCTCGTGACAATCGGCCTGACAAATCCGATTCGTCGCCATCCGCAACGACACCGGCACCGGTGCCGCAGCCCATGGAATGGCTGCACCTGACTGACAGTCAGGCATGCCCCAGGTGTCCAGGTCTTTGCCTTCTCCCACTCAGGATCTCCAGGTGCCGAACTCGTCAGTCGGCACAACCTCCACCCGCCCGCCTCTTCGGATGCGCCAAGGAGGTCAGATTCATGGGTTCATGCCCTCGCTCCCGGTCGTAAGGAGCCGTACGTTCCGCGTCAGTGAACACCTCACAGGCCGCAGGGGCCTTGATCCCTGATAACACTCAACAGCCGCGTGGCGGGACTACGTGAGGACAGCCAGTAATCAGCCTTCCCATATTCAGGGGCTTGGCCAAAGAAGCGCAGGCATGCGAGAGATTTAGCGACAGTCGTCATTTCTGACGCCATGCTCCACGACACGGATGGCATGGATTGTCGCCGGTGATGCTCAGCATATCGGCACCACGTTGCGGTCCCTGGTTTGATTGATGGCGGATGTCGACAGGCTGCCGGGGTGTGCGCCTTCTGGATATGTTCACTCCGCCAGGCCATCATCGGACGCCGACGTTCGATGATGACGATGTGAAAGCCGCTCAGATGACTACCAGCGTAATACGGGTCGACCCTTCCCAGGTCATCATTGCAGATAACCCAATTGCTGTGCTTCGAGCTAAATATTCCCGGGCCCTTTGCGAGAATGCATTGCTGACGTGGTGAGTAGGATTTCGCGGTTTTAAATACGGCCTTGATTTTTTCCTGTTTCCAGCTCGTCAAGATAATCGGCGTACCACTGCATCATTGGCGTACGTTGCTCCAGATACTGAGCCTTGTTATAGATCCCTGGGACACCTGGCTGCTTGCGACTTAGCTGGGCCTCAATGTGGTCCGCTGGAAAACCATGCTCGTTGAGTACGGTGCTGGCAATATGACGGAAACCATGTCCAGTCTGTCGCCCTTCGTAACCAAGGCGCCTTAGAGCCATCAGAAAAACGGTATCGCTGCGAGGTTTGGTTCGATCGCTTCGACCGCGAAACAGTAATGGGTACGCTCCCGTGATTTTTCGTAGTTCATTAAGCGCACTGAGCGCCTCCTTGCAGAGTGGTACAAGGTGTTCACGCCCTTTTTTACGGCCTTTGCGTCCAACGGGGATGGTCCAAAGCCGCTTGTCAAAGTCGAACTCAGCCCAGTATGCCTCTCGAAGCTCGCTGGGGCGGACAGCCAAAAGAGTAAGCAGTTGGAGGCCAAGCTGAACATCTTTGGCGTGAGGCTATGATCGTATCGCTCTGAGCAGTGCGGGAAGCTCTTCCCGAGAGACATGGGCGTAGTTCTCGACCTTTGCCGATGACAGAAACTTGTGAACACCCTCCAAGGGGTTATTCATCGCTCTGCCGGTTATGCGAGCCAGGTCGTAGATGTCTTTGCAGTAAGCCCTTACGCGACTCATTTGCTCAAGGATTCCCTGACGTTCGAGCCCTCTCAAAAGTTCCATCCATTCCATAGATATGATGGAGACGTACGGACGTTTTCCTAGAGAAGGGAACACGTGACGTTCCAAGGCTCCGAGAATCCTCTTCGCTGTGCCGAGATCCCAGCCGCCCAAGCGAGAGGAATGCCATTCACGAGCCAAGGCTTCAAAGGTTTCGTTTGCGGCTTCTATCTCTGCAGCCTTTCTAGCTTTCTTGGCGGTTATCGGATTCTTGCCTTCTGCTGCATCCGCTCGTAATTCGGCAGCCTTTTGCCGGGCGAGGGCGCCGCTGACTTCTGGATAACCACCAAGCCCGAGCCACGACCATTTGCCGTCGGGCTTCTTATAGCGCAACTCCCACGACTTCTGCCCGTTAGGTTTCACTCTGAAATACAGCCCAGAGCTGTCTAGCTCAAGGTATGCCCCTGCTTCAGGAGCCAGGTTGACTAGTGCGGTATCGGAGAGGGGACGGCGTTTGATATCGCTGCGCTTCATCCGTGTATGCCTCCAGTTCAATTTCTACTGAAGCATACATGGGGCATACAGGATGTGAAGGATGCGGGTAGATCAGGATGGACCTCTAGATACAAGAAAGCCCGCACTAGGCGGGCTTCTTGAGGTGATTTATAGACATCCTTGGATCTCTATAAATCGGTACTTGGTGGCTACACAGGGACTTGAACCCCGGACCCCAGCATTATGAATGCTATGCTCTAACCAACTGAGCTATGTAGCCAAGTGGCGCGCATTATTCACCTGGAACGAAGATGCGTCAAGCGCAAATTAAAAATATTTCTCCACACTTTCAACCGCTTATCCCGCAGGCCCGAAAAATCGGGCTAGCGGAGGGCGTCAACCGAGCTGAAATCTGCCGGTATTGGCACTCAAGGCCTTACTGCCCTGGCTCAAGGTGTCTGCCGCAAGGTTCACCGCCCGTGCGCCTTCAAGTAAGCGTACCGCCGCCTGATCGACTTGCTGGATGTTGCCGCTGACTTCATCGGCGGTGCTTGCTTGCTCTTCGACAGCGGTGGCGATCTGCGCCAGGGTGTCGGTGACGCTCTGCACCGCGCTGGCGATTTCCCCCAGGCGCTCGCCGAGGCCCGTGACGGCTTGCGCGTCCGATTGTGCCTGGCCGCAGGCGGCTTCCATCAGGCTTACCGCTTCATTGACGGTGCTGCGCAAACTGTCGACGGTGCCGGCGATTTGCGCAGTGGAGGACTGGGTGCGTTGCGACAGGCTGCGCACTTCATCGGCCACTACGGCAAAACCACGACCTTGCTCGCCGGCCCGTGCGGCCTCGATGGCGGCGTTGAGGGCCAGCAGGTTGGTCTGCTCGGCGACGCCGCGAATGGTATCGACCACCAATTGAATTTGCTGTCCTTGCTCGCTGACCCGACCCAATGCCGCCGCGGTGTCGTTCAAACGCTGATTGAGTTGCTGAATACTCGCTGTCGTGCGTTGGCTGTCTCGGCTGCTGTCGGCGGCGATGCGCTGGGTGTGCTGAGCGCTGCCTGAGGCCTGTTCGCAACTCTGGGCGACCCCTTGCGAGGTCGCCGCCAATTGCGTGGCCGCAGCGGCGATCTGACTGATCTGCAACTGCTGAGCCTCGACTTCGCCTAGCGCGCCGCTGGAGTGATCGTTGAGCGCGCGCACCGCGTTGCTCAGTTGCAGGGTTTCGTGATCGACCCCCAACAGACTGTTGCGCAGTTGCACCACGGCGACATTCAAGGCGGTGCTGATCGCCGCCAGTTCGTCGCGGCCCTGCACCGGTACTTGCAAGCTCAGGTTGCCGTCACGCAGTGCTTCGGCCAGGAGCGTGATGCCACTGGCGCTGCGACGGATCGAGGCCTGTAAACAGATAAACAGGTACAGCGCGGCCAGCAGCAGGCAGCCAAAAATTATCGCCACCAGAATGAACTGGCGGATGGCCGAGCCGTGGTAATAATCCAGTCGTTGATCCAGAGAAACCAACGATTGCTGGCGCAACTTGGCGAGGTCGCCAAGGAGGGCGTCGAGACTGCGTTCAAAGTCTTCCGGCTTGAGGTTGATGCTGCCACCGAAGACGCCCTCATCCAGCACTTTCAAACCGGCGTCCAGGTGCTTGAGGCTGTCGTGGTATTGCCCGGCCCAGGTTTGCAGGGCGTTGGGCAGGCGTGTTTCCAGCAGACCAGCCGTTTTAGCAAGCTGCTCCCGCGCATCGCCGATGCGACTGCGCAAGTCCCGCAGTTGCAGGCGGCTTTGCAGGGTGAACTGCCCGGATACCACTGAGGCCTGACCGACCGCGGCGAGACGCCCGACCCGTTCGATCAGGTCCGGTGCGTGTTGAGTGGAAATCTGCGTCAGCAGCCAGGTTTCGAGCCACGGTGCGAGGGTCAGGCGAGTGTCCATGGCGATTTGTTCGCGCAAGGCTTGCAGAGCACTCAAGGCATGGGTGAAGCGATCGTAACCGTCTGGCCACCAACCGACGTTGCTCAGGCTTTTCGAGTCCAGGCCGGTGAGGGCGGTTTGCAGAGCCTGATAGCGGGTGAGGGTTTGACCCTCGGCGCCTTCGGTTTTCAGGGTATTGCCCAAGTCCGTAATGGCTTGGGCGACGGCCGGCTGAACCGCGTCGAACGCTGCCATCGCCGCGATGGTTGCGGGTGTCGGTTGGCGATTGGTTTCGGTGGCGCGCCAACGAGCTGCGCGGTCACGCTGGGCGGCAAGCAGGTTGTCGAGCGCATCGAGGGCGAGCAATTGCCGAACCCCGGCGCGTTCGCCAGAGATCAGGCTCAACTTGTCACGATGGTCCTGGCCGATCATCCACAGGCTGCCCGCCAGTGGCAGGATAAACAGCAGAAACAGCAGCTGAAATTTGCGCGCGAAGCCGAATCGCCCCAGCAGCCCGATCCCCGGTGATAAAAAAGCCTGCATGCCCCATGACTCCTCTGGACACCACGCCCCATTGGCGTGCATCGAGGTCATTGCGACCGCGACTTGTGCCCTTCTAAAAGGCCTCGAAAGTTCACCTTGGTCCGCTCTGTAGGCCGACTCTGTAGCGAAACTTCCCATTCTCGGTTCCCTTTGTAAGGGGCCGCGTTGAAGCAGACAAACAAGGCAAGATTCAGACCATGGCTTTGCGCTATCACCTTCTTTTTTTGAAGTCGTTAGCAGGCTAAGGGGATGGCGCAACCGCACCGAAAAATGGCACATTGACCGACCTGCCAGTGCGCACCCATCCGCAGTACGGAAACTCTCATGGCCATCAGCAACGTTCAGTCCGCCGCTACGTCGGCGCCCGCGACTTCACAAAGCAGTCCGCTGGTCATGCGCATCATCGGCGCGGTGGCGCTGGCGCATTTGATCAACGACCTGATTCAGGCGGTATTGCCGTCGATCTATCCGATGCTCAAGGCCAGCTATGGCCTGACCTTCACCCAGATCGGCCTGATCACCCTGACTTTTCAACTGACGGCCTCGCTGTTGCAACCATGGGTCGGTTACCACACTGATCGTCATCCCAAACCCTGGCTGTTGCCGGCCGGTACCGTCTGCACATTGATCGGCATTCTGATGATGTCTGTGGTCGGAAGTTTTCCGATGATTCTGCTGGCGGCGGGGTTGATCGGTGTCGGTTCATCGACCTTTCACCCGGAAGCTTCTCGGGTGGCGCGATTGGCTTCGGGTGGGCGTTTCGGCTTGGCGCAGTCGACGTTTCAGGTCGGCGGTAATGCGGGCTCGGCCTTCGGGCCGTTGCTGGCGGCGGCGATCATCATTCCCTACGGTCAGGGTCATGTGGCCTGGTTCGGATTGTTCGCGCTGTTTGCGCTGTTCGTGCTGTATCGGATCAGTCGCTGGTACGCCAACCATCTGAATCTGTTCAAGCTCAAACAAGGTCAGGCAGCGACTCACGGCCTGTCGAAACAACGGGTGATCAGTGCACTGGTAGTGCTCGGGCTTCTGGTGTTTTCCAAGTACTTCTACATGGCCAGCCTGACCAGTTACTTCACGTTCTACCTGATTGAAAAATTCGACCTGTCGGTGGCCAGTTCACAGTTGCACCTGTTTCTGTTTCTCGGTGCGGTAGCGGCGGGGACCTTCTTCGGCGGGCCGATCGGCGACAAGATCGGGCGCAAGGCGGTGATCTGGTTCTCGATCCTTGGCGTCGCACCGTTCACGCTGCTGCTGCCCCATGTGGACCTGTTCTGGACCAGCATCCTCAGTGTGGTGATCGGTTTCATCCTCGCCTCGGCGTTCTCGGCCATTGTGGTGTATGCCCAGGAGCTGGTGCCAGGGAACGTCGGAATGATTGCCGGGGTGTTCTTCGGTCTGATGTTCGGTTTCGGCGGGATTGGCGCGGCATTACTTGGGCATCTGGCGGATATTCACGGCATTGAATATGTGTACTTCCTGTGCTCGTTCTTGCCGCTGCTTGGGGTGTTGGCGATCTTCTTGCCAAGAACCCGAAAAGTCTGAGGCCGACCGGCAAAGTCAGCCGTTTCGATAGATATAGCTATACGCGTTAATCGCTGGTACCCCGCCAAGATGTGCATAAAGTACCTTCGACCCCGTCGGGAAAAACCCCTGGCGGACGAGATCAATGAGGCCTTGCATGGATTTTCCCTCATAGACCGGGTCCGTCATCATGCCTTCCATGCGAGCGCACAAACGGATGGCTGCGTTGGTTTCTTCTGATGGAATGCCGTAGGCCGGATAGGCGTAGTCTTCTTTAAGGACAACATCGTCAGCGGTGATTTCCTGGCCAAGCCCAATAAGCTGCGCCGTATGCTGAGCGATTGCCAATACTTGTGCCCTGGTTTGCTCAGGCGTGGCAGAGGCGTCAATACCAATCACATTGCGAGCACGTCCATCCTTGGCGAACCCAACCAGCATGCCCGCATGGGTGGAGCCAGTCACCGTGCAGACGATGATGTAATCAAATTTGATTCCCATCCTGGCTTCTTGCTCGCGTACTTCTTCGGCGAAGCCGACATAGCCGAGACCTCCATATTTGTGCATGGACGCACCGGCGGGAATAGCATAGGGTTTGCCTCCTTTGGCCTTGACGTCCTCCAGCGCCCGCTCCCAGCTCTCGCGGATACCGATATCGAAACCTTCGTCGACGAATTCAATCTCCGCTCCCAGCACGCGGCTCATCAGAATATTCCCAACCCGGTCGTAGACTGCATCCGGGAATGGAACCCAGCTTTCTTGAACGAGACGGCACTTCATGCCGAGTTTGGCCGCGACAGCTGCGACTTGGCGCGTGTGGTTCGACTGGACACCACCGATGGACACTAACGTGTCTGCCTGCGAAGCGATTGCATCGGGAATGATGTATTCCAGCTTTCGGATCTTGTTGCCACCAAACGCAAGTCCAGAGTTGCAGTCTTCACGTTTGGCATAGAGTTCGATATTGCCACCGAGACAGGCCGATAGACGATTCAGTTTCTCGATCGGCGTTGGGCCAAACATGAGTGGATAGCGCTCGAATGTCTCCAGCATGATGGTTCCCCTGATCACGGATAAGCCGTTTTTTTAGTCTAGCAGAGCGCCTGTGTGAGAACGCGTGTCGCCGGGGGGGGGCGATCTGCGGTGAAACTCACTTGCGAGGAAGGGTCTGTACCCGATGTCGAGTTTCAACGGGGCAGTTTTCAGTATGTCGCCGCTTCCAGACCAATAGGGAGCAGATGGTCGTTCTGATCAACAACCCGTGAGCCCAAGACGCAAAAATCCCCGTATCAGCGAGTGATTACGGGGATTTTCAGTCTATCGAGGTCCGTGTAAATCCACGGTCACCGTTATACGTTAAAACGGAAGTGCATCACGTCGCCGTCTTTAACAATGTAGTCCTTGCCTTCCAGACGCCATTTACCGGCTTCTTTGGTGCCGGCTTCGCCCTTGTACTGAATGAAGTCGTCGTAGGCGATGACTTCGGCGCGGATGAAGCCTTTTTCGAAGTCGGTGTGGATCACGCCAGCGGCTTGTGGTGCGGTGGCACCGACGCGGACGGTCCATGCGCGGACTTCTTCGACACCGGCGGTGAAGTAGGTCTGCAGGTGCAGCATTTCGTAGCCAGCGCGGATTACGCGGTTCAGGCCAGGCTCTTCGAGGCCCAGGGCTTCGAGGAACATGTCTTTCTCTTCACCGTCTTCCAGTTCGGCGATTTCGGCTTCGATCTTGTTGCAGACCGGAACCACCATGGCGCCTTCTTCTTCGGCGATGGCTTTGACGATGTCCAGCAGCGGGTTGTTCTCGAAACCGTCTTCAGCAACGTTGGCGATATACATGACCGGCTTGGTGGTCAGCAGATGGAAGCCACGAATCACCGCTTTGTCGTCGGCGCCCATGTTCTTCATCAGCGTGCGCGCTGGCTTGCCGAGGGTGAAGTGAGCGATCAACTGCTCCAGCAGGGCTTTTTGGACTACGGCGTCCTTGTCACCACCTTTGGCGTTACGGGCGACTTTCTGCAGTTGCTTCTCGCAACTGTCGAGGTCGGCGAAGATCAGTTCCAGGTCGATGATCTCGATGTCGCGTTTCGGGTCGACGCTGTTGGAGACGTGAATCACGTTCTCGTCTTCGAAGCAGCGGACCACGTGAGCGATGGCATCGGTCTCGCGGATGTTGGCGAGGAACTTGTTGCCCAGGCCTTCACCTTTCGAGGCGCCGGCAACCAGGCCAGCGATGTCGACGAACTCCATGGTGGTCGGCAGGATGCGCTTTGGATTGACGATGGCTGCCAGGGCTTCCAGACGCGGATCCGGCATCGGCACGATGCCGGTGTTCGGCTCGATAGTGCAGAAGGGGAAGTTCTCGGCCGCGATCCCGGATTTGGTCAGGGCGTTGAACAGGGTGGACTTGCCGACGTTAGGCAGGCCGACGATGCCGCAATTGAATCCCATGGTGTTTCCCCGAGGAGTTAGAGTCAGGCCTTCTGGCTGTGCAGGTTTTTCATCGCGCGGTTCCATTCACCGGCGAGGATATCCGGCAGCACGCCGAGGGCAAAGTCGATGCTGGCATCGAGTTTTTCCTGTTCGGCGCGTGGCGCACGACCCAGGACGAAATTTGAAACCATACTGGCAACGCCCGGGTGGCCAATGCCAAGCCGCAAGCGGTGAAAGGTATTCTGATTGCCCAGTTGCGCGATGATGTCGCGCAACCCGTTGTGACCGCCATGGCCGCCGCCCTGTTTGAGCTTGGCAACGCCCGGAGGCAGATCGAGTTCGTCATGCGCCACCAGGATTTCTTCAGGCTTGATGCGGAAGAAGCCGGCAAGTGCCGCGACGGCCTGGCCGCTGCGGTTCATGTAGGTGGTGGGAATCAGCAGACGAACATCCTGACCCTGATGCGAATAGCGCCCGGTCAGGCCGAAATATTTGCGATCGGCCACAAGGTTGACGCCCTGTGCTTGTGCGATGCGCTCAACAAAAAGGGCCCCTGCGTTATGCCGGGTCTGTTCGTATTCAGCGCCTGGATTTCCCAGGCCAACGATCAGTTTGATGGCAGTCACGATAGGGGCCCTTCCTTGAAGTGATGGATAACATCGTCGCGATCAGGGTGTGCGGCGAAAGTGGACGACAAGTGCTCATTTACCATTATGTAAACTCCGCGTTCTCGCCCGCTTTCTCGCTACGCTCTAGTCCGCGATGTTCCGGTCACTCCGGCGAACAGAGTGAAATTACTCTGCTGCGCCTTCAGTCGCTTCTGGAGCAACACGTGGAGCGTGAACGTTGGCAACAGCCAGGTCGTTACCGTGAGCCAGAGCAACAAACTCAACGCCTTTAGGGGCTTTGAGGTCAGACAGGTGAATGATCGCGCCGACTTCGGCATCAGCCAGGTCAACTTCGATGAATTCAGGCAGGTCTTTCGGCAGGCACGAAACTTCGATTTCAGAAACAACGTGCGAGATTTCGCCGCCTTTCTTGATCGGAGCAGCTTCGTTGATGAAGTGCACTGGAACGATAGCGGTCAGTTTCTGGCCGGCAACTACGCGTACGAAGTCGGCGTGCAACACGTGGCCTTTGGCCGGGTGACGCTGCAGGGCTTTGATGATTACGTTTTGCTTGGTGCCGCCAACGTTCAGCTCGATGATGTGGCTGTAAGCCGCTTCGTTTTCGAGCAGTTTGGCAACTTCTTTAGCCAGCATGCTGATGGATTCAGGGGCTTTTTCGCCACCGTAAACTACAGCTGGAACCAGGCTTGCGAGACGACGCAGGCGGCGGCTCGCACCTTTCCCCAGGTCGGAACGCACTTCAGCATTCAGAGTAAAATCGTTCATGTTGTATCTCCAAAATAACCACATTCGCCCCAGCGTTTGCGACCAGCGCTAAAGGCGATATGGGCAAAAAAGCCCCGCCCCGACAGGAATGCCGGGGCGGGGCGCTTTTCGTCAACGAGATGTAATGAAAAGGGCAGGGCCCTTAACGGAACATCGCGCTGATCGATTCTTCATTGCTGATGCGGCGGACCGCCTCGGCAACTACCGGCGCGATATCCAGTTGACGGATACGTGCACAGGCTTGTGCTGCAGCGGACAGCGGGATGGTATTTGTTACCACCAGCTCGTCCAGCACGGAATTTTCAATGTTTTCGATCGCCCGACCCGACAGCACAGGGTGCGTGCAGTAGGCGAAAACCTTGGCAGCGCCATGCTCTTTCAAGGCCTTGGCCGCGTGGCACAGAGTGCCGGCGGTATCGACCATGTCATCGACCAGAATACAGGTACGCCCTTCGACATCACCGATGATATGCATCACTTCAGAGTGATTGGCTTTCTCACGGCGTTTGTCGATGATCCCGAGATCCACGCCCAGGGATTTGGCAACAGCCCGTGCACGCACGACGCCACCAATGTCCGGGGACACGATCATCAGGTTTTCGAAGCGCTGATCTTCAATGTCATCCACCAGTACCGGGGAGCCGTAGATGTTATCTACCGGAATATCGAAGAAGCCCTGAATCTGGTCAGCATGCAAATCAACCGTGAGAACACGGTCGATGCCGACTACGGTAAGCATGTCAGCAACGACTTTCGCGCTGATAGCCACACGTGCGGAACGCGGACGGCGATCCTGGCGGGCATAACCAAAGTAAGGAATAACAGCAGTGATACGAGTAGCCGAGGAGCGGCGGAAGGCATCAGCCATCACTACCAGTTCCATCAGGTTATCGTTGGTCGGAGCGCAAGTCGGCTGAATAATGAAAACGTCTTTACCGCGAACGTTTTCATTGATCTCGGCAGTAATTTCGCCGTCGGAGAACTTACCGACAGAGATGTCACCGAGAGGGATATGCAGCTGACGTACAACACGCCGAGCCAGATCGGGGTTAGCGTTCCCCGTAAAGACCATCATCTTGGACACGCGCAGTACCTGAAGGCTGAGGGTAACCTGGATGAGTATAGAAAAATGGCAGGGGCGGCTGGATTCGAACCAACGCATGGCAGGATCAAAACCTGCTGCCTTACCGCTTGGCGACGCCCCTGTATCTGTTGCAACGATTACCCAGTAATCGATTCCTTTAGAGCAGACTTTGCAGCTTGCGATGCAACATCGAAATGTTGCTTCCTTTTGCTACAAACCCTGTAAGGGTCTCTGTCAGAAGGGCCGAGACTTTATCAGCTTCAGCTTTGCTTGGGAAGCCCCCAAACACACAACTTCCAGTTCCGGTGAGTTTTGCTTCGGTAAATTTACCTAACAAATTCAATGCGTTATGTACATCTGGATAACGCCTTGCTACCACCGGTAAGCAGTCATTTCGACTGTTTCCCTTGGGAACGGGGCGCACTTTAATGGGAGGAGTGTTACGTGTCAACAGTGGATCTGAAAAAATTTCTGCTGTACTTACAGATACTTGCGGCACCAGTACGAGATACCACGGTTCTTCGGGCTCTACAGGGGTGAGTTTTTCCCCCACGCCCTCGGCGAAAGCCGCGTGGCCACGCACGAAAACCGGGACGTCGGCGCCAAGCGTAAGGCCCAGCGCGGCCAGTCGATCCTCATCCCAACCCAGTTGCCAAAGATGATTGAGGCCCAGCAACGTGGTTGCCGCATTCGAACTGCCGCCACCGATTCCACCGCCCATGGGCAGGATTTTTTCGATCCAGATGTCGACACCCAGCGAGCAACCGGATTGCGCCTGAAGTTTTTTTGCGGCTTTGACGATCAGGTTGCTGTCGTGAGGGACGTCGGCGAATTCGGTGTGCAACCGAATCACGCCATCGTCGCGAACGACGAAGGTGATTTCATCGCCGTAATCGAGGAACTGAAAAATCGTCTGCAACTCGTGGTAACCGTCTTCGCGACGACCGAGGATGTGCAGCATCAAGTTGAGCTTGGCGGGCGAGGGCAATGTCAGGCGTGGCGCAGTCATGTTCACTGCCCCAGTTTGCGTGGTTGCCATTCCTTGATCACCAACGTGACATCAAGGTCGGTGCCATGCAGTTTGATCCGCTCGGGCAGCCAGTAGCCGTTTTGCTCTGCATAACTGAGGTACTCGACCTGCCAGCCATCCTGTTCGAGATTGGCCAGACGGCTGTCGACGTCGAGGGTCAGGCGACTTTTGCTGTCCGGGGCCGGGAGCCCGCGAACCCACCATGCCAGATGGGATACCGGCAATTTCCAGCCCAGTTGTTCTTCAACCAGGGCTTCCGGGGTCGGCGCGTCATAGCGGCCCTGATTGGCCACTTCCAGCGAGACTTTGCCCGGACGACCGGTCAAACGGGCCGCGCCCCTACCCAGCGGACCGGAAAGGCGGATGTCGTAGTAATCCTGGCGTTGCAGCCAGAACAACGTGCCGCTGCCCGAATCTTTTGGCGCGCGGATGCCGATTTTGCCGTTGATCTGCCAGCCATCGAGGCCGGTCAATTGCTGTTTGTGCTCGCGCCATTGGGCCTTGTTGCCTTGACCCTGGACCGATTCGCGGGCAACGAAGCCCGCGCAACCGGCGAGCAGGGCGATGAAGCTGAAAATAATGAGGTGGCGCAAAAACATAATTTTAAAGAGTCTCTGATCCGGTCAGGCGTTTGATGGTGCCGCGCAGGGTAGGGCTGTCGGGTTGTTCCTTGAGGAACTTGCTCCAGATTTGCTTGGCTTCGCGTTGTTTGCCGTTGGCCCACAGGACTTCGCCCAGGTGCGCGGCAACTTCCTGATCGGGGAAGCGCTCCAGCGCCTGGCGCAAATAGCGCTCGGCTTCATCGAGGTTGCCCAGGCGGAAATTGACCCATCCGAGGCTGTCCAGCACCGCTGGGTCTTCAGGATTGATCTGGTGCGCCTGTTCGATCAAGGCCTTGGCTTCGGCGTAGCGTGTGGTGCGGTCGGACAGGGTGTAGCCGAGGGCGTTCAACGCCATCGCGTTGTTCGGATCGCGCTTGATGATCAGTCGCAGATCTTTTTCCATCTGCGCCAGGTCATTGCGTTTTTCTGCCAGCATGGCCCGGGTATACAGCAGATTCAGGTCGTCCGGGTATTGCTGCAGGGCTTGCTGCAAGATTTTCCAGGCCTTGTCGCCCTGTTTGTTGGCGGACAAGGTTTCGGCTTCGATCAGATACAACTGGATCGCGTAATCAGGTTGCTCGCCGCGCTCCGCTGCCAGACGGCTTTGGGCTTCGGCGGTCTTGCCGTTGTTCATCAGAATATCGGCCTGACGCAATTGCGCCGGCAGGTAATCGTTGCCCGGCCCGACCTGGGCGTATTCGATCAGTGCGCCCTGCGGGTCGTTACGCTCTTCCGCAATGCGCCCCAGGTTCAAGTGAGCAGAGTCGACGTGACTGTCCCGGGCGATCAAATCCTCCAGGTAGCCTTTGGCTTCGTCCCAGGCTTTGGCTTCCAGGCAGACCAGTGCCAGGGAATAACGCAATTCGTCGTCTTCGGGGTATTGCTGCACCAGGCTCGAGAACTCGACCTTAGCGTCGTCCATACGGTCCTGTTCAACCAGCATGCGCGCGTAAGTCAGGCGCAGGCGTTTGTCGTCCGGGTACTTCTTGATGCTTTTTTGCAGCAGCGGCAAGGCTTCATCGCCACGGTTGAGCCCTTGCAGCAGGCGCGCGCGCAGCAGGATTGGCGCTATTTCGCCCTCGTCCGGCGGATTGTCTTCGAGCAGGGTCAGGGCGCCCTTGGCATCGCCGTCCTGTTGCAGCAACAAGGCCTTGCCAAAAATCAGCTGGTTGTTGTGCGGATGGCGCTGCAGCAAGCGGTCAAAACCTTTCATCAGACCGTTGCGAGTTTCCTGGTCGGTATCGGCTGCGGACAGGGCGAGGAAATCGAAATGCGTGTCGCCTTTGCCTTGCAGGACTTTCTCCATATAGACCATGGAGTCGTCGTAACGCCCGGCGCGGGCGAGTTGCACGGCAGCCGCCCGTTGCGCCTCGAGATCGTCCGGGGCGTTTTTGGCCCAGACCAGTGCGGTGTCGAGGGCAGCCTGATCGGCACCCAGATACTCGGCAATGCGAAATGCCCGCTCGGAGATGCCCGGATCCTGGGTATTGATGGCCTGGGTCACGTAGTTGTCCAGGGCAATGTCGTAACGATTGCGCTGGCCTGCGAGTTCGGCGCTCAACAGGCTGAAGATGGTTTCTTCGCTGAACGAGCTGTAAACCTTGGGCTTTTCAGGGGCCGGAGTGCTGTCTTCGACCGGCGGCGTACCGTCCGATGAAACGGGCGCCAAGGCCTGGCAGCCGCTGAGGAAGACAAAAGCGAGGAGCAACGCGGAAGATCTATTCATATAGGAAAAGGACGACTAACCTGCGGTCGGATCATCATGACACAAGCCTTGGGCCAAACATAACCGCCCGGCCAATTTACCCGCGCGGGCAATCCCCGCAGGCCCGGCGCCCTTGTAAACGAGAACGGATCGCAGCCTTCGGCAGCTCTTGCGGGCGCGATAGATATCGAGTGGTTGTTCTGGCTCTGTCGAAGTAGGACAATTGTCGGCTTCACGTCACCATCAGCGACCTTGAATGGCCTTCCTTGCACTCGGTATTAACCACAAGACTGCTTCAGTAGACGTCCGCGAGCGCGTGGCCTTTACCCCTGAGCAGCTGGTTGAGGCCTTGCAGCAGCTCTGCCGACTCACCGACAGCCGCGAAGCTGCGATCCTCTCCACCTGCAATCGCAGTGAACTGTATATAGAACAGGATCACCTTTCGGCTGACATCGTGTTGCGCTGGCTGGCCGATTATCATCATTTGAGTCTCGATGAGCTGCGAGCGAGCGCTTATGTGCATGAAGATGATGCGGCAGTTCGTCACATGATGCGGGTTGCCTCCGGGCTCGACTCGCTGGTGTTGGGTGAACCGCAGATTCTCGGTCAGATGAAATCGGCCTACGCTGTCGCTCGCGAGGCCGGTACCATCGGTCCGCTGCTCGGGCGGCTGTTCCAGGCCACCTTCAATGCGGCCAAACAGGTGCGAACCGACACCGCCATCGGCGAAAACCCGGTGTCCGTAGCGTTTGCCGCGGTCAGCCTGGCGAAACAGATTTTCAGTGATTTGCAACGCAGCCAGGCATTGCTGATCGGCGCCGGCGAGACCATCACCCTGGTCGCCCGCCATCTGCATGAGCTGGGGGTCAAGCGAATCGTGGTCGCCAACCGCACCCTGGAGCGCGCGAGCATTCTGGCCGAACAGTTCGGCGCCCACGCAGTGCTGCTCTCGGACATCCCGGCAGAACTGGTGCGCAGCGATATCGTCATCAGTTCCACCGCCAGCCAGTTGCCGATTCTCGGTAAAGGGGCGGTGGAAAGTGCCTTGAAATTGCGCAAGCACAAACCGATTTTCATGGTGGATATCGCCGTCCCTCGGGATATTGAACCGGAAGTCGGCGAGTTGGACGACGTTTACCTGTATAGCGTCGACGATCTCCACGAAGTGGTCGCCGAAAACCTCAAGAGCCGTCAGGGCGCAGCCCAAGCCGCCGAAGAGATGGTATCGGTCGGAGCCGAAGATTTCATGGTTCGCCTGCGCGAACTGGCGGCGGTGGATGTGCTCAAGGCCTATCGTCAACAAAGCGAGCGTCTGCGTGACGAAGAATTGCAAAAAGCCCAGCGCATGCTCGCCAATGGCAGCAGCGCCGAAGACGTGCTGGTGCAACTGGCCCGCGGCCTGACCAATAAACTCTTGCACGCACCGAGCGTGCAGTTGAAAAAGCTCTCTGCCGAAGGCCGCCTCGATGCGCTGGCCATGGCCCAGGAACTCTTTGCCCTCGGTGAGGGCTCATCGGATAGCTTTTCGGATAAGAAACCGCAATGAAAGCGTCACTGCTCAATAAGCTGGACATCCTCCAGGACCGCTTCGAGGAACTGACCGCCCTGCTTGGCGACGGCGAGGTCATTTCCGATCAAAACAAGTTCCGTACCTATTCCAAGGAATACGCGGAAGTCGAGCCGATCGTTGGCACCTATAAACAGCTGCTTAAAGTGCAGGGTGACCTCGAAGGGGCTCAGGCGCTGCTCAAGGACAGCGATCCGGACATGCGCGAAATGGCCGTGGAAGAAGTCCGCGAAGCCAAAGAGCAGCTGATCGAAATCGAAGCCCAACTGCAACGCATGCTGCTGCCCAAAGACCCGAACGACGGGCGCAACGTATTCCTCGAAATCCGTGCCGGCACCGGCGGTGACGAGGCAGCGATTTTCTCCGGCGACCTGTTCCGCATGTATTCGCGTTACGCCGAACGGCGTGGCTGGCGAGTAGAGATTCTCTCGGAGAATGAAGGCGAACACGGCGGCTATAAAGAAGTCATTGCCCGGGTCGAAGGCGAGAACGTTTACGGCAAGCTGAAATTCGAATCCGGCGCGCATCGCGTACAACGGGTTCCGGCCACTGAATCCCAGGGCCGCATCCACACCTCGGCCTGCACCGTGGCCGTGTTGCCCGAGCCGGACGAGCAGGAAGCGATCGAGATCAACCCGGCAGACCTGCGGATCGACACCTATCGCTCCTCCGGTGCCGGTGGTCAGCACGTCAACAAGACCGACTCGGCAATCCGTATCACGCACTTGCCGTCCGGTATTGTCGTCGAGTGCCAGGAAGAGCGTTCCCAGCACAAGAACCGCGCCCGGGCGATGTCCTGGCTGTCGGCCAAGCTTAACGATCAGCAGACCAGCGCCGCCGCGAACGCCATCGCTAGCGAGCGTAAATTGCTGGTGGGTTCCGGTGACCGCTCCGAGCGCATTCGCACCTACAACTTTGCCCAGGGCCGGGTCACCGACCACCGGGTCAACCTGACGCTGTATTCGCTCGACGAAATTCTCGCCGGTGGCGTGGATGCGGTGATCGAACCGCTGTTGGCCGAGTACCAGGCCGACCAATTGGCAGCGATAGGTGAGTAAATGACGATCATTGCCAGTTTGTTGCGCGCCGCTGATTTGCCCGACTCGCCCACCGCGCGTCTGGATGCCGAATTGCTGCTGGCGGCTGCCTTGGGTAAATCCCGCAGTTTTCTGCACACCTGGCCTGAGCGGATAGTCCCGAGCGAAGCGGCACTGAAATTTGCCGAGTACCTGCAACGCCGCCGTAGTGGTGAGCCGGTGGCTTACATTCTGGGGCAGCAGGGCTTCTGGAAGCTCGACCTGGAGGTCGCGCCCCACACGCTGATTCCGCGTCCCGACACCGAACTGCTGGTAGAGACCGCGTTGGAGCTGTTGCCGGCAACCCCGGCCAGGGTTCTTGATCTGGGTACTGGCAGCGGCGCCATTGCCCTGGCGCTGGCCAGCGAGCGTCCAGCCTGGAAAGTCACCGCCGTGGATCGCGTGCTGGAAGCCGTCGCCCTGGCCGAGCGCAATCGCCAGCGGCTGCACCTGAACAACGCCACGGTACTGAGCAGCCATTGGTTCAGCGCTTTGGAAGGCCAGCGCTTTCAATTGATCATCAGCAATCCGCCCTACATTGCTTCGACCGATCCGCATCTGGCGGAGGGCGACGTACGCTTCGAGCCGGCCAGTGCCCTGGTGGCCGGCGTCGATGGGCTCGACGATTTGCGTCTGATCGTCGATCAGGCACCGGATCATCTTGAAGCCGGTGGCTGGTTGATGCTCGAACATGGTTACGATCAAGCCGAGGCCGTGCGCGATTTGCTGCTGACCCGCGGCTTTGCAGAGGTCCACAGCCGCACCGATCTGGGCGGTCACGAACGCATCAGTCTGGGGCGCTTGCCGTGCTGAATGATCAGGAATTACTGCGCTATAGCCGGCAGATTCTGCTGCAACACGTCGACATCGACGGCCAGTTGCGGCTCAAGAAAAGCCGCGTGCTGATTGTCGGCCTCGGCGGTCTCGGCTCACCGGTGGCGCTGTACCTGGCGGCGGCCGGTGTCGGTGAGTTGCATCTGGCGGACTTCGACACGGTCGACCTGACCAACCTGCAACGTCAGATCGTTCATGACACCGACAGCGTCGGCTTGAGCAAAGTCGATTCGGCGATCCAGCGTCTGAGCGCGATTAATCCCGAGATTCAGCTGATTGCCCATCGCACCGCCCTGGATGAAGACTCTTTGGCGGCGGCAGTGGCGGCGGTGGATCTGGTGCTGGACTGTTCCGATAATTTTTCCACCCGCGAAGCGGTCAACGCCGCGTGTGTGGCTGCGCGCAAACCGCTGGTCAGCGGTGCGGCGATTCGGCTGGAGGGGCAATTGTCGGTCTTCGACTCCCGTCGTCCGGAAAGCCCTTGCTACCACTGTTTATACGGGCATGGCAGCGAAGCCGAACTGACCTGCAGCGAGGCCGGCGTACTCGGTCCGCTGGTGGGCCTGGTCGGTAGCTTGCAAGCCCTCGAAGCGCTGAAATTGCTGGTGGGGTTCGGTGAACCGCTGGTGGGGCGCCTGTTATTGATCGATGCCTTGGGCACGCGCTTCCGTGAATTGCGGGTCAAGCGTGATCCGGGCTGCAGCGTCTGCGGGTCAAGCCATGCGTGAAGCGCCGATTGCTGTATTCGATTCCGGCGTCGGTGGACTTTCCGTGCTGGCCGAGATCCAGCAGTTGCTGCCCAACGAGTCTCTTTTGTACCTCGGCGATTGCGGGAATATTCCCTACGGTGAGAAATCACCGGCATTCATCAGTCAGCGTTGCAGTGTCATGGCGCAGTTTTTTCAGCAGCAGGGCGCCAAGGCGCTGGTGCTCGCTTGCAACACCGCGACCGTCGCGGGTGTTGCGGACTTGAGGCGCGATTTCCCCGAGTGGCCCATTGTCGGCATGGAGCCCGCGGTCAAGCCGGCTGCTGCGGCGACGCGCAGCGGTGTAGTTGGCGTACTCGCCACCACCGGCACTTTACAGAGTGCCAAGTTCGCCGCCTTGCTCGACCGTTTCGCCGTCGATGTGCGAGTCATCACCCAGCCATGCCCCGGACTGGTGGAGCTGATTGAAAATGGCGATTTGCACAGCGAGGCATTGCGTCAGTTGCTGCAAGGGTATGTCGATCCGCTGCTGGCTGCCGGTGCAGACACGATCATTCTTGGCTGCACGCATTATCCCTTTCTAAAGCCACTGCTAAAGCAGATGCTCCCCCAGAGCATCAGCCTGATCGATACCGGTGCCGCTGTGGCACGGCAGCTTCAACGATTGTTGGCCGAGCGTGAGTTGCTGGCCGAGGGACCTGCTCGCGCTACCCGGTTCTGGTCGAGCGCGGATACGGAACATTTCAGAAATATCTTGCCGGTTTTGTGGCATTCGACGGGTGTTGTGCAAAGCTTCGACTTGTAGATAAAAAAAGAGATGACACGAATAATTGAGCTGAACTTCTGATCAAGCTTCAACTTCTATAGCTTTGTCTGTTGGGCAGCATAAAAACCATACGAAATTGTTCGGAAAAGGATGTTTCTAATGAAGCGACTATTCTGCTTGGCCGCGATTGCGACCGCATTGATGGGGCACAGTTTTACCGCGCAGGCAGCAGGGGTGGAATTCGGGGTCGGCCAGACCAGCGATTCGACCATGACTTACCGACTGGGCATGCAGTTCGACTGGGACAAGAGTTGGCTGCAGAGTGATATCGGTCGCTTGACTGGTTATTGGAGCGGCGCTTACACCTACTGGGAGGGCGATGAAACGTCGAGCAATCACAGTGTGTCGTTCTCGCCGGTGCTGGTGTATGAGTTTGCCGGTCAGACCATCAAACCCTACGTTGAAGCGGGTATCGGCATCGCGGTGTTTGCCAACACTGAAGTCGAAGACAACAAACTTGGCGGGGCCTTTCAGTTCGAAGATCGTTTCGGGTTTGGTCTGCGCTTTACCGGCGGACATGAAGTCGGGATTCGCGCCACGCACTATTCCAATGCCGGGATCAGCAGCCCGAACGATGGTGTAGAGAGTTATTCGCTGCATTACACGATGCCGTTGTAAGCATTACTGCACTTTTAATGTGGGAGCGGGGGGGGGGGGGGGGGGGGGGGGGGGGGGGGGGGGGGGGGGGGGGGGGGGGGGGGGGGGGGG
>NZ_JBXAOA010000043.1:0-45861 GCF_058802325.1 Pseudomonas sp. GW822-FHT02E03 | reverse complement strand
CCCCCCCCCCCCCCCCCCCCCCCCCCCCCCCCCCCCCCCCCCCCCCCCCCCCCCCCCGCTCCCACAGGTTCTGCGCCCCCCTCGCCACAGTGACCCCGCTCGACCAGTCAGTTCTTCAGACTGGCCTGAACGGTTGCCACACCCTCCTTGCCATCAACACTGCTGACCCCCGCCAGCCAGCGCTGAAGATCTTCGGGATGATCACGCAGCCACTGTTTGGCAACATCCTGCGGTGTCTTGCGCTCCATGATCGGCACCATCAACTGGCTTTCCTGAGCCGCGGTAAAGGTCAGGTTTTCCAGCAAGCGGTTCACGTTCGGGCAACGCTCGGCATAGTCCGGCGCGGTCACGGTGGAAACGGTCGCCGCTCCCTCGTTCGGACCGTAGACGTCTTCGCTGCCGGTCAGGTAGGTGACATTCATGTTGATGTTCATCGGATGCGGGGTCCAGCCGACGAACACCACGAACTCCTTGCGATTGACCGCCCGCTGAACGGCGGCGAGCATCCCGGCCTCACCGGACTCGATCAGTTTGAAGTCCTTCAAGCCAAAGTGATTGGTCTCGATCATGGTTTTGATCGTGGTGTTCGCGCCGCTACCCGGCTCGATGCCGTAGATCTTGCCGCCGAGCTGATCCTTGAATCTGGCGATGTCGGCGAACGTTTTCAGGCCGGCAGCCGCGACATAGTCAGGCACGGCAAGGGTCGCCTGGGCATCCGAGAGGCTCGGTTTGTCCATGACCTTCACTTGATTGGCAGCCACGAACGGGGCGATGTTTTTATCCATCGCCGGTTTCCAGTAACCGAGGAAGATATCGAGGCGTTTGTCGCGGATGCCGGCGAAGATGATTTGCTGCACGGCACTGGTTTGTTTGCTTTCGTAGCCGAGGCCGTTGAGCAATACGTCAGCCATGCCACTGGTGGCGATGACGTCGGTCCAGTTGACCACGCCCATGCGTACGGTCTTGCAGGAAGCGGGGTCGTTGGCGAAAACGCTGGCGCTCAGAAGAGCAGTGCCACAGAGGATTGAGAGACAGCGGGTGAACAAACCTTTGATGCTTGTCATAGGGAGCTTTCTCGCGCGGCAGATTATTGTCAGGGACCGGTGTCTTCGTGCACCGTGCCCAGAACATTACGCAGCGTCGAGAGGCTGAAAGCGAACTGTAGCGACCGAGATTTGCACGGTGGCGACTGTCCTGATGCGTTATTCCGATGATCGTTCCCACGCTCCGCGTGGGAACGATCAGTCACCGGTAGTGTTTCTCCCCCCACGCCAACAACCCTTGCAGCAATTCCCTGAGCACCACTTGCGTCGGCGCTGCCAGGTCCGGGCGATAACGGAACGGCTCGAACTCTTCCATGTACGTGCACTGGCCTAACTCCAGTTGCACGGCATGGATGTTCTCGGCCGGGTTACCGTAGTGCCGGGTGATGTGCCCGCCCTTGAAGCGACCGTTCAGCACATGGCTGTAATCGCCGTGCCGTGCGCAGATGGCTTCCAGTTGGCTGGCCAGTTGTGGATCGCAACTGGCGCCGTTGAAGGTGCCGAGGTTGAAGTCCGGCAGCTTGCCGTCGAACAGGTGCGGGATGATCGAGCGGATCGAGTGTGCATCGAACAGCAGCGCGTAGCCGAATTCGGCTTTCAGTCGCGCCAGCTCTTCCTGCAAGGTGCGATGGTACGGTGTCCAGATCTGTTCCAGATAAGTCGCACGCTCTGTAGCCGATGGCTCCATGCCCTCACGGAACAATGGAATGCCATCGAACAGCGTCGCCGGATATAGACCAGTGGTGGCGCCGACATATAACGGCTTGTCATCGGACGGTCGGTTCAGGTCGATGACAAATCGCGAGTACTCGGCGGCCAGCGTGCTGGCGCCCAGCTCAGCGGCGAATTCGTAAAGCCTGGGGATGTGCCAGTCGGTGTCCGGCAGGCTTTTCGCGTCGGGAATCAACCCGGCTTCGACCACCGGGGTCAGGCGCAGGCCGGCGTGGGGCATGCTGATCAGCAGCGGCACGCGGCCTTGTTTGAAGTTCAGAACCTTATCCACAACTGCTCTCCTAAACGCTTGTTTCGACGCCGTGACGCACGACGCGTTTTTCCAGGTCGCCGCCCAGCCAGTACGACAGGTCGGCTGGTCGATCAATCTGCCAGGCGACGAAATCCGCGACTTTGCCGGCTTCCAGCGAACCGTGAGTCTCGGCCATGCCCAGCGCGGTGGCGGCATGAATCGTTGCGCCAGCCAGGGCCTCCTCCGGGGTCATGCGGAAGCAGGTGCAGGCCATGTTCAGCATCAAGCGCAACGACAGCGCCGGCGAAGTGCCCGGATTGAGATCGCTGGCGATGGCGATTTTTACGCCGTGTTTGCGCAGGGCTTCCATCGGCGGCAATTGGGTTTCCCGCAGGAAGTAGAACGCGCCGGGCAGCAATACCGCGACGGTGCCCGATTTGGCCATGGCAATGGCGTCATCTTCGGTCATGAACTCCAGATGATCGGCGGACAGGGCGTGATAACGCGCCGCCAGGCTCGAACCGTGCAGCGACGACAATTGCTCGGCATGCAGCTTCACCGGCAAACCGAGGTTCTGCGCGGCGACGAAAACCCTTTCGACCTGTTCCGGCGAAAACCCCAGGTATTCACAGAAAGCGTCCACTGCATCCACCAGCCCTTCGGCAGCCAGGGCCGGGAGCATTTCAGTGCAGATGTGATCGATGTAGGCATCGGCGCGGTCTGTGTATTCCGGCGGCAAGGCATGGGCCGCCAGGCAGGTGCTGCGCACGCTGACCGGCAGTTCGGCGCCGAGACGACGAACGACCCGAAGCATCTTGCGTTCGTTAGCCAGGTCCAGGCCATAACCGGACTTGATTTCGATGCTGGTGACGCCGTCGCGCATCAGGCTTTTCAGACGCTTGGCGGCGCTGGCGAACAACTCGTCTTCGCTGGCAGCTCGGGTGGCGCGCACGGTGCTGGCGATACCGCCGCCGGCCGCTGCAATTTCCGCGTAGCTGACGCCTTGCAGACGCTGCTCGAACTCGCCGCTGCGGTTACCGCCGAACACCGTATGGGTGTGGCAGTCGATCAGGCCCGGTGTCACCCAAGCCCCGTTCAGGTCATTGACCGCCGGGTATTCGCCCGGCGGCAGTTCGCCGCGCGGACCAATCCACTCAATGTGCGCACCGGACGTCACGATGGCCGCATCCTCGATGATCGAGTAGGCGCCTTGCGCCATGGTTGCGACGTGGCAGTGTTGCCAGAGAGTTTTCATCCGTGGCCTCCGTTAGGTTATCGATGAGAAAAATCAGGGTCCCGCGCCACCAATGCGGCCTGACCTGCCGCCGGTTTCACCCAGGTCAGGTAGGCCAGCACCAGCAACACGATCCAGACCACGCCGACGATCAGCGCCGCCTGGGTATCCGGGAAATAGCCCAGCACGCCGAAAATGAACAGCATGAAAGCAATCGCCGCCATTGGCGCGTAGGGCCAGAACGGCACCGGGAACTTCAGTTGTGCGACCTGCTCGGCGCTCATGGAGCGACGCATCGCCACCTGGGTGAACAGAATCATCAGCCAGACCCACACCGTGGCAAAGGTCGCAACGGAGGCGATTAACAGAAAGACGTTTTCCGGAATCAGGTAGTTCAGCAACACGCCCAGCAGCAGCGCGCTGCTCATCACCACCACTGTCAGCCACGGCACACCATTGCGCGACAAGCGGGCAAAGCCTTTGGGGGCGTGCCCTTGCTGAGCCAGGCCATACATCATGCGACCCGCGCCGAAGATGTCACTGTTGATGGCCGACACCGCCGCCGAGATCACCACGATATTGAGGATGGTCGCCGCCGAGCTGATACCCAGGTTGTCGAAAATCTGCACGAACGGGCTGCCTTGGCTGCCGATCTGCTGCCACGGGAAGATCGACATCAGCACCAGCATCGTCAGCACGTAGAACAACAAAATACGCAACGGTACGGCATTGATCGCCCGGGGCAGCACGCGCTGTGGGTCTTTGGCCTCACCAGCCGTTACGCCTATGATTTCAATGCCGCCAAACGCAAACATCACCACGGCGAACGAAGCGATCAGGCCACCCACGCCGTTGGGCATGAAGCCGCCATGGCTCCAGAGATTGCTGATGTCGGTCGCCTGGGCACCGGGGGCCGTGCTGATGCCGAACAGCATGATGCCGAAGCCACCGAGGATCATCGCGACGATGGCCGCGACCTTGAGCAGCGACAGCCAGAACTCCATTTCGCCAAAGACTTTGACGTTACACAGGTTCAAGCCGCCGACCACCGAAACGATGCCCAGGACCCAGATCCAGCGATCGACTTCCGGAAACCAGAAGCCCATGTAGATACCGAACGCGGTGACGTCGGCCATGCCGACGATGACCATTTCAAATGCGTAGGTCCAACCGAGGATGAAGCCCGCCATCGGCCCTAGATAGGTGCTGGCGTACTGGCCGAATGAACCGGCCACCGGGTTGTGCACCGCCATCTCGCCGAGGGCGCGCATGACCATGAACACCGCGGCGCCACCGATCAGGTAAGCAAGCAATACCGCAGGCCCGGCCATTTGAATGGCCGAGGCAGAACCGTAGAACAGCCCGGTGCCGATCGCCGACCCCAGCGCCATGAAGCGAATATGTCGGGCAGAGAGCCCGCGTTTCAAACCCTTTGCTGGCTGTTGCATTTCTCGTCCTTAATTATTTTTATTGGCGACATGATCGTTCCCACGCTCTGCGTGGGAATGCAGCCCCGTGACGCTCTGCGTCACTGGACGCGGAGCGTCCCAAGAGGCATTCCCACGCGGAGCGTGGGAACGATCATCAGAGAAGGAGTCGTTACAGGCTAGGCAACAACTTCGCCGAAACCAGCTCGTTCAGGCAACGAGTCGCCAGAAGCTCGCTAGCAGCATTGATGTCCGGCGCAAAGAACCGATCCTTCTCATAGAACGGCACTTCGGCACGCAGAATGGCACGAGCCTTTTCCAGTTTCGTCGAGGTCTTCAGACCTTCACGCAGGTCGAGGCCCTGAGCCGCCGCCAGCCACTCCACTGCCAGAACACCACGCGTGTTTTCCGCCATTTCCCACAGACGCTTGCCGGCAGCCGGGGCCATCGACACGTGGTCTTCCTGGTTGGCCGACGTTGGCAGGCTGTCCACCGAGTGCGGATGAGACAGCGCCTTGTTCTCGCTGGCCAATGCCGCCGCGGTCACCTGGGCGATCATGAAGCCGGAGTTCACGCCACCATTGGCCACCAGGAATGGCGGCAGTTGCGACATGTGCTTGTCCATCATCAGCGAAATGCGGCGTTCGCTCAGGGAACCGATTTCGGCGATGGCCAGGGCCATGTTGTCGGCAGCCATGGCCACTGGTTCGGCGTGGAAGTTACCACCGGAGATCACATCGCCTTCAGCGGCGAACACCAACGGGTTGTCGGAAACGGCGTTGGCTTCGATGGCCAACACTTCGGCAGCCTGGCGGAACTGGGTCAGGCAAGCACCCATGACTTGCGGCTGGCAGCGCAGGGAGTACGGGTCCTGGACCTTTTCGCAGTTCTGGTGCGAGTCGGACACTTCGCTGCGCTCGCCCAGCAGATCGCGGTAAGCGGCAGCGGCGTCGATCTGGCCTTTCTGGCCGCGAGCGGCGTGGATACGTGCATCGAACGGCGAGCGCGAACCCAATACCGCTTCAACCGTCATGCCACCAATGGCCAGGGCACCGGCGAACAGGTCTTCGCCTTCGAACAGACCGCGCAATGCATAAGCGGTGGATACCTGAGTACCGTTGAGCAGTGCCAGACCTTCTTTGGCAGCCAGGGTCAACGGGGTCAGACCAGCGACTTTCAGCGCTTCGGTGGCTTCCATCCACTCGCCTTTGTAGCGAGCTTTACCTTCGCCCAGCAGCACCAGCGACATGTGCGCCAAGGGCGCCAGGTCACCGGATGCACCGACCGAACCTTTCAATGGAATGTGCGGGTAAACCTCGGCATTGATCAGGGCGATCAGTGCATCGATCACCACGCGACGAATGCCGGAGAAACCGCGGCTCAGGCTGTTGACCTTGAGCACCATGACCAGTCGCACCAGCGCGTCGCTGATCGGCTCGCCGACACCGGCGGCGTGGGACAAAACGAGCGAGCGCTGGAGGTTTTCCAGGTCTTCGCTGGCGATACGGGTCGAGGCCAGCAGACCGAAACCGGTGTTGATGCCATAAGCGGTGCGGTTCTCGGCGAGGATCTGTTCCACGCAGGCAACGCTGGCTTCGATCTGGGCCGAGGCACTGTTGTCGAGGGTGATTTTGACCGGTTGCTGATAAACATCACGCAGTTGGGCAAGGCTCAGTTGGCCGGGAATCAAATTAAGCGCAGTCATTTTTATGCTCCTTTTGAGAGTTTGTTGTTAACTCACCAGACGCTCCGGAGATGTCCGTTGTCCGTCGCGTCTCGCTTTTGGGGAGCCGCGCCTTGGCACGCTGGTATTTGTAGAAATCAGTTCAGGTTCGGTAAAGCCTTGTGCAGCAAAATCGGGTCTTTCAAAACACCGGCAGCGGCGGCGATGTCCGGTGCCAGCCAGCGGTCCTGATCGTAGGCCGGGACTCGTTCACGCAGCAGACGCCAGGCTGTATCGGTGCCTGCGCCGAAGCGTTGTTCCTTGAGAAATTCAAACGCCTGAGCCGCCAGCAAGTACTCGATGGCGAGGATCTGCGTGCAGTTTTCCAACGCGCGATGCAGCTTCAGCGCCGCATTGGTGCCCATGCTCAAGTGGTCTTCCTGCAAGCCCGAAGTAACGTAGTTGTCGAGCACCGCCGGTTGCGCCAACTGGCGATTTTCCGCACACAGGGACGCGGCAACGTACTGGACGATCATCATCCCGGAATTCACCCCGGGATTGGCCACCAGAAACGCCGGCAGACCGCTGACGTGCGGGTTGATCAAGCGGTCCAGGCGACGCTCGGCGATGGAGCCGATTTCGGCCATGGCGATCGCCAGCAAATCTGCGGCCAATGCCACTGACTGACCGTGCGGGTTGGCCTGGGACATCACCCGGAAGTTGTCCGGCGTGCCCAGCAGCATCGGGTTGTCGGTGACAGAATTGAGTTCGGTTTCGATCTGCTTTTTCGCGTGTTCAAGTTGATCGCGAGCGGCGCCGTGGACTTGCGGGATCGAACGGATGCTCAACGCATCTTGAGTGCGAATGCCCTTGCTGCTGGCAATCACTTCACTGCCATCGAGCAGCGCCCGCAGGTTGATGCCGACTTGCTGCATGCCCAGGTGAGGCTTGAGCGCGATAATCTCAGCATCGAACGCCGCAATCTGACCGCGCTGAGCTTCGAAGCTCATGGCACCGATCACATCGGCCCACTGCACCAGACGCGTTGCATCGGCAATTGCCAGGCAGCTGAGACCGGTCATGCACGGCGTGCCGTTGACCAGGCACAAACCATCTTTGGCGCCGAGCTGAACCGGTTGCAGACCTTCCTCACTCAAGGCCTGTTGCGCGGTAACGATCTGCCCGCGATAGCTGACATTGCCGACACCCAGCAGCGTGATTCCGATATGGGCCATGTGGGTCAGGTAGCCCACCGAGCCCTGGGATGGCACTTGCGGGGTGATGCCGCGATTGAGCAGTGCCAACAAGGCTTCGACCACCCGGCGATGAATGCCGGATTTGCCATGGCTGTAGTTGCGAATAGCGGCGCAGATGATTGCGCGGGTCTGTTCGTCGGCCAATGGCGCGCCGACGCCACAGGCGTGACTGAGCAAGGTGTTGCGCGACAGTTGGCTGAGTTGTTCGCCTTTGAGCGAGACGTTGCACAAGGCGCCCAGGCCGGTGTTGACGCCGTAGGCACGCTCGCCGCTGGCGACGATGCGCTGGACGATCGCCTGGGCGTTCTCGATCCGCGTCCAGATCTGGGGCGACAACTCGAGCTGCGCGCCGTGACGGGCGACTGCGACCACATCCTGCCAGCGCAACGGGGCGTCGGCGATAACGATTTTTTCAGCCTGGGACATCTTTGACCTCTTGAACTTGATCGTTCCCACGCTCTGCGTGGGAATGCCGCCTGGGACGCTCCGCGTCCCGTTGTCAGCGCAAGGCTCAAGCCCTGCGCATGTGTGACGCGGAGCGTCACGGGATGCATTCCCACGCAGAGCGTGGGAACGATCGGCCTTTAAACCACCGCCGCCCGCCGCTGTACAAACCGGTCCACATACTCATCCGCCGGCGAATGCAGGATCTCTCGTGGCGTGCCGACCTGAATCAGGCGGCCATCCTTGAGGATCGCGATGCGGTTGCCGATGCGCACGGCCTCGTCGAGGTCGTGGGTGATGAAGACGATGGTCTTGTGCAGGGTCTTTTGCAGCTCCAGCAACTGGTCCTGCATTTCCGCGCGGATCAGCGGGTCGAGGGCGCTGAAGGCTTCATCCATCAAGATGATGTCGGTGTCCGCCGCCAAGGCGCGAGCCAGGCCCACACGCTGGCGCATACCGCCGGAAAGCTGATGCGGGTATTTGTTTTCGTAGCCCTTCAGGCCCACGGTGTTGATCCAGTGCAGCGCGCGCTCGGCGCACATCTGCTTGCTCTCGCCACGCACTTTCAAGCCATAGGCGACGTTATCCAGCACGGTCTTGTGCGGCAGCAGGCCGAAGCTCTGGAACACCATGCTGATCTTGTGCCGACGAAATTCGCGCAGGGCTTCCATGTCGTATTGCAGGATGTCCACGCCGTCCACCAGGATCGCGCCGCTGGTAGGGTCGATCAGGCGATTGAAGTGGCGCACCAGGGTCGACTTGCCGGAACCCGACAAGCCCATGATCACGAAGATCTCGCCGGTGCCGATGCTCAGCGACAGGTCGTTCACGCCGACCACACAACCGGTTTCGGCCAAGACCTGGTCCTTGGTCTTTTTCTGGCGAATCATTTCCAGCGCGTCTTTGGAACGGTTGCCGAAAATCTTGAAGACGTTTTTGACTTCAATCTTGCTGATGGCTTCGTTGCTCATTTGCTCACCTCATGCCGTGGCCGACCATACGCCTGAGTAATGCGGTCGATGACCACTGCCAGAATCACGATCGCCAGACCGGCTTCAAGGCCACGTCCGACGTTGAGGGTCTGAATCCCCACCAACACATCTTCACCCAAGCCACGGGCACCGATCATCGAGGCGATTACCACCATCGACAGGGCCATCATGGTGGTCTGGTTGATCCCGGCCATGATGCTCGGCAGGGCCAGCGGCAGTTGCACGCCAAACAGTTGCTGCCAGCGATTGGCGCCGAAGGCGTTGATCGCTTCCATCACTTCACCGTCGACCTGGCGAATACCCAGATCGGTCAGGCGGATCAGCGGCGGCGCGGCGTAGATCACCGTGGCGAAAATCGCCGGGACCTTGCCCAGGCCGAACAGCATCAGCACCGGGATCAGGTACACAAAGCTCGGCATCGTCTGCATGATGTCCAACAGCGGCATCAGCACCGAACGCAGGCGATTGCTGCGCGCCGAGAGAATACCCAGCGGAATGCCGATCAGCACCGAGATGACCGTCGCCACCATCATCAATGCCAGGGTCTGCATCAGCTTGTCCCAGAGGCCGACCGCACCCACCAGGAACAGCAGACCGACGATGACCGACGTGGTCACGACTTTGCGGGTCGCGTGCCAGGCAACGCCCGCCACGATCGCCAGCATCAGCCACCAGGGCGCCGCACGCAGCAGCCCTTCGAGATTGACGATGGCCCACAGCAGGGTGTCGGAGATGCTGCGGAACACATCGCCGTAGTTGGTGACCAGCGTATCGACCCAACTGTTGACCCAGTCGGCGATGGAAAAGGTAAAGCTTTCGGGAAACATAAAAAGACTCTCAATCAAGGGGTTGCGATCAAGCATCCGACTGCCGTTGCCGACAGTCGGAGACACTCGACCTACAAGGCCGCGTCGATCTTTTTGGCTGCGTCTTCGCTCACCCACGCGTGCCAGACTTCAGGATGTTCCTTCAAGAAGATCTTGGCCAGTTTTGGCGATTCGATCCGCTCTTTGGCCATGCGCCCGAGGTTCTGATTCAGCAGGTCGATCGGCAGGTTGACCTTTTCCAGCACGGCCACCAGTTCCGGGGCTTGCTCGTGGAAGGTCTTGGACAGGCCGACCTTGATGGTCACGCTCTTGTCCACGCCTGGCTTCTCGTCGAGTTTGACCAGGTCGACCTGGCCCATCAGCGGGGTTGGCGACCAGTAGTAGAACAGGATCGGCTCGCCACGCTTGTAGCTCGACAGCACCGCCGCATCCAGCGCCGGGCCAGTGCCTGGGCGGAAGTTGGTGTAGGTGCTTTCCAGACCATAGCTTTTGAGCATTTCGCTGTTGTCCAGCTCACAGGTCCAGCCGGCCGGGCAGTTGTAGAAACGGCCTTTGGATGGCTCTTCCTGATCCTTGAACACGGCAGCGTATTTGCCCAGATCGGCGATCGCTTTCAGGTCCGGGGCTTTTGGCTCCAGCTTGCGCTTGGCATCGCCTTCGATCACGTAACGCGGCACGTACCAGCCTTCGATCGCGCCAACGACCGGAGCGCCGACACCGATAACCTTGCCGGCCTTCTCGGCCTTGTTCCAGACTTCGCTACGACCGACCCACTCTTCGGCAAACACTTGAATGTCGTTGCTGCTCAGGGCGTTTTCCATGGTGATGGAGTTGCCTGGCAGGCTGTCGGTCTTGCAGTCGTAGCCTTTCTCCAACACGATTTGCATCACGTCGGTCAGCAGCATGCCGCTTTCCCAGTTCAGGCCGGCGAATTTCACCGGTTTGCCCGATTCGCACCAGCCAGCCGCCTGGGTGGCGCCAGCACTGGCCAGCAGGCCCATGGAAAGCAATGTGGTCAGCAGGGTCTTGTTCGATTTCATTGTTTGACGCTCCTAATCATGAGTTGGCTTACGGCAGTCAAGAGGCATCCAGCCCTGTCCACGTCCAATCAGGCCTGCGCCGCAGCGCGACCGGCCCCGCTTGTTTTAGGTTGTACAACGCTGTCCTGCTCGACCGGCAGGATCAGTTGATCGGGTACTGCGCTGTGCCATTTTTTCGCGCACACGTAATACAGGGCTGCGGGAAGCACCAGACCGATGATCCAGGAAATATCCACACCACCCAGAGCGTCCACCAGCGGACCGGTATAGAACTTGGTAGCGATGAACGGCAATTGCACCAGCACACCGAAGACATAGACGCTGATACCGAGAGGGTTCCAACGGCCGTAGCGACCGTTCGGATCGCCCAGCGCCGGCACGTCATAGCGCTCGCGAGTGATGCAGTAGTAGTCCACCAGGTTGATCGCGCTCCATGGCGTGAAAAAAGCCAGCAAAAACAGAATGAAGGACTTGAACGCACCGAGGAACGAGTGCTGACCGAGTAACGCGATCAGGGTCGCAGTACCGACGATGACCAGCACGAAGACCAGACGCTGCAAGCGCGTTACCCGCAAGTCACCACGGAAACCGCTGATGATGGTCGCAATGCACATGAAGCTGCCGTAGGAGTTCAGCGTTGAAATGGTGACCTTGCCGAACGCGATGCTGAAGTACAGCAGCGCAGCGGTGGCACCGCTGCCGCTCAAACCAACGATGTAGGCCACTTCGTGGCCGGCGAATTGTCCGTTGGCCATGGCGGCGGCAAACACACCGAGGATCATCGCCACCTGTGCGCCAATGACCGAACCCGCGCCGGCGGCGAAAAAGGTTTTCACCGAAGACGTGCTGCTCGGCAGATAGCGTGAATAGTCAGCCACGTAGGGGCCGAAGGCGATCTGCCAGGATGCCGCGAGCGATACCGCGAGCAAGAAGCTGGTCCAGCTGAAGTGGCGGATTTGCAGGAGTGCGCCAACGTCAGTCTGGCTCATCAGGCGACTGAACAGGTAAACGAAGGCAATCACGCCAATGACACTGGCGACACGGCCGATGAAATGAATCACCCGGTAACCGAGCACCGTGACCAGCACGATGACACTGGCGAAGATGAGGATCCCGACGCTGTCGCTGACGCCAAACAACTGGCCCAGCGCCTGGCCGGAAAGCACGGTGCCCGTTGCGGTGAAGCCCAGGTACATCAGGCACACCAGCACGATCGGGATGGCCGCGCCATACACGCCGAACTGTACCCGGCTGGAGATCATCTGCGGCAGGCCAAGCTTGGGCCCTTGCGCCGCATGCAGCGCCATTACGCCACCGCCGAGCAGTTGACCGACCAACAAACCGATCAACGACCAGAACACATCACCGCCCAGCACCACGGCCAGGGCCCCGGTGACAATTGCGGTGATTTGCAGGTTGGCCCCCATCCACAGGGTGAACTGACTCAACAGACGACCGTGTCTCTCCGCTTCCGGGATGTAGTCGATCGAACGTTTCTCGATCAACGGTTTACTGCCTGCACGATCGCTGTTAACAGCCATGTTCAACCTCTGTGGATTGTTTGTCGGTGTTGGTGATCCCTGTAGGAGCGAGGCTTGCCCGCGAAGAATGCACCGCGGTGTGTCAGTTAAGACGCCTTCGCGGGCAAGCCTCGCTCCTACAGGTATTTCTGCGTTATTTGCCGGTGATCATCGGCAGGTTCAGGCCTTGTTCCTTGGCACAGTCGATTGCGATCTGGTAACCCGCATCGGCGTGACGCATGACGCCGGTAGCCGGGTCGTTATGCAGCACGCGAGCGATACGCTCGGCAGCTTCGTCCGTACCGTCGCAGACAATCACCATGCCCGAGTGCTGGGAGAAGCCCATGCCGACGCCGCCGCCGTGATGCAGGGAAACCCAGGTCGCACCGCTCGCGGTGTTGAGCAGAGCGTTGAGCAGTGGCCAGTCGGACACGGCGTCGGAACCGTCCTGCATCGATTCGGTTTCGCGGTTCGGGCTGGATACCGAGCCGGAGTCCAAGTGGTCGCGACCGATCACGATCGGCGCGGACAACTCACCGCTGCGAACCATTTCGTTGAAGGCCAGACCGAGTTTGGCGCGCAGGCCCAGGCCAACCCAGCAGATACGTGCCGGCAGACCCTGGAAGCTGATGCGCTCGCGGGCCATGTCCAGCCAGTTGTGCAGGTGGGCGTCGTCCGGGATCAGTTCTTTTACTTTGGCGTCGGTTTTGTAGATGTCTTGCGGATCGCCCGACAGTGCAGCCCAACGGAACGGACCGATACCGCGGCAGAACAGCGGACGGATGTAAGCCGGTACGAAACCTGGGAAGTCGAACGCGTTTTCAACGCCTTCTTCTTGGGCCATCTGACGAATGTTGTTGCCGTAGTCGAAGGTCGGAATACCCATTTTCTGGAAGTCGAGCATCGCTTTAACGTGCACGGCCATGGACTGCTTGGCGGCTTTGACGACAGCGGCTGGCTCGGTCTTGGCGCGAGCGCGGTACTCTTCCCAGGTCCAGCCGGCTGGCAGGTAACCGTTGAGTGGGTCGTGGGCGCTGGTCTGGTCGGTGACCATGTCTGGGCGCACGCCGCGCTTGACCAGTTCCGGCAGGATTTCAGCCGCGTTGCCCAGCAGAGCGATGGAAATCGCCTTGCCTTCCTTGGTGTACTTGGCGATGCGGGCCAGCGCGTCGTCGAGATCGGTGGCTTGCTCATCGACGTAACGGCTGTTCAAGCGGAAATCGATACTGACCTGTTGGCATTCGATGTTCAGCGAGCAAGCGCCGGCCAGAGTTGCGGCCAGAGGTTGAGCGCCGCCCATGCCGCCGAGGCCTGCGGTCAGGACCCAACGACCTTTGAGGTCATCGTTATAGTGTTGGCGACCGGCTTCGACGAAGGTTTCGTAGGTGCCCTGAACGATGCCCTGGCTGCCGATGTAGATCCAGCTGCCAGCGGTCATCTGGCCGTACATGGCCAGGCCTTTGGCGTCCAGCTCGTTGAAGTGTTCCCAGTTCGCCCAGTGCGGTACCAGGTTGGAGTTGGCGATCAGTACGCGCGGGGCGTTGCTGTGGGTCTTGAACACGCCGACCGGCTTGCCGGATTGCACCAGCAGGGTCTCGTCGTCGTTCAGGTTGGTCAGGCTTTCGACGATCTTGTCGTAGCATTCCCAATTACGTGCCGCACGACCGATGCCACCGTAAACCACCAGTTCTTTAGGGTTCTCGGCGACTTCCGGGTCGAGGTTGTTCATCAGCATGCGCAGCGGCGCTTCAGTCAGCCAGCTCTTGGCGGTCAGCTTGTTACCGCGGGCAGCGCGGATTTCGACGTTACGGTACTTAGTGGGCTTATTGTCAGTCACGAAAAAGACTCCTCATCAATCAATCCAAACCAACCCTGGCGGTGGGCAAGCCAGCCTGTGCGCGTCAAAGCGCCACAAGCGAATCAGTGGACGTTGCGAGGAGTCTCGATCGACTCATACGCATACGTCTTTACTTGTACATACAAGCATATGCAATCAAGCGGCCAACTTGCTGGATGAGCATTCAAGAAAAGTTTTGAAAGGGCTGGAAAGGCTGTAGATCAAGGGTTTTGAGGAGGATGAATTTTTTTGGGGAGTTTTCGCGGGGGAAGGACAGCTGTTACTTGAGCGGGGTTTTGCGCCACGCTGGGGCGTTCGGTAACAAAGTGGTGCGCGATGGGAAACGTGTTTTGAACCCAGAAAAGCATCGCGGGCAAGCCCGCTCCCACAAGTACGATGATGTCCCTGTGGGAGCGGGCTTGCCCGCGATAGAGGCGACTCGGTGCTGGATCAGCGTGCGATCAGCTCGATCACACAGCACTGGCCCTTGATGGAGATATCCAGCAGGCCAACGTTACCGTCCAGTTGCAGACAATCATGGCGCCCTAGCTGAGAGGCGTTGTTACCCACCGTCACTTCAAGCTGTTCAGCCACGCTGAACACCAACACGGTGCCGGCCGAGCTGAAAAACCGCTGTTCGCCCTCCAGCCATTGCAACCGCGCGCTGTAACGATCCGGCGCATAAATCAGGTTGAAGTCGCGAATCGGTCCGCCGAGCAATGTGCAGGACACATGACTCTCGCCACTGAAAGCAAACGGGTCCAACGGTAACAACGGCCGCGTGTCCTGGCCGTCGACGCGCAAGCTCATGCCCTCGCCTTGCAGCACGGTGATCACCCGCTCATAGCCGGCAAAGGTTGAAAACCCGCCCGACTCACCAATATCGGCAATCGACAGACGCCAGCCGAAACCCTCAAGGCCAGCACCTCCATCACGGGTGATTTCTTCAGTGCTGCCGCCGCCGTTTTTCCACGGCATACGCGGGTAATCGGCCGCGTGTAAAACTTTCAACTGGCTCATTAGGGCTCTTTATTTATGGCTCTTTATTTGTGGAACCGTCCTTCCAGACGATGACGGGAACCGGGGTGGATCAAACGGGCGGCGGTCACGGGCTGACGACCAGACCAGGTGCGGCGACGAATCAACAGGCAAGGCTCGCCCTTTTCAATCTGCAGCAACTTGCATTCGGACGGCTCGGCGAGAATCGCTTCGACCACGTGCTCGCCTTCGGTCAGCGGCGCCACCTGATTCAGATAGGCATAAGGGGTTTGCAGGGTGAAGTCTTGCTTGAGGTAGTCCGGCGCCACCAGCGCGTTAACGAAACGGTCTTCGATTTGCACCGGAATATCGTTTTCGAAATGCACGATCAGCGAGTGGAAAACTTTCTGGCCTTCGCGCATGTCCAGGGCCACGGCCCGCTCGGAACCGGCGGCCTCTTCTTCGAGGGTGATCACCTTGCAGGTGTGGCGATGACCACGGGAGGCGATCTCGTCGGCGATGTTGTGCACTTCAAACAAAGCAGACTGACTTTTCGGCTCGGCGACGAACGTACCGACACCCTGCATGCGCACCAGCAAGCCGTCGGCGGTCATCTCGCGCAGGGCGCGGTTGATGGTCATGCGGCTGAAACCCAGCTGATTGACCAACTCGCTTTCCGACGGGACGCGGTAGTGCGGCGGCCAGTTTCCACTGTCGATCTGCTGGGTGATCATCTGTTTGACGCGGGCGTACAAGGGCGCCGGACTGTCGCCCAGATTGGCGCTCAGATTGGCATTCGGCGGCAATGTGGCAGAGGGAGTCGGCACGGTTAATCCTTGTTCATCTGTTAGAGGTTGCTAGCTTGCCGGAGTTTACCGAGCAGGCAAACGTCTGTATATGTATATACAAATAACACACGATGGGGTGCTGAACCATGTCCGCCTTCTTTGCCGAACGCGCGCTGCTGCCTAGTGGATGGGCCAACAATGTACGTCTTGAGGTCAGCGCCGATGGCGTGCTGACCCATATCCAGGCCGATTCTCACGCAGATGACGCCGAACGGCTGAGCGGTCCGCTACTGCCGGGAATGCCGAATTTGCACTCCCACGCCTTCCAGCGCGCCATGGCCGGGCTGGCGGAAGTGGCGGGCAATCCGAATGACAGTTTCTGGACCTGGCGCGATTTGATGTACCGGCTCGTCGGAAAAATCAGCCCGGACCAACTCGGCGTGATCGCCCGTCAGCTGTACATCGAAATGCTCAAGGCCGGTTACACCTCGGTCGCGGAATTTCATTATGTACACCACGACACGAGCGGCCAACCGTACGCAGACCCGGCCGAACTGGCGTTGCGCATCAGCCAGGCCGCCAGCTCCGCCGGTATCGGCTTGACCCTGCTGCCAGTGCTCTACAGCCACTCCGGTTTTGGTGGCCAGGCCCCGAACGAAGGTCAGCGCCGCTTTATCAACAGCACCGAAAATTACCTGAAACTCCAGTCGCGCTTGCAGCCGATCCTGGCGCAGCAGCCGGCGCAGGCATTGGGTTTGTGTTTCCACTCGTTACGCGCGGTCACCCCGCAGCAGATCAGTGAAGTGCTGGCGGCCAGCGACAAGCAGTGCCCGGTACACATTCACATTGCCGAACAACAGAAGGAAGTCGATGACTGCCTGAGCTGGAGCGGTCGCCGTCCGTTGCAATGGCTGTACGAAAACACCGACGTCGATCAGCGCTGGTGCCTGGTCCACGCGACCCACGCCAACCCGGAAGAAGTCACGCTCATGGCCAAGAGCCGCGCCATCGCGGGTCTATGCCTGACCACCGAAGCCAACCTCGGCGACGGGATTTTTCCGGCAGTAGACTTCCTGGCGCAGGGCGGGCGCATGGGCATCGGTTCCGATAGCCATGTGTCCTTGAGCGTGGTGGAAGAATTGCGCTGGCTGGAATACGGCCAGCGTCTGCGCGATCAGCGGCGGAATCGTTTGTATGGCGCGGATCAGCCGATGGTCGGCCGCACACTCTACGATGCCGCGCTGGATGGCGGTGCCCAGGCGCTGGGGCAACCGATTGGCGCCTTGGAAGTCGGCAAGCGTGCGGATTGGTTGGTGCTGGATGGTAACGATCCGTATCTGGCAACGGCCAGTGGCGACGGGATTCTCAATCGTTGGCTGTTTGCCGGAGGTGACCGTCAGGTGCGGGATGTGCTGGTCAACGGCCAGTGGGTTGTGCGTGACGGGCGCCATGCCGGGGAAGAAGAGAGTAATCGGGCGTTTACCCAGGTGCTGCGCGATCTCTTGGGCTGACACAAAAAAATGTGGGAGCGGGCTTGCTCGCGAAAGGGTCGTCACCTTCAACACAATTGTTGACTGACAGACCGCTTTCGCGAGCAGGCCCGCTCCCACATTAGATCGCCGGTAACAGTTAGTTCGAAGTCTTGGCCATCTTGCTATCCGACGCGCGCCAGATCAGTCGCGTCGTGTCATAACCCTGCTGACGCGCCTTGCTCAGCAGTTCTTCGCGCACGACACCATTGACCGTCGGGGTGCGCGACAGCAGCCAGAGGTGACGGCGGCTCGGGTCGCCGACAATCGCGGTCTTGTAATCATCGCTGACGTACAACACCCAGTACTCTCCCTTCGCCACACCCGGGATCAGTCGCGAGAACCAGGTATCGAACTCGACCCACAGCTTGTCGGCCTTGCCGGGTACCTGTGGATAAGCCGTGCCTTTGGCCTCTTCCCATTGCCAGTCCGACGTCAGGCAGCGGTTCAGCACCGCCATGTCACCTTCAGACTTGAGACTGTAATGGGCCTCGGATTGTGCGCAGTTGCGCTGAAAATACACCGGCAGACGCGCCAGTTCGTACCAGGTTCCCTGGTAGCGCTTGAGGTTGACCGTGTTGACGGTCTTGGGTGCCAACGGATCTACACCAGAAGTGGCGCAGCCGGCCAATACCAGGCCGGCAAAAAGTACGATCAGTAACCGCTTCATTATTTTTTTCTCCCGTGGGCGAATAGCCCCGGTTTACTTCAGGCCTTGGCCAGAAAACATCAGCACTTTGTCACCGGCATACTGCACGCTGATAAAGCTGTTTTTGTCACCCCAGGTGCAACTGGACATGCCGAGTGCGCCGGAGCAATCGGCAGGTTTGCCCAGCAAGGTCTCAACCTCAGCCTTGGGCATGCCGGTCGACAGCTTCGAATAATTTTCCTGATTGATCTTGCCGCACGCTGCCAACAACACGCAGAACGAGAGCAAGGCGATAGATCGCAGCGACATGGTGTAACTCCTGGGGCGTAGGGAATGGCATGGCTGCCAAGCTGAAGCTTAGAAGAGAAAACCCTTGTCTGGTTCCCTGACCCTGCGGCTATTTGTTCGGCCATCCGTCTGCCCTTTACGATAAATCAGCCACTTTTTCGCGCCGTTGAGTATTTCGTCGGTTTTCCTGCAGGCCGCCTAATCTTTGGCGCCGGCCAGTCGACATAGAAGCAGTGTAAAGCCTTCCACTGTGGCAAATTGACACCCCTTGTTGACCAGCCCTTCGCGGTAGCTCATTTAATGACCAGAAACATGAAGTTCAGCCACAAAATCCTGTTGGCCGCCGCCCTTGTGGTGGCCGTTGCATTCGTCTGTTTCATCCTGTTCAACGATTACCGCCAGCGGCAGACTCTGCGCAGCAGTACCGAGTCCTCGATGCAGGAACTCGGCAGCCTGACCACCAGCAACATTCAGACCTGGCTGGAAAGCCGCATTCAACTGCTGCAATCGCTGTCCCAGCAAATCGCCGTGGACGGCAGCGCCCTGGCCAATCTCAAGCGCGCCATCGATCTGCCGGCCTATACCAGCAACTTCCAGCTGAGCTACTTCGGCGGCACCGATGGCGTGATGTTCTCGGTCCCGGCCGGCAATCGCGCCGCGGACTATGACCCGCGCGCTCGTGGCTGGTACAAGGCGGCCAACAACGCGCAACAGACCATCGTCACCGAACCCTACATTGCGGCATCGTCGGGCAAACTGGTGATTACCGTTGCCACGCCGGTGAAGCACCAGAATCAAATGATTGGCGTCGCCGGTGCAGACATTGATCTGTCCAGCGTCAGCGCGATCATCAACTCGCTGAACTTCGGCGGTCATGGCCATGCGTTTATCGTCAGCGCCGACGGCAAGATCCTGATCCACCCGGACAGCAAACTGGTGCTCAAGAACCTGGCTGACGCTTACTCCAACGGGGCGCCGAAAATCAGCCCGGGCCTGAAGGAAGTCGAACTGGATGGCAAAACCCAGTTCATCTCCTTCACTCACGTCAACGGCGTGCCGTCTGCAGACTGGTACGTGGCGCTGGTGCTGGATAAAGACACCGCGTTCTCGATGCTCAGCGAATTCCGCACCTCGGCGATCATCGCCATGATCATCGCCGTGGTGATCATCATCGCGCTACTGAGCATGTTGATCCGTGTGCTGATGCAACCGCTGCTGACCATGGGTCGCGCCATGCATGACATCGCCGAAGGCGAAGGCGACCTGACCAAACGCCTGACCATTCACGGCCAGGATGAGTTCGGTGCGCTGGGCACTTCGTTCAACCGTTTTGTGGAACGTATTCATACCTCGATCCGCGAAGTGTCCTCGGCCACCGGCCAGGTCAATGAAGTCGCCTTGCGAGTCGTCGCGGCCTCCAACTCGTCGATGTTCAACTCCGATCAGCAAGCCTCACGCACCAGCAGCGTGGCGGCAGCCATCAACGAATTGGGTGCCGCCGCCCAGGAAATCGCCCAGAACGCCGCCCTCGCTTCGCAACACTCGAGCGACGCCCGTGCCTTGGCCGAAGACGGTCAGCAAGTGGTGGATAAAACCATCGCCGCCATGCAGCAGCTATCGGCAAAAATCAGCGATTCCTGCGGCAACATCGAAACCCTGAACAGCAACACAGTGAACATCGGTCAGATTCTGGAAGTGATCACCAGCATCTCGCAGCAAACCAACCTGCTGGCACTCAACGCGGCCATCGAAGCGGCCCGTGCCGGTGAAGCCGGCCGTGGTTTTGCCGTGGTCGCAGATGAGGTGCGCAACCTCGCCCACCGCACTCAGGATTCGGCGCAGCAAGTGCAGAAGATGATCGAAGAACTGCAAGTCGGCGCCCGGGAAGCGGTCAGCACCATGACCGACAGCCAGCGCCAGAGCGAAAGCAGCGTCGGCATCGCCAATCAGGCCGGTGAGCGCCTGGGCAGCGTGACGCAGCGCATCGGGGAGATCGACGGGATGAACCAGTCCGTGGCGACCGCGACTGAGGAGCAGACCGCTGTGGTGGAGTCGATCAACGTCGACATCACCGAGATCAACACGCTGAACCAGGAAGGTGTGGAGAACTTGCAGTCGACCTTGCGTGCGTGTGCTGATCTTGAGCAGCAGGCGGCGCGGTTGAAGCAGTTGGTGGGTAGTTTCAGGATTTAACTGCCAGTCACTGATCATTCCCACGCTCTGCGTGGGAATGCCTCAACGGACGCTCCGCGTTCGGCTCTGAAAGGGACGCGGAGCGTCCCGGGCTGCATTCCCACGCGGAGCGTGGGAACGATCAAAGCTAGAAGCGGGATCCAGGCCCTGAAAGAAACTCAACTTCCTCAGCCGTAGATTCACGCCCCAGCACCGCATTGCGATGGGGAAACCGTCCAAACCGCGCAATGATCTTCTGATGCCGCTCGGCATAATCCAGGTTATCGGCAAACACCGCCCGATCCGCCTCCGGTTGCTGTTCAACCAGATCAAGAAACCGCGAAACCGCTTCGTTCTGCACCGCCAGGTTTTCGCAGTGCTCAAACACCAGATAGATAAACACCCGCTGGATCGGTCGCAGTTGCCGATCAAAATCCGCAGCAATGCCTTGCGCTACCAGTGCCTGAGCCCTGAGATCGCCTGAAAAGGATTTGGGGGTATCGCGAAAGATCATTCGCGGAAGTTGATCGAGTAGCAGCACCAAGGCCAGCCAACCTTCAGGGTGTTGCACCCATTCGGTCAAACCGCCGGCCAGTGCCTGCTCGACCAGGTCCCCGAAACGCGTGCGCGCTTCGAGGTCCTGGCTGTCGCGCTTGCCGAACCATAACTTGCCCTTGTCAGCCGCTATTTCGTTGGGTGATTCGAAAGATCCAAACCACCATTCGAGTAACGGCTGCCAGGGCGCAGTCATGGTTTATTCCTTGTGGTAAGCCGTGACGCGGGCAACTTCTTCTTTCGAACCGAGGAACACCGCAACACGCTGGTGCAGGCCTTCCGGCTGGATGTCGAGGATGCGCTGGTGGCCGTCAGTGGATGCGCCACCGGCTTGTTCCACCAGGAACGACATTGGGTTGGCTTCGTACATCAGGCGCAGTTTGCCCGGCTTCGACGGCTCGCGGCTGTCGCGTGGGTACATGAACAGACCGCCGCGGGTCAGGATGCGGTGCACGTCCGCGACCATCGCCGCGACCCAGCGCATGTTGTAGTTCTTTTTCAACGGGCCTTCTTCGCCAGCCAGCAATTCGCTGACGTAGCGTTGTACCGGAGCTTCCCAGTGCCGCTGGTTGGACGCGTTGATCGCGAACTCCTGAGTGGACTCCGGGATCTTGATGTCTTCATGGGTCAGCACGAAGCTGCCCATTTCGCGGTCCAGGGTGAAGCCTTTCACACCGTCGCCCAGGGTCAGGATCAACATGGTCTGCGGACCATAGATGGCATAACCGGCGGCCACTTGCTGGGTACCTGGCTGCAGGAAAGCCTTTTCATTCAAGGGCTCGTTCTGGCTCAGGTATTCGTTCGGGCAACGCAGTACCGAGAAGATGGTGCCGACCGGCGCGTTGATGTCGATGTTCGACGAACCGTCCAGTGGGTCAAATACCAGCAGGTACGCGCCTTTCGGGTATTTGCCCGGGATCTGGTAGGCATTGTCCATTTCTTCGGACGCCATGCCGGCCAGGTGACCGCCCCACTCGTTGGCTTCGAGCAGGATTTCGTTGGAGATCACGTCGAGTTTCTTCTGCACTTCGCCCTGGACGTTTTCAGTGCCCATGCTGCCCAGGACGCCACCCAGGGCGCCTTTGGAGACGGCGTGGTTGATTTCCTTGCAGGCACGCGCCACCACTTCGATCAGGAAGCGCAGATCGGCAGGAGTGTTGTTGCTACGGGTCTGCTCAATCAAATAGCGACTCAAGGTAACGCGGGACATGGAAGGCTCCGGTGGAATGGGGGGCTAAAAACCCGCGCAGTTTAACGCGAGTCGGGGCGCATTTCCTCCTATCAGACGTGATACACCCAATAGAGTTCATGTGCGGGGTTGAGCGTAGTTCGAAATGGGGCCGATGTGGCTTGCGGATCAGTGGCAGATTGAGGTTTTTTTGTGGCTGATAGACCGCTTCGCGGGCAAGCCCGCTCCCACAGTAGATCTTCAGCGTACACAACGTTTGTGTACGACCGAGATCCAGTGTGGGAGCGGGCTTGCTCGCGAATGGCGCATAGCACCAGCCATCCTCAGGACTTGGCAGCAGGCTTGCGCAGCAAGCTGAACGCCATGGCCCCCAGAAACAGCACACTGAGCAACAGCACCGCCCACAGCCCGAACTTCTTCCAGTTCGTGTCCGCCACCGCAGGCACGGTCGCCGCCGGAGTCACCACAACCCCACCCTCCACGGTCGCCTTGCCCAACGCCGCCAGCTTCGCAGCGCTGTAATCCGGAATCAGCGTCGATAATGGCAAGCTCGCCGCCTTCACCGTCGCACTCCCCAACGCCAGCGTATAAGGCCCGGCACCGCGCGCCAGGAACACCAGTTGCGTGGAGCGCACGGCAAATCGGACGGTCGGCGCTTCGGCGCCCAGGCCACCGCCGCGCTCATCCACCGTCAGCTTCAATTGCTGCACGGTCTGGCCCGGCAGCTGCAATTCGTTCTGCACCACGTCCTGGCCATTCTGGGTCAAGCGGTAGAGCAAACCGCTGGTCAGCGTTTGCCACGGCAGGCTGGTTTCCCGGCGACCCGACAACGTCACCGGCGCCAGGCTGTTGGGCTGATTCAGCTCGATCTGCAAGCGCTGGACGTTCAACCCCATCGGCAATTGCCAGATGTACTCACCGTCCTTCACGCGGGTGCCAGCCAACGGTTGCGACCAGACCAACGGCAGCGGCAAGGTGCGAGGGTTGGTGCTTTCCAGTTGCGCCGAAGTCAGCGCTGGCGCCGATTGCGGTGAGCTCCACAGCAAACGCAGATAGCGCGCTGATTGCCCCGGCAGGCCGACTTCATGTTGCTCGACCCGTTCGTCGGCAAACGTCAGGCGGGCCACCTGCCCTTCGCCCCACGACTGCCAATGCTGCAAATCGTCGCTGGCTTCAATGCTGAAACGCTGGAAGCCGTCGCGATCGCTGGTCCAATCGAGGATCAATTGCTGTAACGGCGCCTTGATGCGGCTGGCATCGAGTAGCCAGCCGCGCAGCTCTTCTTCGCCCGCCTCCAACTGGCTGGACGGCTGCACTTCGATCAACGTGCCGTTGGTGTTCGATTGCACGCGCACACTCGGCGCGCGTTCGGTGGCATCCGCCGAGTTGTACAACGGGAACCACTTCACGTCGTGAAGCATACGGTTTTCGCGGGTCTGCGCGGGTTCCCGGGCCAGCGCATAAGCCTGAGGCTCACCGGCGGCGTTGAACACGCGTAGATCGCTGAGATCGGTTTGCCGCGCCTTTAGTTGCACGCCCAAGGGTAATTCCAGGCGATACCACGGGCCTTCGCCACTCACCGACAACGGCACCTGCGCGGCAAAGTCCGCCGGTTTTTCCTGCGCGCCGGCCGACAGTGTCACGCCCAGTACAACAGCACCCCACCAGCCCAGGTTCAGCTTCTGACTCAAGACGACACTCCTTCGGTTTCAGGGGCCGGTTTTTCAACATCCGGCACAGCTTCGGCACGCTTGGGTGGCAATGGAGCGAAATAGCCCACCACCAACAGCAACACGCCAACGCCGATAAACGACACGATCCGCGCGAGCCCGCCACGGTTACTCAATTCAACGAAGAACAGCTTGGCGACCACCAACGCGATCAGCGCCGCGCCGATCAGCCAGACTTCGCGGCGATGACGCAGATGCCCACCGATCATCAGACTCAGGGCCATCAGGGTCCAGACGATGGACAGGCCGGCCTGCACCAACATCGACCCAAGCAGCAGATCCAGCGCGTACGGCACGCCACCCCAATGGTGAGCCGCGCGCATCACCAGCGCAGTGAAGAAGACGAACAGCGAAACCCCGGCGATCACTTGCGTGGCGTTATCGGCGTACTCCTTGCGAATTGCCAGTTGCGCCACGGCGCTGCGAGACCAGACGTAAACGCCGAACAGGGCGAACAACAGACCCAGCTCCAGCGGGTTAATCAGTGGCACATAGGGCAGCGGCTCGGCGGTGCCGTCACTGGCGATGTTCGCCAACCAGAACCAGCCGAGCATCAACAGTGCCAATGGCGCAGCGGCATAGAGCCGGTACTCGCGGGGATAAGCCGACACCGGCCATGGCCATGCACGCGGTGCAGCCATCAGCACCAGATACAGGCTCGGCAGAATCGCCCAGCCCAACCAGCGCCAGGCGTTGTACTGCTCCGACAACAGCAGCAGACCGTAACGCAGCTCCAGGGCCAATACGCCGATCAACAACCAGCAGCCGAGCACATGGGCGGTGCTCAGGGCTGTTGCGGGCAGCGTCGGCGCCAGACGTCGCAGGGAGATGAAATGCACGACGAACACCGCAACCCAAACCAGCCAGCCGACGTTGGCGGCCGGGTGATAACGCGAATGCCAGGCCGCGAGCAGCACCAGACCGGCGGCCGGAATCAACAAAGTGCAGAGCAAACCCAGCGACGACCACTTCAGGCGTAGCGCCAACACCGCCCACAGCGCGACACTCACGGCGGCGACGGCCAGCAACAAAGTGGCTTGCAGGTTCGACGGCGCAAAGCGCAGCACTTCGCTGACCCACGCCAGCGCCCACCAACCCGCGCCCCACACCAGCAACACTTCGGACAAGCGCTGCAGGCTCAACCCATCGAAGGCCGAGGCATGATTGCCGAGCTGCAAACGCCAGGCCCCGACGAAGGCGGCCAGCCCCAGCACCAGCGGCGTCCAGAAACCGCTATGCGCCAGCGGTCGCAACCCTTCGCTGAGCAGCGGGCCGAGCAGGTCTGGCCCGGCGAACAGGAACGCCGCGCCGCCGATCACCTGCAACAGCAGACCAAAGACAAAACTCACGCGCTGCTTCAGGTACAGGCTCAACCAGATGATGAACAAACCACTGGCGGCCCACACCGCACTCGCGGTTTGCCACGGCAACACGAACAACACCGCGAGGTTGATCAGCACCAGGCCGGCCAGCAACACCACTGACAAACCGCGCAGCAAGCGCACGTCCCTGCGCACCATTTCGTCGCGGGCCGCCAGCAACATCCCGGCGATCAATGCCAGCCCGATCAGGGACGCGCTGAGCAAACCGCTCCAACCGGCGCTGAACACCGCAGCCGACTCACCACCCGCCCCTTGCAGCCGCAACAGGAACAACGCACCGCCAAGCAGTTGCACGGCGAACGCGGTGAACAGGAAGGTTCTCGATTGCAGGCGCAGGCCGACGAACAGCGTCGCCAACCCGGCCAGCGCCCAGCTGATAGCGGTGCCATGAGTGAAGAAGAACAGCGGCGCCAGCAGATAGAGGAACGTCAACCCCAGGCAGGCCAGTACCGGCAACCCTTGGCGTTCCCATTGCGATGCCTGTTCGGGCAACGCTTTGCGTAATTGGTAGAAGCTGAACAGCAGCGCCACACCGAGCATTAACGCTCCCAGCGGTGCGCCATCGAGCAGGCTGCTCTCACCGGTCCGCAGCTCACTGAGAAAGGCCAGTGCCGAGCCCAGCTGCAGCAGCAAGGCAAAGGCTCGCGCCAGCGGTCGTTGTTGACGCAGGCCGAGCCAGAAAATCCCCGTGCCTTCCACCGCCCAGGCGGCTGCGGTCCAACGCGCATCAAGCCCCAGCGGAATTGCCAGACTGGCGAAGATCACGCCAAGTGCCAGACAGGTTTCCGCCAACAACAGCGCTCGACCTCCCATCAGCAACCGCGCCAGCCCCATGTAAATCATGCCCAGTGCCAAGGCGCTGAAGGCGGCGGCAAATTCCAGATGCTCCACCAGCGCGAACTGCAAACCGAAACCCACCAGCGGAGGGGCGAACAGCATCGTGCCGTCGACGTAATCGCCCTTGCGCGCCGACCAGTGCAGCAGTGCATCGCGGCTGTCGTCCTCGGGCGCATCGCGCATTTCCAGCAGTTTGCGCCGGGCGAACAACAGGCCGATGGCCAGGTACATCAGGAAAAACAGAATCAGGAATGGCTCGGTGCTCCACAACAGTTCAGGCTTGTAGGAACGCAGACCCCAGGCCAACCCGATGCCGAAGGTGCCGACAAAACCGATCAGGTTAAGCAGCCGCCAGGCCTTGAACCATGCGATGGCGAGGATGCCGGTGTTGAGCAAGGCAAAGTAGCTGAACAGCGCGACATGGTTGCCGGCGCCGGTGGAGGTCAGGATCGGCGCGGCGAAACCACCCAGGGCAGCAGCGGCAGCCAGGCCCAAGGCGTTTTGGGTAATGGCGAGAATCGCCGAGAACACCGTCACCACCACCAGCAGCCCCAGTGCAGCCGTGGGGTCGAGCAACGGATGCAGACGCATCGCGGCAAATACGGTCAGGTACAACACCGCGATCCCGGTGCCTTGCAGCATCAACGCGTAATTGCTGTTGCGCAGACGCAGCAACCAGCCCAGCGCGAGCAAGCCCAAGGCCGCCGCCGCGACACCGGCGTAACGCAACTCGACCGGCACCACCATGCCTTCGGTGGCATAGCGCAACAGGAAGGCCAGGCCGAGAAACAACAGCACCACGCCAACTCGCAACACGGTATTACCGCCGAACAACCAGTTGCGCGCGCCGCTGATGGCGCGCTCGATGAAGTTCGGGCCGCGAGGCGCCGCCGGTTGTTGTGGTTCGCGGGCAACCGGTTCGGGTTTCCAGGCATCTGTCTGCGGACAACTGGCTTCGGCCGCGGCCGCTGTGATGGGTTCGAGTTCAGGCGGCAGCTCCCAGATCAGCTCCGGGGATGCGACAGGGGCTTGCTCGAGAATAATTTCAGGGGATGGAACCGGCTCGCTAGCCGCAGGTTCACTGGCTTCAGGTGTTTTGACGCCCGACACTTCCAGCAATGCCAGTCGCTGCTCGACCGCATGCAGCGCAACCTGCGCCTGATCGAGCAAGCGTCGCTGCTCGGCGCTTTGAGTACTCAAGCGGCCGATGCGGATGGCCTGGCCAATACCCAGCCCGAGCAGAGCGCCCAACAGCGCATCGCTGAACGACTCGTCGAGTAGCCAGCCCAGCAGCAGCCCAATCAGCATGAACATCCATTGCATGGTCGATATCCCTAAGCGGCCCCGCGGTGGGGCAAATCCGGGCGATACAGCGTCAACGCTCAGTCTAGTGAGCAGATACCCGGAGTCCAGTGTGAGAGCAGATTGCATCTGCACCACAAATCCAATGTGGGAGCGGGCTTGCTCGCGAAGAGGGCCTGACATTCGACATCGATGTTGAATGTCGGTCCACTTTCGCGAGCAAGCCCGCTCCCACAAGGGTCAAGTTGGTGCTTAGTATATCGATCAGGCCCAACGGACGTTGGGCCTTGCGCACATTTGTTGCAGAAAGTTACTCCAGTGCCTTCCAGATATCCGTGGCGTACTCGCGAATGGTCCGGTCGGACGAGAACCAACCCATCCGCGCGCTGCTCAATACCGCCGAGCGCCACCATTCTTTGGAGTCGTGCCAATGAGCCTCGACCCGCATCTGAGCGTTCCAGTAAGAATCGAAATCGGCGCAGACCAGGAAGCGGTCATAGTCCACCAGCGAATCAATCAGTGTGGTGTAGCGGGACGGATCGTCTGGCGAGAACACCCCTCCGCGAATCGCTTGCAACACATCGTTGAGTCGATGGGAGGCAGCAATGTCCGGTGCCGCGTTGAACTCATGGTTGAGCTTGCGCGCTTCCACTTGCTCGGCGCTGAGGCCGAAGATGAACATGTGTTCGACACCAATGCGCTCGCTCATCTCCACGTTGGCCCCGTCCAGGGTGCCGATGGTCAGCGCGCCGTTGAGGCCGAACTTCATGTTGCTGGTGCCCGAGGCTTCGAAGCCTGCGGTGGAAATCTGTTCCGACAAATCCGCCGCTGGAATGATGCTTTCGGCCAGGCTGACGTTGTAGTTGGGCAAGAACACCACTTTGAGCAAACCACGCACGGTCGGGTCGTTGTTGACCACCCGGGCAATGTCGTTGGTCAGTTTGATGATCAATTTGGCCTGGTGATAACTGGCCGCCGCCTTGCCGGCGAAGATTTTCACCCGCGGCACCCAGTCTATTTCCGGTTCGGCACGAATCGCCTGATACAGCGCAACGGTGTGCAGCAGGTTGAGCAACTGACGTTTGTATTCGTGGATCCGCTTGACCTGCACGTCGAACATCGCCGCCGGGTTGATCGCAACCCCCAGCCGTTCATGAATCAGGTACGCCAGGGCTTTCTTACTGTGCAGCCGCTGTTCGGCGAACTGTTTGCGGAATGCAGTCTTCTCGGCAAACGGTTCCAGCCCTATCAGGCTTTCTTCGGGGTTATCCAGCAGATCCGGACCGAGGGCGTCGACCATCATCGAAGTCAGCTCGGGGTTCGCCTGGTAGAGCCAGCGGCGGAAGGTAATGCCGTTGGTCTTGTTGTTGATCCGCTCCGGATAGAGTTTATGCAACTCGGAAAACACTGTGCTGCGCATCAGCTGCGTGTGCAGGCCGGACACGCCGTTGACACTGTGAGAACCAAGGAATGCCAGGTTACCCATGCGCACGCGACGACCGTTGTCCTCCTCGATCAGCGACACCGCACGCAATACGTCGAAATCGTGAACGCCCTTGGCCCGCAATGAGTCGATGTGCTGGGCGTTGATCAAGTAAATGATCTGCATGTGCCGTGGCAGCATCCGTTCCATCAAACCGACCGGCCAGGTTTCCAGCGCTTCCGGCAACAACGTGTGGTTGGTGTACGACAGCGTGTCGACGGTGACCTGCCACGCCGCATCCCACGCCACGTCATAAACGTCGACCAACTGACGCATCAACTCGGCCACGGCAATCGAGGGGTGAGTGTCGTTGAGTTGAATGGCCGCGTGATCACCCAGGGTCAGCACCGAGGTGTGCATGTTGCGATGGCGGCGCAGCAAATCCTGCAGGGACGCGGCGACGAAGAAGTATTCCTGACGCAGACGCAGCTCCTGGCCGGCCTCGGTGCTGTCCGCCGGGTAGAGCACGCGGGAGATACTTTCAGCCCGGGCCACTTCTGCTACCGCGCCCAGGTGGTCGCCCGCATTGAAGCGTTCCAGGTGCAACTCTTCCATGGCCCGGGCACGCCACAGTCGTAGCGTGTTGACACTCGCGCCGCGCCAACCGACCACCGGGGTGTCATAGGCAATGGCCCGCACGGTTTCCGCCGGGGACCAGACTTGCCTGGATTTGCCGTTCTCATCGGTCACGGTTTCGACACTGCCGCCGAAGCCGATCGGGTAGGCGACTTCCGGCCGTTCGAACTCCCACGGGTTGCCGAAATCCAGCCAGTGTTCGGTCTGCTCCTGCTGCCAGCCGTCGACGATGGCCTGACGGAACAAACCGTGTTCGTAACGAATGCCATAACCATGGCCGGCGATGCCCAGGGTCGACATGCTTTCCATGAAGCACGCCGCCAGACGCCCGAGGCCTCCATTGCCCAGTGCCGCATCGGGCTCCAGCAGACGGATGCGTTCGATGTCGACGCCAAGTTCGGTCATGGCCTCGCGGGCCACATCGAGCAGGCCGAGATTGCTCAGGCTGTCATAGAGCAAGCGGCCGATCAGGAATTCAAGGGAGAGGTAATAGACCCGTTTCTGGCCTTTGCGGTAGATCTGCCGGGTGTGGTCCATCCAGTGCTCGACCATGTGATCGCGCGCCGCCAGGGCGATGGCTTCGAACCAGTCGTGGTCGAAGGCGTGATCAGGGTCTTTGCCCACCGCGTAGGTAAGCTTGGTCAAGACGGCGTCGCGGAATGCGGCCACCTCTGCTTCGCGAACAAGTGGTTCTTGAGTCATCGATAAGACCTCGAGCGAGCGTGAAGTTGTCTGAGCCTAGTCGGTCTGACAGACCATTGAGACTCTGGTTCGGCAGTTTTTCCTGTTAGTGCGAGATAGGTCGACATTACGTTGTCGCGTGCCAGAAACAATGCAGGGGCCGTGCCGGACACAGGGATTATTTTGCGCCAAGCGAAAAAATCTGGCGAAAGGTTGTTCAAAAATCCACCAGTCCCGGTATGATCGCGCGCCCTGATGCACACGCTGGTAACAACCGATGATGAAGCCCAACCTGATCGCCGCCGCGGAGATCGATCGCCTCGATACCTGGGCAAAATACTCTGCCCCAATGTGCGGTTCCTGCGTGTCCAGCTGCTGCACCTTGCCGGTCGAGGTCAAGATCAAGGATCTGATCCGTATCGGTATCGTCGACGAATTCGAGCGTGGCGATCCGCCGAAGAACATCGCCAAGCGTTTGCAGAAGGAAGGTATCGTCGAGCGCTATAACCAGAAGTCCGAGATCTTCACCCTTCAGCGCATGAGCAACAACGATTGCCTGTACCTGGATCGCAAGAGCCGTTTGTGCACTATTTATGATAAGCGCCCGGATACCTGCCGCAATCACCCGAAGATCGGACCGCGGCCGGGGTATTGCGCGTACAAGCCAAAAGAAGTGGTGCGCGAGAACAATCCGCGGACGCTGGACAAGTTCTGATTCCGATCTTCGCTGTCTGACAGATGGCTTTCGCGGGCAAGCCTCGCCCCTACAGGTCCGGGTCGTTCCCGACGCTCATGAAACGACGCGGCCTGTGTAGGAGCGAGGCTTGCCCGCGAAGAGGCCCGAATAAGCGCTACACAAACCCCAGACAAACAAAAACGCCCCCGGCCTTTCGACCGGGGGCGTTTTCGTTCAGCCGGGGCTAATTACGCCTTGGCTTTCTTGGCAGCGCGGGTACGCTCGCTTTCGTCCAGAATCTTCTTGCGAAGACGAATGGACTTAGGAGTCACTTCGCACAGCTCGTCGTCCTGGATGAATTCCAGAGCCTGTTCCAGGGTGAAGCGAACAGGTGGAACCAGAGCGATGGTTTCGTCTTTACCCGAAGCACGCATGTTGTCGAGCTTCTTGCCCTTGGTAGGGTTAACGCCCAGGTCGTTGTCACGGCTGTTCAGACCAACGATCTGACCGTTGTAGATTTCCTGACCGTGTTCTACGAACAGCTTGCCACGCGCCTGCAGGGTTTCCAGGGAGTAGGTCAGTGCCTTGCCGGTTTCAACCGAAACCAGAACGCCGTTCTGACGGCCGGACATGTCGCCGGACTTCATCACGTCGTAACGGTCGAAGATCGAGGTCAGGATGCCAGCACCGTTGGTCAGGGTCAGGAACTGGTTACGGAAACCGATCAGACCACGAGCAGGGATGTTGTATTCCAGACGTACACGGCCCTTGCCATCCGGCACCATGTTGGTCAGGTCGCCTTTACGCAGGCCCATCTCTTCCATCACCTTGCCCTGGGATTCTTCCGGCAGGTCGATGGTGACGTTTTCGAACGGTTCGTGCTTCACGCCGTCAACCAGACGGATGATCACTTCCGGACGGCCTACAGCCATTTCGAAGCCTTCGCGACGCATGGTTTCGATCAGTACCGAGAGGTGCAGTTCGCCACGGCCGGAAACCTTGAACTTGTCAGCCGAGTCGCCTTCTTCAACGCGCAGTGCAACGTTGTACAGCAGCTCTTTGTCCAGACGTTCCTTGATGTTACGGGAAGTCACGAACTTGCCTTCTTTACCGCAGAAAGGCGAGTCGTTTACCTGGAAGGTCATGGAAACGGTTGGCTCGTCGACAGTCAACGGCTTCATCGCTTCAACGGTGTCCGGGTGGCACAGGGTGTCGGAGATGAACAGCGAGTCCATACCGCTGATGCACACGATGTCGCCTGCAGCAGCTTCTTCAACGTCTACACGGTGCAGACCGTGGTGACCCATCAGCTTCAGGATACGACCGTTACGCTTCTTGCCGTCGGCACCGATAGCGACAACCGGGGTGTTCGGCTTGACGCGACCACGAGCGATACGGCCAACGCCGATAACACCCAGGAAGCTGTTGTAGTCCAGAGCGGAGATTTGCATCTGGAACGGACCGTCACGGTCGACTTTCGGCGCAGGTACGTTGTCGACGATCGACTGGTACAGCGGAGTCATGTCTTCAGCCATGTCGGTGTGTTCCAGACCGGCAATGCCGTTCAGGGCCGAGGCGTAGACGACTTTGAAGTCCAGCTGTTCTTCGGTAGCACCGAGGTTGTCGAACAGGTCGAAGATCTGGTCCAGAACCCAGTCCGGACGCGCGCCTGGACGGTCAACCTTGTTGATCACCACGATTGGACGCAGGCCGGCTTCGAAAGCCTTCTTGGTCACGAAACGGGTTTGCGGCATAGGGCCGTCTTGAGCGTCAACCAGCAGCAGAACGGAGTCAACCATCGACATTACGCGTTCAACTTCGCCGCCGAAGTCGGCGTGGCCCGGGGTGTCCACGATGTTGATGTGGTAGCCGTTCCAGTTGATGGCGGTGTTTTTCGCCAGAATGGTAATACCGCGCTCTTTTTCCTGGTCGTTGGAGTCCATCACGCGCTCGTCGTTGAGCTCGTTGCGCTCCAGGGTGCCGGATTGACGCAAGAGTTTGTCTACCAGGGTGGTTTTACCATGGTCAACGTGAGCAATGATGGCGATGTTGCGTAGATTTTCGATCACTTGTGTATCTCGATCAGAGGATTCGGTGTGCTGACAAGTCTTGGCAGCGATTTACAGTAGAGTCCGGCAAAGCCGTTACAGCTTGACGGCGGCGTCGGGGGGCCGGTGACGCAGGCCACAGGCAAACAGCCCCGGGCACTTAGCTCGGTCGATAAACGCGCACATTGGCATGCCCCTCACTGAGCAAATGGTGGGCATGCAGGCGACTCATCACGCCTTTGTCGCAATACAGCAGGTACTGGCGAGTAGGGTCCAGTTCCTTGAAACGAGCGTTCAGTGCATAAAACGGCATCGCTTGTACCTCAATGCCAGCGAGTTCCAGCGGCTCGTCTTCAGCGGCATCCGGGTGACGGATATCGATGATGATCTGGCCCGCCAGTGCTTCGCTGACTTCTTCGATCTGCAAATCCTGGCCCAATTCGTCGATTACGCGATCGATCGGCACCAGTTTGGCGTTCTCGAGCGCACGCTCGAGTACCGCCATGTCGAATTCTTTCTCTTCATGCTCCACGCGTGGACGCTTGGCGTGGGTCTTTGGGTTCACCGAGATGACCCCGCAGTATTCCGGCATGTGCTTGGCGAAATCGGCAGTACCGATTTCGTTGGCCAGGTCGATGATGTCCTGCTTGTGACTGGCGATCAGCGGGCGCAAGACCAGCTTGTCGGTCACGCAGTCGATCACGGACAGGTTCGGCAACGTCTGGCTCGACACCTGGGAAATCGCTTCGCCGGTGACCAGCGCTTCGATCTCCAGCCGATCGGCAATACGGGAAGCAGCGCGCAACATCATACGCTTCAAAACTACACCCATATGACTGTTATCGACTTTCCCGAGAATTTCTCCCAGTACTTCCTCGAACGGCACACTGACAAATAACACGCGTTGGGAGCTGCCGTACTTCTTCCAGATGAAGTGCGCGACTTCCATGACGCCCAATTCATGGGCTCGTCCGCCCAGATTGAAGAAGCAGAAGTGGGCCATCAGCCCGCGGCGCATGATCTGGTAGGCGGCGACGGTGGAATCGAAGCCACCGGACATCAGTACAAGCGTCTGCTCCAGGGCACCCAGCGGATAACCGCCGATGCTGTTGTGCTGGCTGTGGATCACGAACAACCGTTTGTCGCGAATTTCGATGCGAACTTCGATTTCAGGCTCTTTGAGCGAGATTCCGGCGGCGCCGCACTGACGACGCAGTTGGCTGCCGACGTATTTCTCGACGTCCATGGAGCTGAATTCGTGCTTGCCGGCACGCTTGCAGCGCACCGAAAAGATCTTCCCGGCCAGGGCGTCACCGAAATGCTGCTTGCACTTGGCGACGATGTCGTCGAAGTCGCCCAACGGGTATTCATCGACCTGCAGGAAATGCGCGATGCCCGGCATGCAGCTCAGGCGCTCGGTCATCTCCTTCAGGGCTTTCGGCTCGCTGACGCGGGTTTCCAGCTCGAGATTGTCCCACACACCGTTCACCACCACAGCCGGGTCCAGGTCGCGGAGCACGGTACGGATGTTTTTAGCCAACTGGCGGATGAAACGCATCCGTACCGGGCGGCTCTTGATGGTGATCTCGGGGAAGACTTTTACGATTAGTTTCATGAAAACAGCGCGCGCTGGGCCAGCCGAAAAAGGGGGGCGCGGATTATAGCGGAAATTGCTCAAGGTTTAACCAGTTAATGTGCAGAAGGTTTTGCGCGCACCAAAACAGGTCATTTATTGATTTCGACGCTACATTACAGGGCGAGGTTTGGCGCTTTTCGAGGCTTTGCACCTTTATAAGCGTGATATTGGGGCAAAAAACCCATGGTGGGGCACTGGCATGCAATTTGCTCCCTTGTGAGGCAGGTTGCCTTGGCAGAGTATTCGCGCCGGCATCACCCACATTCTAAGGGCATCCACTACTAAGCCCGAAGCCACCCGGAGGACACTATGTCGAAGTCGGTTCAACTCATCAAAGATCATGACGTCAAGTGGATTGATCTGCGCTTCACGGACACCAAAGGCACTCAGCACCACGTGACCATGCCGGCTCGCGATGGGCTGGATGAAGCTTTCTTCGAAGAAGGCAAAATGTTCGACGGTTCCTCCATCGCTGGCTGGAAAGGCATCGAAGCCTCCGACATGATCCTGATGCCGGACGACAGCACTGCCGTTCTCGACCCGTTCACCGAAGAGCCGACCCTGATTCTGGTTTGCGACGTGATCGAGCCTTCGACCATGCAAGGCTACGACCGTGACCCACGTGCGATCGCCAAGCGTGCCGAGGAATACCTGAAGTCGACCGGTATCGGTGACACCGTATTCGTTGGTCCAGAGCCTGAGTTCTTCATCTTCGACGAAGTGAAGTTCAAGTCCGACATCTCCGGTTCGATGTTCAAAATCTTCTCCGAACAAGGTTCGTGGATGTCCGATCAGGACGTGGAAGGCGGCAACAAAGGCCACCGTCCAGGCGTCAAAGGCGGCTACTTCCCTGTTCCGCCGTTCGACCACGACCACGAAATCCGTACCTCCATGTGCAACGCCATGGAAGAAATGGGCCTGGTCATCGAAGTTCACCACCACGAAGTGGCGACTGCCGGCCAGAACGAAATCGGCGTGAAGTTCAACACCCTGGTTGCCAAGGCTGACGAAGTTCAAACCCTGAAGTACTGCGTACACAACGTTGCTGATGCATACGGCCGCACCGCGACCTTCATGCCTAAGCCTCTGTACGGCGACAACGGTTCGGGTATGCACGTTCACCTGTCCATCGCCAAAGATGGCAAGAACACCTTCGCTGGCGAAGGCTATGCCGGCCTGTCCGATACCGCTCTGTACTTCATCGGCGGCATCATCAAGCACGGTAAGGCTCTGAACGGCTTCACCAACCCGTCGACCAACTCCTACAAGCGTCTGGTCCCAGGTTTCGAAGCGCCAGTGATGCTGGCTTACTCGGCTCGTAACCGTTCGGCTTCGATCCGTATTCCTTACGTGTCCAGCCCTCGCGCTCGCCGTATCGAAGCTCGCTTCCCGGATCCGGCAGCTAACCCGTACCTGGGCTTCGCTGCACTGTTGATGGCTGGCCTGGACGGCATCCAGAACAAGATCCACCCTGGCGACGCAGCTGACAAAAACCTGTACGACCTGCCGCCTGAAGAGGCGAAAGAGATCCCACAAGTTTGCGGCAGCCTGAAAGAAGCCCTGGAAGAGCTGGACAAAGGTCGTGCGTTCCTGACCAAAGGCGGCGTTTTCAGCGACGACTTCATCGACGCTTACATCGCTCTGAAAAGCGAAGAAGAAATCAAGGTTCGTACCTTCGTACACCCACTGGAATATGAGCTGTACTACAGCTGCTGATCCGGTAGCGCCGCGCTACGCGGCGTGACAAAAGAGAGGCCTCCTTCGGGAGGCCTTTTTTATGGGCAACTTCCGACAATGAAATTCGACTTTTCCTCGGGCATACACAGCGTCGTCCGGCATCAACCCACTTGAATGGCTCGTAGCCTGTCCACTACCTGCAATCAACGGATGGAATGATGACAACTTTCACACTCAAGATTCTACTGACCGCTCTCACCGCCCTCGTCCTTTCAGGCTGCACCACAACTCCCCCATCGACAGAAATCGAACGGGAAATCCTGCTTCAAAGCAGCAAGTCGTGGGATAGCACACCTTACATTCGCTACCCGGATGCCGCGCCTGAGCTGACAGTGCTCAAACTCACGATCCCTGCCAACAGCAAACTCTCCTGGCACACCCATCCGATTCCCAACGCAGCTTATATCCTCTCAGGCGAGCTAACAGTCGAAGACCGGAACAGCGGCCAGACCCGGCGTATCAAACAGGGCGAAGCGCTGGCTGAAATGGTCAATATCACTCATCGTGGAGTGACCGGCGATACACCGGTAAAACTTATTGTGTTCTATGCTGGGAGCAAGGGTATTCCATTGGCGGAGTAGTCTTTGCTCGACACGGGGAATCTGAATGCGGCCACTGTTATTACTTCTACTGCTGCCCTGCATTTCTCCCGCGATGGCCCAAATCTACAAATACATCGATGCCGCCGGCAACACCGCCTACAGCAATCAACCGCCCGATGGCGTAAAGGCTCAGCCCGTGGAGCTGCCACCGCTCAACAGCGTCGTGCGTCAACCTCCGGGCGAGCCTGTAGCGCCTGCGCAATCCAATAGCCGCGAACAGCCCGGCAGCGCCTATCAGGTGCTGGAGCTGACCGGTCTGCCCACCGAAGAAGCCCTGCGCGCCAACAACGGCACGTTCACGGTCAGCGTATTGATCCAGCCGCGCCTGCAAGGCGCTCATCGGTTAAGGCTGTTACTGGACGATCAACCCTACGGCCAACCGAGCAACGTGCCGATTCTGCAACTGGTGAACATCGACCGTGGCGAACACCGCCTCGCGGTTCAGGTGATCGATGGGCAAAACGTGGTGCAGCAGAGCCCCACCGTGACCTTCACCGTACAACGGGTGCATAGACCTTGAAGCTCTGGCTGTTGGTCGCCTGCCTGATCAGCCTGCCGGCAACGGCCGAGGTTTTTACCTACATCGACGCCCAGGGCAATCGGGTTTTCACCGATCAGCCGGGCACCCGTAATGCCAAGCGTGTGCCACTGGCGACCAGCAATCGAATGTCGGCCAACCCGAGCGGCGCCGCGCCAGTGACGGCCACGAAAGCCAAACCACTGTTTCATTACGACATGCTTCGTGTGCTGGTGCCGGACCCGGATGCCACGATCCGTAGCACTGCCGGGGAATTGATCGTCAGCGTTACCAGCGAACCCGGCTTGCAACAGGGCCATCGCTATCGTCTGCTGCTGGATGGCCAACCCACCGCCGAGCCCGGCCCGAGCCCGGTGTTCGCCCTGAGCAACATCGACCGCGGCAGCCACAACCTGTCAGTGGAAATCCTCGACGAACAGGGCCGTACCGTCGAACGCACGGCCAATCAACCCTTCCACATGCAGCGCATTTCCCTCGCGCAGAAACGTCAGGTCAAACCCTGCGTCCTTACCGACTACGGCCAACGGCCGGAATGCCCCCTCAAAGACAAACCCGAAGAAGAAAAGAGCTTCTTTTAGCGCTAACGCCGGTCCGTTAAGACGTAGAACCTGTGGGAGCGTGGCTTGCCCGCGAAGAACGATGACGCGTAATACCTGAAAAACCGCGGTGCATTCTTCGCGGGCAAGCCACGTTCCCACAGGATTCTCGTCGCTCAAAGTTGTTCGCCACAGTTCTGTACTTGGCCCGGGCTCTTCTGCTTCTTTTACTTCGTTCAGGTTTGCGCACTATATTGGTGCAATAGAGTGCACAGTACTCACACCCCAACCCATTTTGGTTCGAAAGTACTCGCAAAAGCTGGCAGAACGCCACGCAAATGAGCGTCAAACGCCTGTTTCAGGCTCTAAACGCTTCTTTTCGGAGCCTTGGTTTGGTTTTTGCATTTTCCTCGTATCGGCGCTTGTTTCTTGCGCGCGCTCCGCTCCAAAAGAGGTCCTGATGACCATTAGCGACGCACTACACCGCTTGCTACTCGACAACCTGACCACCGCAACCATTCTGCTCGACGCCGAACTGCGCCTTGAGTACATGAACCCGGCGGCGGAGATGCTGCTGGCCATCAGCGGCCAGCGTAGCCATGGGCAGTTCATCAGCGAGTTGTTCACCGAATCCACTGAGGCGCTGAACTCCCTGCGCCAGGCAGTCCAGCAGGCGCACCCGTTCACCAAGCGCGAAGCGATGCTCACCGCCCTCACCGGCCAGACCCTGACCGTCGACTACGCCGTGACACCGATCCTGAGCAATGGCAATACGCTGCTGTTGCTGGAGGTTCACCCGCGTGACCGCTTGTTGCGGATCACCAAGGAAGAGGCGCAGCTGTCGAAGCAGGAAACCAGCAAGATGCTGGTACGCGGCCTCGCCCATGAAATCAAAAATCCGCTCGGCGGGATTCGTGGCGCGGCTCAGTTGCTCGCCCGTGAATTGCCGGAAGAAAGCCTGCGCGACTACACCAACGTCATCATTGAAGAAGCCGATCGCCTGCGCAATCTGGTGGATCGCATGCTCGGCTCCAACAAATTGCCGTCACTGGCCATGTGCAATGTCCATGAAGTGCTGGAACGCGTAGGTCAGTTGGTGGAGGCAGAGAGTCAGGGCTGCATCACTTTGGTGCGCGACTACGACCCAAGCATTCCGGATGTGTTGATTGATCGCGAACAGATGATTCAGGCCGTCCTGAACATCGTGCGCAACGCGATGCAGGCCATCAGCAGCCAGAACGAGCTGCGCCTCGGCCGCATCAGCTTGCGTACCCGCGCCATGCGCCAGTTCACCATCGGCCACGTGCGCCACCGCCTGGTGACCAAGATCGAAATCATCGACAACGGCCCGGGGATCCCCGCCGAGCTGCAGGAAACCATCTTCTTTCCCATGGTCAGCGGCCGTCCGGACGGTACCGGGCTGGGCCTGGCCATTACCCAGAACATCATCAGCCAGCACCAGGGCCTGATCGAATGTGAAAGCCATCCAGGCCACACCACGTTCTCGATCTTTCTGCCACTGGAACAAGGAGCCACATCGACATGAGCCGTAGTGAAACCGTGTGGATCGTCGATGACGACCGTTCTATCCGTTGGGTCCTGGAAAAAGCCTTGCAGCAGGAAGGCATGACCACGCAAAGCTTCGACAGCGCCGACGGCGTGATGAGCCGCCTGGCGCGCCAGCAGCCGGACGTGATCATCTCCGACATCCGCATGCCGGGTGCCAGCGGCCTGGACCTTCTGGCACGGATTCGCGAACAGCACCCACGACTGCCGGTCATCATCATGACCGCGCACTCCGACCTGGACAGCGCTGTCGCGTCCTATCAGGGTGGCGCTTTCGAGTATCTGCCCAAGCCATTCGATGTCGACGAAGCGGTGTCACTGGTCAAGCGCGCCAACCAGCACGCTCAGGAACAGCAAGGCCTGGAAGTCCCGGTCGCCCTGACCCGTACGCCAGAAATCATCGGCGAAGCGCCGGCGATGCAGGAAGTGTTTCGCGCCATTGGGCGCTTGAGCCACTCCAACATCACCGTGCTGATCAACGGCGAATCCGGTACCGGTAAAGAACTGGTGGCCCACGCCCTGCACCGTCACAGCCCACGGGCGGCCTCGCCGTTCATTGCGCTGAACATGGCGGCGATCCCCAAGGATCTGATGGAGTCCGAGCTGTTCGGCCATGAAAAAGGCGCCTTTACCGGCGCGGCCAACTTGCGTCGCGGGCGTTTTGAACAGGCTGACGGCGGCACACTGTTCCTCGATGAAATCGGCGACATGCCGGCGGACACTCAGACGCGCTTGCTGCGGGTATTGGCGGACGGCGAGTTCTACCGTGTCGGCGGTCATGTGCCGGTGAAGGTCGATGTGCGAATCATCGCCGCGACTCACCAGAATCTGGAAACCCTGGTGCATGCCGGAAAATTTCGTGAGGACTTGTTCCACCGCCTCAACGTGATCCGCATCCACATTCCACGGCTGTCGGACCGTCGCGAAGACATCCCGACCCTGGCCAAGCACTTCCTCAGCCGCGCCGCGCAAGAACTGGCGGTGGAACCGAAGTTGCTGAAAAGCGAAACCGAGGAATACCTGAAGAACCTGCCGTGGCCGGGCAACGTGCGTCAGCTGGAGAACACCTGTCGCTGGATCACGGTAATGGCTTCGGGTCGCGAAGTGCACATCAGCGATCTGCCGCCAGAGCTGCTGAGCCTGCCGCAGGACTCAGCGCCGGTGACCAATTGGGAGCAAGCACTGCGTCAGTGGGCTGATCAGGCGTTGGCTCGCGGTCAGTCGAGTCTTCTGGACAGTGCCGTGCCAGCCTTCGAGCGGATCATGATCGAAACCGCCCTCAAACACACCGCCGGCCGCCGCCGCGACGCTGCCGTGTTGCTGGGCTGGGGCCGCAATACCTTGACGCGCAAGATCAAGGAATTGGGGATGAAGGTTGATGGTGGGGATGATGATGAGGGGGATGAGGGCTAAATAGCCGCCAGTTCCTCACTGAGCTCCAGATCCCATCGCGGGCAAGCCCGCTCCCACAGGAATTTTCAGTGGTTTCACTATCGCGTGAACACCATTGAACCTTGTGGGAGCGGGCTTGCCCGCGATGCTTTTAGGGCCAACATGCACCGCCCGAATGCACCGTGACCTGCAATCGCGCACGACAACCAATCAGAAACCCCGCCTTCACTTGCAAGAAAAACCCGATCGCAGAAACACAGAAGCCCCGAATTACGGGGCTTTCAGCGCTGCTGGGCGGCTTTCTGTTGCAACTTGTTAAAAACTGGCACGCCCCCTGCAATAGTCCAATCAGTGATTCGATTCACTACCCAGTTTCGGGGACCTTGGTACAGGCAGGCCGGGGATTCCCCTCTTTACACCGGGCTCATACCGCAATTGCGACGAGCCCATCCCGTTTTGGGGTCCTTGGTACAGGCAGGCCGGGGATTCCCTCTTTACACCGGGCTCACGCTGCAATGCGCGAGCCCTCCCGTTTTGGGAACCTTGGTACAGGCAGGCCGGGGATTCCCTCTTTACACCGGGCTCACGCTGCAATGCGCGGGCTCTCCCGTTTTGGGAACCTTGGTACAGGCAGGCCGGGGATTCCCTCTTTTATTGCTCTCGGAGATGGATCTCCAGCCGCCAGCGGTCATCGACCTCGCTACCGGCCCACTCGCCCTGCAGCGGCCGGGCCGCCACCACCGTCAGCAACAGTCCCCCATCACTCAAACGCGTTCGCCAGTTCACGTCCTTGCCGTTGAGCTTGAGCTGACCTTTCTGTGCACGGCCTTCAGCCTCAAATAACAGCGCCACGCTGCCGTCGACCAGCTCGCCGTGGGTTTTGGGTTCGTTGTTGAACCACACCACCAGTCCATCGTTCGTCACCTCGACCTGCTGCAAAACGCTGGGGTCGGGCGCGGTCAGGCGACCGATCATCAGGCCCACCATCACCCCGACAATCGCCAACGAAGCCATCACCCGAGGGAATAGTTTCGAACGAGGATCCTTTGGCGGCGTAGAATGCCCGTCATCTTTACCTTCGGAGCCGTGCATGTTTCACGTCATCCTTTTCCAACCAGAAATTCCGCCGAATACCGGCAACGTTATCAGGCTGTGCGCCAACAGTGGCTGCCACCTGCATTTGATCGAACCGCTGGGCTTCGAGATGGACGACAAGCGTCTGCGCCGGGCCGGCCTCGATTACCATGAGTATGCCACCCTGCAACGCCACGCAGACCTCGCCAGCTGTCTGGAAAGCCTCGGCCATCCCCGGCTGTTCGCCTTTACCACCAAGGGCTCGCGGCCATTTCACGACGCCAGCTTCGCCGAGGGCGATGCCTTCCTGTTCGGCCCGGAAAGCCGCGGCTTGCCGGCCGAAGTGCTCGATGCCCTGCCCAGCGAACAACGCTTGCGCCTGCCGATGCGCGAAGGCTGTCGCAGCCTGAACCTGTCCAACACCGTGGCCGTCGCCGTTTACGAAGGCTGGCGTCAGCTGGGGTTCAAATAACCCCGCGACTGATCGTTCCCACGCTCTGCGTGGGAATGCCTCAAGGGACGCTCCGCGTTCCAGCAGCACCACAGGCGTCGAGCCTGGCACCAGTGTGACGCGGAGCGTCACGGGCTGCATTCCCACGCAGAGCGTGGGAACGATCATCTCCCGCCCATGAAAAAAGCGCCTGTTACGGCGCTTTTTTCATTACTGCATCGAACGCTTATTGAACGGTTGGAGTCTCGCCAGCCGCCTGCATACGTTGCAGCTCTTGTGCGTACAGCGCGTCGAAGTTCACCGGGGCCAGCATCAGGGCCGGGAACGAACCGCGGGTCACGAGGCTGTCCAGGGTTTCGCGAGCGTACGGGAACAGGATGTTCGGGCAGAACGCACCGAGCGTGTGGCTCATCGAAGCATCGTCCAGGTTCTTGATCAGGAAGATCCCGGCCTGTTGCACTTCAGCGATGAACGCCACTTCCTCACCGTTTTTCACGGTGACCGACAGAGTCAGCACGACTTCGTGGAAGTCGCCTTCCAGAGCCTTCTGACGGGTGTTCAGATCCAGACCGACACTCGGTTCCCACTGCTGGCGAAAGATCGCCGGGCTTTTCGGGGCTTCGAAGGACAAGTCGCGTACGTAGATGCGCTGCAAGGAGAATTGCGGTGCGGTTTCTTCTTCGCTAGCTGCAGTGTTCTGTTGGTCAGTCATCTCAGATCCTTTCTGATCTCGGGTCTTATAGGGTTGGCTATTTCAAGTAAGGCAGTCAGGCCTTGAGCAGGGCGTCGAGCTTGCCGGCGCGCTCCAGGGCAAACAAATCATCACAGCCGCCAACGTGGGTGCTGCCGATCCAGATCTGTGGCACGGACGTACGTCCGGCCTTCTGAGCCATCGCGGCACGCACCTGCGGCTTGCCATCGACCTTGATCTCTTCGAAGGCTACGCCTTTGTTCTCGAGCAGGTACTTGGCTCGCGAGCAATAAGGGCAGTAATCGCTGGAATAGACGACGACGTTGTTCATATCACTTCACCAGCGGCAGATTGTCGGCTTTCCAGCTGGAAATACCGCCGGACAGCTTGGCGGCGGTGAAGCCGGCTTTCATCAGTTCGCGGGCATGAGTACCGGCAGTCTGGCCCATGGCGTCGACCAGGATAATGGTCTTGGCCTTGTGCTTTTCCAATTCGCCGACGCGAGCGGTCAGTTTGTCGTGAGGAATGTTCAACGCGCCAACAATGTGACCGGCGGTGAAATCCTTGGTCGGACGAATGTCGATTACCACGCCTGCATCCTTGTTGACCAGCCCGGTCAGTTCACCGGTGCTCAGGCTGCGGCCGCCGCCTTGCATCTGATAAGCGATCAGCAACGCCAGCAGTACGACGAAGATACCGACAAGCAAATAGTGGTTAGTGGCAAATTCAATCAGGTGAGCAACCATCGAAGGAGGTTCCAGGGCGTTAAAATGTCGGCCAGTATACACAGCCACTATGGTGGGCCAAACCCCGTCCGGCGGTGACGGCGTCGGAACTTAGCTTTAAACTCCTACTCCCTTTTCCATCGCCTCTTTTAATTCAGCCACGAGTGGAATCCATGACTACCACGCCTAAACCTTTGGTCCTGATTATTCTCGACGGCTTCGGTCACAGTGAGAGCCCTGAATCCAACGCCATCTATGCGGCGAAGAAGCCCGTACTGGACCGCCTGTGGGCTACCGTACCGAACGGCCTGATCTCGGGCAGCGGCATGGACGTCGGCTTGCCGGACGGCCAGATGGGCAACTCCGAAGTCGGCCACATGAACCTTGGCGCCGGCCGCGTGGTGTACCAGGACTTCACCCGCGTGACCAAAGCGATCCGCGACGGCGAGTTCTTCGAGAACCCGACCATCTGCGCCGCGGTGGATAAAGCCGCTGCTGCCGGCAAAGCCGTGCACTTCATGGGCCTGCTGTCCGATGGCGGCGTTCACAGCCACCAGGATCACCTGGTCGCCATGGCTGAACTGGCCTACAAGCGCGGCGCCGAGAAAATCTACCTGCACGCCTTCCTTGATGGCCGTGATACGCCACCGAAAAGCGCCCAGTCGTCGATCGAGTTGCTGGATGCGACCTTCGAAGCCCTCGGCAAAGGCCGGATCGCCAGCATCATTGGCCGTTACTACGCCATGGACCGCGACAACCGTTGGGATCGCGTGTCCCAGGCCTACAACCTGATTGTCGATGGCGCCAGCGAATTCAACGCCGCCACCGCACAGGAAGGCCTGCAAGCCGCTTACGAACGTGGCGAAAGCGACGAATTCGTCAAAGCCACCAGCATCGGTGAGCCGGTAAAAGTCGAAGACGGCGACGCCGTGATCTTCATGAACTTCCGCGCCGACCGCGCTCGCGAGCTGACCCGCGTGTTCGTCGAAGACGATTTCAAGGAATTCGATCGCGCTCGCCAGCCAAAACTGGCCGGTTTCGTCATGCTGACCCAATACGCCGCCAGCATCCCCGCGCCATCGGCCTTCGCCGCGAGCAGCCTGGACAACGTGCTGGGCGATTACCTGGCGAAAAATGGCAAGACGCAGCTGCGTATCGCCGAAACCGAGAAGTACGCCCACGTGACTTTCTTCTTCTCTGGCGGTCGCGAAGAGCCGTTCCCGGGCGAAGAACGCATCCTGATCCCGTCGCCGAAAGTTGCTACCTATGACTTGCAGCCCGAGATGAGCGCCCCGGAAGTCACCGACCGCATCGTCGATGCCATTGAAAACCAGCGCTATGACGTGATCGTGGTCAACTACGCCAACGGCGACATGGTCGGCCATAGCGGTGTATTCGACGCGGCAGTCAAAGCGGTCGAGTGCCTGGACCTGTGCGTCGGCCGCATCGTCGATGCGCTGGAGAAAGTCGGCGGCGAAGCCCTGATTACCGCCGACCATGGCAACGTCGAGCAAATGTCCGACGAAACCACCGGCCAGGCGCACACTGCACATACCACCGAGCCGGTGCCGTTCATCTATGTCGGCAAGCGTGACTTCAAGGTGCGTGATGGCGGCGTGCTGGCGGATGTGGCGCCGACCATGCTGATGTTGATGGGGCTTGAAAAACCTGTGGAAATGACCGGGACTTCGATTCTGGTGTAATCCGCCCTATCAAACACCGCCAAAACCCTGTGGGAGCGGGGGGGGGGGGGGGGGGGGGGGGGGGGGGGGGGGGGGGGGGGGGGGGGGGGGGGGGGGGGGG
>NZ_JBXAOA010000042.1:0-46085 GCF_058802325.1 Pseudomonas sp. GW822-FHT02E03 | reverse complement strand
GCATGACACAAACGCCCTGGGGGGGCGGGCTTGCCCGCGATAGCGGCGTGTCAGTCACAGAGATGTTGGATGTGCCGACGTCATCGCGGGCAAGCCCGCTCCCACAGTGGAGCAGTGTGCACCCACCCTCACCACTCATTAGTTCGCCTGCGCTTTTGATCACGGGGAATCAGCATCAATCCAAAGAGGTCCAAACTGACAGCGCCGTCAGTTACCAGTCACTCTCCTGACGGGCGAACAGGTTTATAAAGGAAGGTATAAACCTGACAAAACTCCGACCACTCACTCTGCCCGGCGCCCCACTCGCATGCGAATTCATAAAAAAAACGCCCTGTTCGCCGCCCTTCTGATCACCCTGGCAGCCCTGGGCGTGTGGTATGCCGCCAAACCCGCCACCACCAAACTGACCACCTCCACCGCCATCCCCGTGCGAGTGGTCAGCGTCACCGAAAAAGACGTGCCCCGCTACATCAGCGGCATTGGCTCGGTGCTGTCCTTGCACAGCGTGGTCGTGCGTCCGCAGATCGACGGCATCCTCACCAAACTGCTGGTCAAGGAAGGCCAACTGGTGAACAAAGGTGACCTGCTGGCCACCATCGACGACCGCTCGATCCGCGCCAGCCTCGACCAGGCCCGGGCGCAACTGGGCGAAAGTCAGGCGCAACTGCAAGTGGCGCAGGTCAACCTCAAACGTTACAAACTGCTGAGCGTCGACGACGGCGTGTCCAAGCAGACCTATGACCAGCAACAAGCCCTGGTCAACCAACTCAAAGCCACCGCCCAAGGCAATCAGGCATCGATCGACGCCGCGCTGGTGCAGCTTTCTTACACACAGATTCGCTCCCCGGTCACCGGTCGCGTCGGTATTCGCACAGTGGATGAAGGCAACTTCCTGCGCATGACTGACACCCAAGGCTTGTTCACAGTGACCCAGATCGACCCGATCGCCGTGGAATTTTCCCTGCCGCAACACCTGTTGCCGACCCTGCAAGGCCTGATCAACGATCCCCAGCACACGCCGGTCAAGGCTTACATCGGTGCCGACACCGACGGCGAAACCGGCAACCTGCTAGGCGAAGGCCGCCTGACCCTGATCGACAACCAGATCAACGCCAACACCGGGACCATCCGCGCCAAGGCCGAGTTCGCCAACCCCGCACAGAAACTCTGGCCGGGCCTGCTGGTAACGGTAAAAATTCAGACAGCACTGGATAAAAATGCGCTGGTGGTGCCACCCACCGTCGTACAACGTGGCCTCGATCAACATTTCGTCTACCGGGTCAACGGCGACAAGGTCGAAGCCGTTCAGGTGCAGATGGTTTATCAAGGCAGCGGCCAGGACCTCATCAAAGGCGTGAAACCAGGCGATGTGCTGGTCAGCGACGGCCAGTCGAGGCTCAAACCTGGCTCAACCGTGCAGGTAGTGACCGACCCGCCGCAAATGGTGCAATCGGAGCCGAAACCATGAAGGGACATGGCTCGGTTTCCGCGTGGTGCATCGATCATCCGGTGGCGACGGTCCTGCTGACCTTTGCCTTGGTGTTGCTGGGGGTAATCGCCTTTCCGCGACTGTCGATTGCGCCACTGCCGGAAGCAGAATTCCCGACCATCCAGGTGGCCGCGCAACTGCCTGGCGCCAACCCCGAAACCATGGCCTCGTCGGTGGCCACGCCGCTTGAAGTGCAATTCAGCGCCATCCCCGGCGTGACCCAGATGACCTCGAGCAGCGCCCTGGGCTCGACCATCCTGACCTTGCAATTCACCCTCGACAAAAGCATCGATACCGCCGCGCAGGAAGTCCAGGCCGCGATCAACACCGCCGCCGGCAAACTGCCCAAAGACATGCCGAACCTGCCGAACTGGCGGAAGGTCAACCCGGCCGACAGCCCGGTGCTGATCCTCAGCATCAACTCGCCGCAAATGCCCGGCACCGAAGTCAGTGACCTGGTGGAAACCCTGCTCGCACGTCAGATCAGCCAGATCGACGGCGTAGGCAATATCAACATCACCGGTCAGCAGCGTCCGGCGATCCGCGTGCAGGCCTCGGCGGACAAACTCGCCGCCATTGGCCTGACCCTGGCGGACATTCGCCTGGCGATCCAGCAGACCAGCCTCAACCTGGCCAAGGGTGCCTTGTATGGCGAGTCGAGCATTTCGACCTTGTCCACCAACGACCAATTGTTCCACCCCCAGGAATACGGTCAGCTGATTGTTTCCTACAAGGACGGCGCACCGGTTCATCTCAAGGATGTAGCCAAAGTCGTCAACGGTTCGGAAGACGCCTACATCCAGGCCTGGGCTGACGGTCAGCCGGGGGTGAATCTGGTGATTTTCCGGCAACCGGGGGCCAACATCGTCGAGACCGTGGACCGTATTCAAGCGGCCCTGCCGACGCTGGAGGCCATGCTGCCGGCCTCGGTGCAGGTCAAGGTGTTGATCGACCGCACCCAGACCATTCGCGCTTCGCTGCATGAAGTGGAAGTCACCCTGCTGATCGCGATCCTGCTGGTGGTGGCGGTGATGGCGCTGTTCCTGCGGCAGTTGTCGGCGACCCTGATTGTGGCGTCGGTGCTCGGCGTGTCGTTGATCGCCAGTTTTGCCCTGATGTACATCATGGGCTTCAGTCTGAATAACCTGACGCTGGTGGCGATCGTGGTGTCCGTCGGGTTTGTGGTGGACGATGCGATTGTGGTGGTGGAAAACATTCACCGTCACCTGGAGGCCGGCGACGGCATGCGCGAGGCGGCGATCAAGGGCGCCGGCGAGATCGGCTTTACCGTGGTTTCCATCAGTTTCTCGCTGGTGGCGGCGTTCATTCCGCTGCTGTTCATGGGTGGCGTGGTCGGGCGGCTGTTCAAGGAATTCGCCCTGACCGCCACCTCGACCATCATGATTTCTGTGGTGGTGTCCCTGACGCTCGCACCGACGTTGGCCGCGCTATTCATGCGTGCGCCGGAACACAGCCAATCGGGCTTCGGCGAGCGCTTGCTGGCGCTGTATGAGAAAGGCCTGCGCCGCGCCCTCGCCCATCAGAAATTGATGATCGGTGTGTTCGGCCTGTCCCTCGGCCTGGCGGTCGCCGGGTACATTTTCATTCCGAAGGGTTTCTTCCCGGTGCAGGACACCGGTTTCGTCCTCGGCACCACCGAAGCGGCGGCGGATATTTCCTACGGCGACATGGTGAAAAAACACCTGGCGATGGCCGAAATCGTTGCCGCCGATCCCGCCGTCGAGACGTTCTCACACTCGGTCGGCGTTGCGGGCAGCAACCAGACTATCGCCAACGGACGGTTCTGGATTTCACTGAAAAAACGTGGCGACCGTGACGTGTCCGCCAGCCAGTTCATCGACCGGATTCGCCCGCAACTGATGAAAGTCCCGGGCATCGTGCTGTACCTGCGCGCCGGGCAAGACATCAACCTCAGCTCCGGTCCGAGCCGTGCGCAGTACCAATACGTGCTCAAGAGCAACGACGGGCCACTCCTGAGCACCTGGACCCAGCGCCTGACCGAAAAACTGCGCGGCAACCTGGCGTTTCGCGACATTTCCAATGACCTGCAACTGGGCGGCAGCATCACCCACATCAGCATCGACCGCAGTGCTGCGGCGCGTTTCGGCCTGACCGCCAGCGATGTCGACGAAGCGTTGTACGACGCCTTCGGCCAGCGGCAGATCAACGAGTTCCAGACCCAGACCAACCAGTACAACGTGATTCTGGAACTGGACACCAAGCAGCGCGGCAAGGCTGAAAGCCTCAACTATTTCTACCTGCGCTCGCCGCTGAGCGGGGAAATGGTGCCGCTGTCGGCCCTGGCGAAATTCGATGCACCGACCATCGGCCCGTTGTCCATCGCTCACGACGGGATGTTCCCGGCGGCCAACCTGTCGTTCAACCTGGCGCCCGGCGTCGCTTTAGGCGATGCGGTGATCATGCTCAATCAGGCCAAGACCGACATCGGCATGCCGGTGGCCATCAGCGGTAATTTCCAGGGCGCGGCCCAGGCGTTCCAGAGTTCGCTGGCCAGCCAGCCGTGGCTGATTCTGGCGGCGCTGGTGGCGGTGTACATCATTCTTGGCGTTCTGTATGAAAGCTTCGTGCACCCGCTGACCATCATTTCGACGCTGCCCTCGGCGGGGCTCGGGGCGGTGATCATGCTGTGGATCTGCGGCCAGGACTTTTCGATCATGGCGTTGATCGGGCTGGTGCTGCTGATCGGCATCGTCAAGAAGAACGGCATCCTGATGATCGACTTCGCGCTGGACGCCCAACGTAACCGTGGCTTGCCTCCCGAAGAGGCGATCTATGAGGCGTGTATGACGCGGTTCCGGCCGATCATCATGACCACCCTCGCCGCCTTGCTTGGTGCCCTGCCGCTGATGCTCGGCTACGGCACCGGCGCCGAACTGCGCCAGCCATTGGGCATCGCGGTGGTCGGCGGCTTGCTGGTGAGCCAGGCGCTGACGTTGTTCACCACGCCGGTCATATACTTGTGGCTCGAGCGGCTATTCCATCGGCCTAAGCCCGCACCGCTGCAGGCGATGGCGACCACAGACTGAGGCGGGGTCTCACGCGGTTCAGGGGCAAGCCCCCTCGCCACAAAAATACCAAACCACCAACACAGGGTAATTATCGACTGCCCGCTGAATGTCTTCTAAGCTTCAATTAGCAAAAGGCCAGCATGTTTTGCTGGCCTTTTTTTTATCCGCCATTTATACAGGCGCTCTGAACGCGACCGGTTTCTGGGACTCTGCCCGATTCTTGTAAAAGAACTTTCATAACGCCTTATTTGCAGAAGTCAGAACCATGAGTGTGAGCAGTGCGAAATCTCAACTTCCGATCCGTTCGACACGATCGGAGCGGCTTCTGGTTCTCGGCAGTTTGTTGTTGGTGATTGCGATACTCAGCATCGTGACCTTTCTGCTGATCCGTGAACGCGCCAATGCCGAATTGTCCGCTGCTCGCGCCGCCAACAATATCGTGCAATTGATCGACGCCGACGTGCTGCGCAATGTCGAACTCTATGATGTGTCCCTGCTGGGTTTGATCGCTGCCTCCCAGCGAGAAGACCTCAAGAGCGTTTCTCCAGCCATTCGCCATCTGGCCTATTTCGACCGCGCCACTGCCGCGCCGTACAAGGGCAACATTTTGTTGCTCGACAACAAGGGCGACGTGATCGCCGACTCGGCCTCGGTGGAGCCCAGGCAGGGCAACTATGCCGATCGCGAATACTTCCAGTCTCACGTGAACAACCCGGACCCGGGCATGTTCATCAGTCCCCCCTTCAGAGCCAGGTCGCCCGAACAGGATTGGCGTATCAGTTTCAGCCGCCGGGTGAACGGCCCCCAGGGTGAGTTCCTGGGCGTGGCCGAAGCCGCCATGCGGTTGAGTTACTTCGATCAGTTGTTCAACAGTTTGAGCATCGGCCGCGACAGCACGGTCAATCTGATCAGCAAGGACGGGACTCTTCTGGCTCAGCAACCACGTCTGGCCGAAGAGCTGATCGGCAAAAACTTCAGTCACCGTCCCAATTTCCAACGCATCGTCAAAGAAGGCAACGGCAGCTTCACCAGCATGTCCGATCGATACCGTGACAAGCGCTTGTACACCTTCTCCAAGGTCGGGAACTTGCCGTTGATCGTCATCGTTGCGCTGTCCAGTGATGAGGTCTTTGCGGCCTGGAAGCGCACTGCTGTGGTGGTCAGCTTCGCGACCATTGCCTTGTGTGTGAGCTTGCTGTGGCTGACCTGGTTGCTCTGCCGGGAATTGCGTCGGCGTCAAAGTGCCGAGCAGGAACTGGCACAACTGGCCGCTACCGACCCTTTGACCGGTCTGGCCAACCGTCGAAGCCTGGATCAGGCCTTGCACCATGAATGGTTTCGCGCCCAACGTTCTGGTCTGCCATTGTCGGTGCTGATGATCGATGTCGATCACTTCAAGGCGTTCAACGATCGTCATGGCCATCAGGGCGGCGACGATGCCTTGCGCTGGGTGGCCAAAGTGATCGGCACCCATGTTCGACGGCCGGCGGATCTGGTCGCCCGTTACGGTGGCGAGGAGTTTTCGGTGATCCTGGCTGAAACCGACAGCGCTGGCGCGCAACAGATTGCCGACAACGTCCGCTCAGCGGTGGAGCAGTTGCCGTTGGCGGAGGGTGGTATGTCGCCGATTACTGTCAGTATCGGTATCAGTACCTGGACGACGGCGTCCGATATCAGCCTGGAGCAATTGCTGTTTTCGGCGGACAAGGCGCTGTATCAGGCCAAGGAAAGTGGGCGGAATCGGGTGGTTGCAGCAGACTGAGATCTACGGTGTGGCGGCGCCTCTTCGCGGGCAAGCCTCGCTCCTACAGAGTGTGGAAGTTAAATGCGCCGCTGTCCTGTAGGAACGAGGCTTGCCCGCGAAAAGGCCATGACAGACACCACAAAACACCACTTTCCCGCACCCATAAAAAAAGGCCACCCGAAGGTAGCCTTTAAAAAACTAGAGAGGTTTTTTGCTTACACGGCCGCAACAGGACGCATGTAAGAGATCGGTGCAGTGCTGGCGTCTTCGAAAGTCACGACTTCCCAAGCATCTGTCTGCTCAATCAACTTGCGCAGCAGCTGGTTGTTCAATGCATGTCCGGACTTGAAGCCCTTGAACTCACCAATCAGGCTATTGCCCAGCAGGTAGAGGTCACCAATTGCATCGAGGATCTTGTGCTTCACGAATTCGTCTTCATAGCGAAGGCCGTCTTCGTTCAGTACACCATCCGCGTCGACCACAATAGCGTTTTCAACGCTGCCGCCGAGTGCGAGGTTGTGCTTGCGCAGGTACTCGATGTCACTCATGAAACCAAAGGTACGGGCGCGGCTGACTTCTTTTACGAACGAAGTGCTGGAAAAATCCACGCTTGCACTTTGTGTGCGGTCACGGAAAACCGGGTGATCGAAATCGATCTCGAAGCTCACTTTGAAACCTTCGAAAGGGACGAAAGTGGCGCGCTTGTCGCCGTCTTCCACTGTCACTTCCCGCAGGATCCGGATGAACTTCTTGGCGGCGTCCTGTTCTTCCAGGCCGGCCGATTGAATCAGGAATACGAAGGGTCCAGCGCTACCATCCATGATCGGGACTTCGGACGCGGAGAGCTCGACGTAGGCGTTATCGATGCCCAGGCCAGCCATGGCCGAGAGCAGGTGCTCCACCGTGTCCACTTTGACGTCACCGCTAACAAGCGTGGTCGACATAGTGGTTTCGCCAACGTTTTCCGCGCGGGCAGGAATCTGCACCACAGGGTCGAGGTCAGCACGACAAAACACAATGCCGGTGTCGACGGGCGCTGGCTTGAGGGTCAGGTAGACCTTCTCCCCGGAGTGCAGGCCGACACCTGTGGCACGGATAATATTCTTCAGGGTGCGTTGTTTTATCATGGCATGGGCCGCTTCAGCGCAAATTGCGAACTGGTATCAACAAAGGCTGGCGATGATAGCAGACCAGACCTTTGCTGAACACCAATCACCCTAATACCCCTGATACATTTCATCAATCGGCCTGACGACGCAGGAAAGCCGGGATGTCCAGGTAGTCCAGGTCATCTTGCGGGTTCATCTTCGCGGCAGTCGCAGCACCGGCCTGAGCCTGGTTGCGCATGACGGTCGGACGATCCAGGTCACGGTAATTCACCGCAGGCTGTTCCTGACGAACAGGGGCTTGTTGTTGTGGCTGGGAAGCCATCGAGGTGTGAACGGTATTGTCGATGACCTTCACAGGCTTCTCGATTTTAGCGCCTAAACCGGTGGCAACAACAGTCACGTGCAGCTCGTCGCGCATGTCCGGATCGATAACGGTACCGACCTTGACCATCGCGTGCTCGGAAGCGAAGGCTTCGATGATGCTACCCACGTCGGAGTACTCACCCAGGGACAGGTCAGGACCGGCGGTGATGTTCACCAGGATGCCGCGTGCGCCTTGCAGGTTCACGTCTTCGAGCAACGGGTTGCGAATGGCCGCTTCGGTGGCCTCACGTGCACGGTTCGGACCGCTGGCGCAGCCAGTGCCCATCATCGCCATGCCCATTTCGCTCATCACGGTACGCACGTCGGCAAAGTCGACGTTGATCATGCCCGGACGCTTGATGATGTCGGAGATACCGCGAACGGCACCGGCCAGTACATCGTCGGCCTTGGCGAAAGCCGACAGCAGGCTTGCGTCTTTACCGAGGATGGTCAGCAGCTTCTCGTTGGGAATGGTGATCAACGAGTCGACGCTTTCAGACAGCAGACGAATGCCTTCGTCGGCGAGCTGCATGCGCTTGCGACCTTCAAACGGGAACGGACGGGTCACCACTGCTACGGTGAGGATCCCCATTTCCTTGGCCACTTCGGCAATGATTGGCGCAGCACCGGTACCGGTACCACCGCCCATGCCGGTGGTGATGAACACCATGTTGGTGCCCTGCAGGACTTCGGCAATGCGCTCACGGTCCTCGAGAGCGGCCTGACGACCTACTTCAGGGTTGGCACCGGCGCCCAGACCTTTGGTCACGCTGGTACCCAGTTGCAGGATGGTCCGCGCACTGATGCTTTTCAGTGCCTGGGCATCAGTGTTGGCGCAGATGAATTCAACGCCTTCAATGTTGCTCTTGACCATGTGATTGACAGCGTTGCCGCCGCCACCGCCAACACCGATAACTTTAATTACCGGGCTTGCGGGGATGTTGTCTACGAGTTCGAACATTTTCCCTCTCCTTACGTTCTCTAGTTTTTTCGCCTACTGCTGTTTGAAGCGGTGTTGCGGTAAAGCTTTAGAAATTGCCTTGTACCCAGCTCTTGAAGCGATCGAGCAAGGCGACTTTCGGTTCGTCATTGCTGTAGCTGTCGCGGCTGCCGATGCCCGAGAACGAAATCCCGTCGGACTGCTTCTGCAGGCCGTACATCAACAGGCCAACGCCGGTGGAATAAATCGGGTTGCGGACCACGTCGTCCAGGCCCTTGACGCCATGCGGCACGCCCAGGCGAACCGGCATGTGGAAGATTTCTTCGGCCAGTTCCACCGCGCCTTCCATCTTCGACGTACCGCCAGTCAGCACGATGCCGGCCGGGATCAGGTCTTCGTAGCCACTGCGACGCAGTTCGGCCTGGATCAGGGTGAACAGCTCGTCGTAACGCGGCTCGACCACTTCGGCCAGGGCCTGACGGGACAGCTCGCGCGGTGGACGGTCGCCGACGCTCGGCACCTTGATGGTTTCACCGGCACCGGCCAGTTTGGCCAGGGCGCAGGCGTAGCGAATCTTGATTTCTTCGGCGTACTGGGTCGGGGTGCGCAGCGCCATGGCGATGTCGTTGGTCACCTGGTCGCCCGCAATCGGGATCACCGCGGTGTGACGGATCGCGCCTTCGGTGAAGATCGCGATGTCGGTGGTGCCGCCGCCGATGTCCACCAGGCACACGCCCAGCTCTTTCTCGTCGTCGGTCAGGACCGAGTAGGCCGAGGCCAACTGTTCGAGAATGATGTCGTCGATTTCCAGACCGCAGCGGCGCACGCATTTTTCAATGTTCTGTGCGGCGTTGACGGCGCAAGTGACGACGTGAACCTTGGCTTCCAGACGCACGCCGGACATACCCAGCGGCTCGCGAACGCCTTCCTGGTTATCAATCACATAATCCTGCGGCAGGGTGTGCAGTACGCGCTGGTCAGCCGGGATCGCCACCGCCTGGGCAGCGTCGAGAACGCGCTCAAGGTCGGCGGAGCTGACTTCGCGATCACGAATCGCCACGATGCCATGGGAGTTCAAGCTGCGGATGTGATTGCCGGCCACGCCGACAAACGCCGAGTGGATCCGGCAACCGGCCATCAGCTGCGCTTCTTCGATAGCGCGCTGGATCGACTGGACGGTGGACTCAATGTTCACCACTACGCCTTTTTTCAGGCCGCGGGACGGATGAGTACCGATCCCGACGATTTCGAGCGTGCCGTCGTCCGAGACCTCGCCGACCAGCGCCACCACCTTGGAGGTGCCGATATCGAGACCGACGATCATTTTGCCGCTTTGCACGTTTGCCATGGGTCCTGCCTCTTCTTAATTCTTCGCGACAGCGGGTTGGGCTGTCGTGGGCGCTACAGGTTCCCGCCAGCCAACAGCGAGGCCGTTGGCGTAGCGCAGATCGATGCGCGCAATGTTCGTAATCTGCTCTTTGAGCGTCTTGTCATAGATGGCAATGAAGCGGCGCATCTTTTCCACCAGCTTGCCGCGTCCCAGCAGCAGTTCGATTCCCGGGCCCGCGCTGCCGGCGCCGGTGGTCAGGAACCAACTGCCTCGTTCACGCAACTCCAGGCGTGCAATCGAGAAGCCCAATGGCCTGAGCATCTGGCTCAGCACCTGGTATTGCTGCATCACTTGCTGCTGGGCCCGCTGCGGGCCGAACAGCTGTGGCAAGTGTTCGTAGTTCGCCAGCTCGCGCGGGGTGAACGCCTGCCCCTGGTTGTTCAGCAGCGACTCATCGCCCCAGCGGGCCACCGGCAGTTGTTCTTCCAGGCGAATCACCACCTGATCCGGCCACACCCGACGCACTTCGGCGTGGGCAATCCATGGCATCTGTTCAAGCTCGGTACGCATGCTCTCCAGGTCGATGGTGAAGAAGCTCGACGCCACGTAGGGGGCGATCCGCTGCTGCACCGCTTGCTGGCTGATGTAACTCAAGTCGCCCTGCACCGCGATCTTGGTGATCGGCCGGTCGGCGTACGGCAGCAAACGCTGTGCGCCTTCATAAGTGCCGAACCCCAGCGCGACCAACAGCACGGGCCAGAACAGACTTTTCAGAAAACCAAAATTGGCTTTCGGCAGGCGCGCGGACATCGGCTCTTTGGCCACCATTCGGCTGGCACCCCGCGGCACCGGCTTGCGGCCGGGTGCGGAAGGCTGATGACGTAGCTGAGCGCCTTGCATGGTCTTAACCTCTTGTCGGCTCTTGGTTACCGGCAGCATTGCCGGTAACGCTGGCGGCCAGAATCGCCAGAACCAGTTGCTGGAAATCCAGGCCAGCGGCACGGGCCGCCATCGGAACCAGACTGTGATCGGTCATGCCCGGTGCGGTGTTGACTTCCAGGAACCAGAACTGCCCGTCGGCGTCCTGCATCACGTCTGCCCTGCCCCAACCGGCGATACCCAGCGCCTCACAGGCTTTGGCCGTGAGGTCCATGAGTTCTTTTTCTTTGTTGCTGTCCAGGCCACATGGGATCCGGTACTGGGTATCGGAAGCCACGTACTTGGCGTCGTAGTCGTAGAAACTGTGGGTTGTGCCCAGGGCGATTGGAGGCAACACCTGGTCACGCAGGGTGGCGATGGTGAACTCCGGACCTTGAATCCATTGCTCGACCAACACTTGCGAATCGTAGGTACTGGCCGCTTTCCACGCGTCGATCAATTCGGACGCGGAGGTCACTTTGGCCATCCCGATACTGGAACCTTCATGGGCCGGTTTGACGATCAAAGGGAAGCCCAGTTCCGTGGCCGCCGAAATACAATCGGCCTCAGAGCTCAGTACCGCATGGCGTGGCGTCGGAATACCGAGGCTGTGCCAGACCTGCTTGGTGCGCAGTTTGTCCATGGCCAGTGCCGAGGCCAGAATGCCGCTGCCGGTGTACGGAATGCCAAGGCATTCGAGCAGGCCCTGCATGCTGCCGTCTTCACCGCCACGACCGTGGAGGATGATGAAGGCGCGGTCGATTTTTTCGTTCAGCAGACGCTGCAGCAGGTCATCGCCCACATCAAGACCGAAGGCATCCACACCGGCGCTTTGCAATGCATCGAGCACCGCGTTACCCGACTTCAGGGAGACTTCACGCTCGGCACTCTTGCCGCCGAACAGCACGGCGACACGGCCGAAGTCTTTCGGCAAGAGAGTGGAGACGAGGTTGGCGTAAGCAGCAGTCATTTCAACTTCCCCACGCTTGGCGCGGCAACCGCGCCAGCGAACAACGGACTGTTCAATAGTTTCGGTGCGAGACCGCCGATATCACCGGCGCCCTGGCACAACAGAATGTCGCCGGCACGCAGCAGCGGCTTGACGATTGGCGCGAGGTCGATGCCGCGCTCGATGTAGATCGGGTCGAGCTGACCGCGCTGGCGAATGCTGTTGCACAGCTTGCGGCTGTCGGCGCCCGGGATCGGCTCTTCGCCGGCCGGGTAGACTTCCATCAACAGCAGCACATTGGCGTCGGCCAGCACATTGACGAAATCGTCGTACAGGTCGCGGGTGCGGCTGTAACGGTGTGGCTGATAAACCATCACCAGACGGCGCTCCGGCCAGCCACCGCGCACGGCTTTGATCACGGCCGCGACTTCGGTCGGGTGGTGACCGTAGTCATCCACCAGCATCACGTTGCCGCCATCAACCGGTAGTTCGCCGTACACCTGGAAGCGACGGCCAACACCCTGGAAGCCGGACAGGCCCTGGACGATGGCTTCATCGCTGACGCCTTCGTCGGTGGCGATGCAAATGGTCGCCAGCGCGTTCAGCACGTTGTGGTTGCCCGGCATGTTCACCGACACATCCAGCGGCTCGCGATCAGGGCGCAGCACGGTAAAGAAGGTCTGCATGCCCTGCTGACGCACATTGATGGCACGCACGTCGGCATCGTCGCCAAAGCCATAAGTGACCGTCGGACGTTTCACCTGCGGGAGAATTTCACGCACCACCGGATCATCCAGGCACACCACTGCCAAGCCGTAGAACGGCAGGTTGTGCAGGAACTCGACGAAGGTTTTCTTCAGTTTGTTGAAGTCGCCGTCGTAGGTCGCCATGTGGTCGGCATCGATGTTGGTGACCACGGCCACCAGCGGCTGCAAGTGCAGGAAGCTGGCATCGCTTTCGTCGGCTTCGGCGATCAGGTAACGGCTGGTGCCGAGCTGGGCATTGGTGCCCGCGGCATTCAGACGACCACCGATGACGAACGTCGGGTCCAGGCCACCGGCGGCGAACACCGAAGCGATCAGGCTGGTGGTGGTGGTTTTGCCGTGGGTACCGGCGACGGCGATGCCGTGGCGGTAACGCATCAGTTCGGCCAGCATCTCGGCACGTGGTACCACCGGAATCCGGCGTTCCAGGGCGGTGGCCACTTCCGGGTTGGAAGTGTTCACAGCGCTGGAGGTGACCAGCACATCGGCGTTCGCGGCGTTCTCGGCACGGTGGCCGATATAAATGTGGGCACCGAAGGATTCCAGGCGCTCGGTCACCGGCGATGCTTTCAGGTCGGAACCGGACACTTCATAGCCCAGGTTCAGCAACACTTCGGCAATGCCGCACATACCCACGCCGCCGATACCGACGAAGTGGATGCGACGGATGCGGCGCATTTCCGGGTGCGGCATGGCTTTTTTGTTCTCAACCATGGGCCACCTCCAGGCAGGTATCGACCACGTTACGAGTGGCATCGGGTTTGGCCAGGCGGCGTGCCGCGGTGGCCATGTCGTTGAGTCGTTGCGGTTGCATCAAGACCTCTGTCAGGCGAGCGGCAAGGTCCGCTGCGCCAGTCGTTCTTTGCGGCATCAGGAAGGCAGCGCCTTCACGGGCCAAATAGTCGGCGTTGCGGGTCTGGTGATCGTCGATCGCGTGGGGCAAAGGCACCAGCATCGAGGGCAGACCGGCAGCCGCCAGTTCACTGATGGTCAATGCGCCTGCGCGGCACACCACCAGGTCGGCCCAGCCATAGGCTTGGGCCATGTCTTTGATGAAAGGCTGCACTTGCGCCTCGACGCCAGCTGCGCGATAGCGCTCTGCAGTCACTTCATCGTGTTTTTTGCCGGCCTGATGAAACACGTCCGGACGCAGGTCGGGAGCGACTTGCGACAGGGCTTCAGGCAGCAACTTGTTCAACGGCTCTGCGCCCAGGCTTCCGCCCAGGATCAGCAAACGCGCCTTGCGACCGGCCAGGGCAGGTCGCGGTGTTTCGAGGAACAGCTCGGTACGCACCGGGTTACCGGTGGTGCGACGGCTGTTCGACAGGGTAAAGGTGTCGGGGAACGCTTCACAGACTCGGGCGGCCAACGGCACCAGCAACCGATTGGCGGTACCGGCCACGGCGTTCTGTTCGTGAACAATCACCGGCACGCCGGACAATTTGGCTGCAACGCCGCCGGGCCCGGTCACATAACCCCCGAAGCCGACCACGCAGACTGGCCGCAGCTGACGAATGATCGCCCGCGCCTGCCAGATCGACTTGAGCAACATGAACGGTGCCTTGAGCAGGGACAATTTGCCCTTGCCGCGCAAACCGCTGGCGTTGATCCGATGCAATTGAAGGCCGGCCGCCGGCACCAGATCGTTTTCGATCCCGCGCGGCGTGCCCAACCAGTGCACGGTATAACCGCGGGCCTGGAACTCGCGAGCGCAGGCCAGTGCCGGGAACACGTGGCCCCCGGTGCCGCCAGCCATGATCAATACGTTAGCGCCCATGGTTCGGCTCCTCGGCGAAGTCGCTCTCATGGAACTCCATCTCTTCACTGCCCAAGTGGGTTCGACTCTCCCACTCGATGCGCAGCAACAAGCCAAGACAGGCACAGCAGATCACCAACGAACTGCCGCCATAGCTGAGGAATGGCAGGGTCAGCCCCTTGGTTGGCAGCAGGCCGACGTTCACTCCGATGTTGATCAGGAACTGACCAATCCACAGGAACGACAAGCCATACGCGATATAGGCGGCGAAAAATTGTTTGGCCTTCTCGGCCCAATAGCCGATGTACATGCCACGAATACAGACAAACACGAACAGCGCCAAGGTGCACAACGAACCCACGGCACCCAGTTCTTCGGCCAGGACCGAGAACACGAAGTCAGTGTGGGCTTCCGGCAGGTAGAACTGTTTCTGCACGCTGTTGCCCAGGCCAACGCCCAGCCATTCGCCGCGACCGAAAGCGATCAAGGCTTGAGACAACTGATAGCCCGCACCGAACTGGTCGGCCCACGGGTCCGCAAAGTTGGTCAGTCGCGCCATTCGATACGGCTGCATTTGAATCAACAACACCACCGCGCCGACAGCCAGGACAACCATCAAGGAAAAACGGAACAGCCCGACGCCGCCGAGGAACAGCATCGCTGCAGCCGCCCCCATCATCACGACGGTGGCACCGAAGTCCGGCTCCATCAGCAACAGCCCCGCCATCGGCAGCAGAACGATGAACGGCTTGAAGAAACCCATCCAGCTTTCACGTACTTCTTTCTGGCGACGCACCAGATAACCGGCGAGGTAGATCACCACGAACACCTTGGCGATCTCGGAAGGCTGAACGTTGAAGAAGCTGAAGCCGATCCAGCGCATCGAACCGTTCACTTCACGGCCAATGCCGGGGATGATCACCATCACCAGCAAACCGAATGCACCAATCAGCATCAGCCAGCCCAGGCGTTGCCAGGTAGCGATCGGAATCATCATGGTGACGATGCAGGCGCCAAGTCCAAGCACTACATAGATAAGATGGCGGATCATGTAATACAGGGCACTGCCCGATTGCACCGCCCCCACTTCAGTGGATGCCGATGCAATCATGACCAGGCCCAGGCCCAGCAGCGCCAGACAACCGGCGAGCATTGGGAAATCAAGGTCGATGCCGCGCCCGGTGATGATCGGCGACGGGTACGGCTTGATGATATTCAGGAGGCTCATGCCAAGTCCTCCACGGCGCGGACAAATTGGTGACCGCGATCTTCGTAGTTCTTGAACATGTCGAAACTGGCGCAGGCCGGCGACAGCAGCACCGCGTCGCCCTTTTCTGCGATGGCGCGGCATTGCGCGACCGCTTCGATCAGCGAGCCGACGCGAATCAGTGGCACGGCATCGCCGATGGCATCGCCGATCTTGTCGGAATCACGGCCCATCAAAATGACGGCGCGGCAGTTGGCCGCCACCGGATCACGTAAATCCTTGAATTCGGCACCCTTGCCATCGCCACCGGCGATCAGCACGAGTTTGCCGTCGATGTCCGCACCCAGGCCTTCGATGGCGGCCAGGGCGGCGCCGACGTTGGTGGCTTTGGAATCGTTGTAGTAGCTCACGCCATTCAGCTCGCGTACCCATTGGCAGCGATGCTCGAGCCCGGCGAAATTGCGCAGGGCCGAAAGCATGGCTTCGAACGGCAGGCCGACGGCATGCCCCAGTGCCAAGGCCGCAAGAGCGTTGGACTGGTTATGCGCCCCACGAACTTTCAACTCGCGCACCGGCATCAGGTTCTGGAATTCGAAGGCCAGGTATTTCTCGCCGTCCTCTTCCCGGATCCCGAAGGCCTTGAAGTCGGGCTTGTTCAGACCGAAGGTCCAGCACGGTTGGCCTTCACCCATCAGCGGACGGCTCAGGGCGTCCTGACGGTTGACCACAAACTGCCTGGCACCCCGGAAGATCCGGTGCTTGGCCAGGTGATAGGCCGGCAGACCGCTGTAGCGATCCATGTGGTCTTCGCTGATGTTGAGCACGGTCGCCACTTCGGCGTTGAGTTGATCGGTGGTTTCGAGCTGGAAGCTCGACAACTCCATCACGTACAACTCGATGTCGTCGCTGAGCAAATCCAGCGCCGGTGTGCCGAGATTGCCGCCGACAGCAACACGCTTGCCAGCCGCAGCCGCCATTTCGCCGACCAGGGTGGTGACGGTGCTTTTGGCGTTGGAACCGCTGATGGCGACAATCGGCGCCTTCGCGTTACGCGCGAACAGCTCGATGTCGCCGGACAACTTCACGCCACGGGCGGCGGCAGCCTGCAGGGCCGGGGTCGCCAGCGCCAGGCCGGGGCTCACGTAGAGCTCATCGGCACGGCACAGGAATTCGACGTCCAGCTCGCCACAACGCACTTCCACGTGCGGATAGTCACGCTTGAGCGTGGCCAGTTCCGGTGGATTTTCCCGCGTATCGGCGACAGCAAACGACACGCCCCGGTTCGCCAGGAAGCGAACCAGGGACATGCCGCTCTTGCCGAGGCCGACAACGATGCGGAAGTGGTCAGAAGCGATCAGAGACACTCGTTCTACCTCAGCTTCAGGGTGGCAAGGCCGACCAGTACCAGAATCACGGTGATGATCCAGAAACGGACGATCACGCGCGGCTCGGGCCAGCCCTTGAGTTCAAAGTGGTGGTGTATCGGTGCCATGCGGAACACACGGCGACCGGTCAGCTTAAAGGAGGCAACCTGGATGACGACCGACAGGGTCTCCATCACGAACACGCCGCCCATGATGAACAGAACGATTTCCTGGCGGACGATCACCGCGATGGTGCCCAGGGCCGCGCCCAGCGCCAGTGCGCCGACGTCGCCCATGAACACTTGGGCCGGATAGGTGTTGAACCACAGGAACCCCAGGCCCGCACCGATCAGCGCGCCGCAGAACACAATCAACTCACCCGCGCCCGGTACGTAAGGGATCAACAGGTATTCAGCGAATTTCACGTTACCCGACAGGTAGCAGAAGATCCCCAAACCGCCGCCGACCATCACGGTAGGCATGATCGCCAGACCGTCGAGGCCATCGGTCAGGTTGACCGCGTTGCTCGAGCCGACAATCACGAAATAGGTCAGGACGATGAAACCCGCGCCCAGTGGAATGCTGTAGTCCTTGAGCATCGGCAGGATCAGGGTGGTTTCTACCGGCGTCGCGGCAGTCATATAAAGGAAGATCGCCGCGCCCAGGCCGAACACCGACTGCCAGAAATACTTCCAGCGGCTCGGAAGGCCACGGGAGTTTTTCTCGATGACTTTGCGGTAGTCGTCTACCCAGCCGATGGCACCGAACAGCAGGGTCACCAGCAACACCACCCAAACGTAACGGTTGGCCAGGTCGGCCCAGAGCAAGGTGCTGACTCCGATGGACGAAAGAATCAGCGCGCCGCCCATGGTCGGGGTGCCGGATTTGGACAGGTGCGATTGCGGGCCGTCGTTGCGAACGGATTGACCGATCTGACGGTTCTGCAAAGTGCGGATCATCCACGGGCCATAGCACAGCGACAAGACCAGCGCGGTCAGCACACCGAGAATCCCGCGCAGGGTCAGGTACTGAAAGACCGCGAAGCCTTTGTAGAACTGTTGCAGATACTCCGCTAGCAGCAGCAGCATTAATGTTTCTCCAGACGGGTCCCGCACAAAGCGGCGACGATGTTTTCCATCGCGGCGCTGCGCGAGCCCTTGATCAAAATGGTGGTGTTTGGGTCCTGCTCGGCTTCCAGGGCCTTGATCAGCTCAGCCTGAGTGCTGAAGTGAAAAGCCTGCTCGCCGAAAGCGTTTACGGCGTGGGTCATCATTGGCCCGACCGCGTAAAGCGCGGAAACCTTGCCGCGGGCGTACTCGCCCACATCGCGGTGCCCCTGCTCCGCCCAATCGCCCAACTCGCCGATATCTCCGAGCACCAGAACGGTGCGGCCGGAAAAGCCGGCGAGTATATCAACGGCGGCACACATGGAGGTGGGGTTTGCGTTGTACGTGTCATCGATCACGCGCATACCGTTAGTTGCCAGTTGCGCGACGGCACGACCCTTGACCGGTTGCACGGCATTGAGCCCCGAAGCGATATGCGACAAGGACACGCCCAGGGCGTGAGCCGCCGCGGCGGCGGCGACTGCGTTGGTGACGTTGTGCCCGCCGAGCAGGTTCAATTGAATCCGGGCAATACCTTGCGGCGTGTGCAGTTCGAATGCAGGGCAGCCGCGTGCATCGGAAACGATGAAGCTGGCATGGAAATCTGCGGTGGCATCCAGCTGAGAGAAACTCAGCACCCGTCGGGCAGCGGCACGGGCCTTCCAGATCGGGAACGCCTTGTCGTCGAGATTCAGCACGGCGATGCCCGAGGCATCCAGCCCTTCAATAATCTCGCCCTTGGCCTCGACGATTTTTTCCGGGCCGCCGAATTCACCGACGTGGGCAGTGCCGGCATTGTTCAGCACAGCGACATGCGGTTTGGTCATGGCAACGGTGTAGGCAATCTCGCCAAGACGCGAAGCCCCCAACTCGATGACCGCCGCCGTGTGTTCCGGCGCCAGTTCGAGCAGGGTCAGCGGAACACCGAGGTCGTTGTTCAGGTTGCCACGGGTCGCCAGCACCGGACCGCGCGTGCGCAGGATGCTCGCAAGCATTTCCTTGACCGTGGTCTTGCCGCTGGAACCGGTGATGGCCGCGATCGGTTGAGTGAACGCAGCGCGGTTCATCGCGCCCAATTGGCCGAGGGCCTGACGGGTGTCCTTGACCAGCAGCTGCGGCAGCGCGCTGTCGGCGACTTCGCGCTCGACCAGGGCACCCACGGCGCCTTTGGCGGCGACGTCATTGAGGTAGTCATGGCCATCGAAACGCGGGCCGGCCAGAGCAATAAACAATTGGCCGGGCTTGATTGCGCGGCTGTCGATGCTGACGCCGTCGAAGCTGGCGTCGCTGGCAATCAGACGGCCATTCAATGCGCTGGTCAGTTCGCTCAGTTTCAAGGCTTTAAGCATGGGCCACCTCCCACGCGGTCAGGGCGTGATCGGCCTCGACCAGATCGGAGAAAGCGTGGCGCTCGCCGTTGATTTCCTGATAGTCCTCGTGACCTTTACCGGCCAGGACAATCACGTCATCGGCCGATGCGCTGGCGATCAATTGGGCAATCGCCTGGCCACGGCCGGCGACGAAGGTCACTTTATCCACAGCGGTAAAACCGGCGCGGATGTCGTCGAAAATCACTGTTGGGTCTTCGGTGCGCGGATTGTCATCGGTGACCAGTACGCCATCGGCCAGACGCTCGACCACTTCCGCCATCAGCGGACGCTTGCCGCGATCGCGATCACCGCCGCAACCGAACAGGCACAGCAACCGGCCTTTGGCGTGAGGACGCAGGGCCATCAAGACTTTTTCCAGCGCATCCGGTGTGTGGGCGTAATCGACCACCACCAACGGCTGAGTACCGCCACCCAGGCGCTGCATGCGACCGGCCGGGCCTTCGAGTTTCGGCAGTACTTTGAGGATTTCGTCCAGCGCGTAGTCCAGCCCGAGCAAGGCGCCGATCGCGGCCAAGACGTTGCTCAGGTTGAAACGGCCGAGCAAGGTGCTGCGCAAATGGTGTTCGCCTTGCGGCGTGACCAGCGTGGCGCGCACGCCTTCGTCGTCGAACTGCGCCTGGCGGCAATACAGGTAGGCGCTGGAATCTTCCAGGCTGTAAGTGATCAGTCGCGACTCGCCTTCATCGCCAGCCAGTTGCCGGCCGAAATCGTCGTCCAGGTTGACCACCCGGCACTTCAGATCATTCCAGGCAAACAACTTGGCCTTGGTTTCGCCATAGGCCTGCATGGTGCCGTGGTAATCCAGATGATCGCGCGACAGGTTGGTCATCACCGCCACATCGAACGCCAACGCCGTCACGCGGCCCTGATCCAGGCCGTGGGAAGAGACTTCCATGGCCACGGCTTTGGCGCCGGCCTTTTTCAGGTCGGCGAGGGTCGCTTGCACTGCAATCGGGTTCGGCGTGGTGTGCAGACCGCTTTCCAGTGCGCCGTAGAAACCGGAGCCCAGGGTGCCGACGATGCCGCAGTGCTGCCCCAGCAGGTCGAGCGCCTGGGCGACCAATTGCGTCACGCTGGTTTTACCGTTGGTGCCCGTCACGCCGATCAGGTTCAAATGACGGCTCGGGTCGCCATAAAAGCGCCCGGCGATGTCCGACAGCTGCGCCGCCAGGCCTTTGACCGGAATCAACGGCACGTCGGTGATCGGCAGCACAGTCGCGCCTTCGACTTCATAAGCCACGGCAGCAGCGCCGCGTTGCAAGGCGTCGGCGATGTGCGCACGCCCGTCGAACTTGCCACCAGGAACCGCGAGAAACAGATCGCCTGCTCGTACGTTGCGGCTGTCCAGCGCCAATTCGCGGATCAACAGATCGCGGCCGGCGTGGGCGAAAATCTTGTTCAGGCTCAGCGACATCAGCCGCGCCCTCCATTAGCTTTCAGCGGAACGACCGGTGCGGCGTTCGCTTGTTGAGTGGCAGGCAGGTTGTCCGGGGTGATGTTCATCAGGCGCAGGGTCCCGGACATCACTTTGCTGAACACCGGCGCCGATACCAGACCACCGAAGTAACCGGCTTTGGTCGGTTCATCAATCACCACCACGATTGCGTAGCGCGGATCGCTCATCGGGCCGAAGCCGGCGAACAGCGAGCGGTAGGAATTCTCGGCGTAGCCTTTGGTACCGACCGACGTTTTACGTGCAGTACCCGACTTGCCGCCCACGTGATACGCCGGCACCTGCGCACGGAATACACCGCGCGGGGCTTCGATCACTTGTTGCAGCATGGTTTGCATGGTTTTCGCGACAGCTTCCGGCAATACCTGTGTGGTCTGCGGTGCCTTGTCGGTTTTGATCAGGGTCAGCGGCGCAAGGCGACCATTGTTGGCCAGGGCCGAGAAGGCGTGGACCAACTGGATCGCAGTCACGGAAATACCGTAGCCGTAGGACAGCGTGGCGGTTTCAGCCTTGCGCCATTCGCGGTAGTTCGGCAGGTTGCCGACGCGCTCGCCCGGGAAACCGAGCCCGGTATCCTGGCCGAGGCCGACTTTCTGCGCCAGGCGGAAAATCGTTTCGCCGCCGATATCGAACGCGACCTTACTCATGCCGACGTTACTGGAATTGATCAGGATACCGGTCAGGTCGAGTACCGGGCCTTCACTCTTCGATACGTCCTTGATGGTGTACTTACCAATCTGCAAGGTGCCTGGATACACCTCGACGGTATCGGTCGGCTTCCAGCGCCCGGTTTCAATCGCGGCGCTCATGGAGATCGCTTTCATGGTCGAACCCGGCTCGAATACGTCGATCATCGCGCGGTTGCGCATCATCGCCGGTTGCAGGTTGCGACGGTTGTTCGGGTTGTAGGTCGGCTGGTTGACCATGGCGAGGATCTCGCCGGTCTTCACGTCCATGATCACCAGGCTGCCAGCCTTGGCGCCGTTCTCGATGATCGCGTTGCGCAGTTCACGGTTGGCCAGGTATTGCAGACGCAGGTCAATGGACAACGCCAAGGGCTTGCCGGCCTTGGCGTTTTTGGTGACCTGGACATCTTTGATCAGCCGGCCGCGCCGGTCCTTGATCACCTGTCGCTTGCCGGGCACGCCGGCCAGCCATTCGTCGTAGGCCAACTCGACGCCTTCGCGTCCGTGGTCATCGATGTCGGTAAAGCCGACCATGTGGGCGGTGACTTCGCCGGCCGGGTAGAAACGCCGGAACTCTTCGATGCCATAAACACCCGGCACTTTCAGATCGAGCACAGCCTGGCCCTGCTCGGGGGTCAGCCCGCGCACCAGATAAATGAATTCTTTGTTGGCCTGGGCTTCGAGACGTTCGGCCAGGGCTTTCGGGTCCTGCCCCAAGGCAGCCGCCAGTGCCGGCCACTTCTCTTTGGCCGTTTGCATTTCCTTGGCGTTGGCCCACAGGGTGGTGACCGGGGTACTCACGGCCAACGGCTCGCCGTTACGGTCGGTGATCAGACCACGGTGAGCCGGAATTGGAATATGACGAACACTGCGCGCATCGCCCTGACCTTTAAGGAAGGCACGGTCGACCACTTGCAAATCGATGATGCGCCAGGCAATCGCCGCCACCATGATGCCGAGCAACCCGACCACCAGACGGAACCGCCATGGAAAGAGCGCGCCTTCGAGTTTCATCATGGCGCCACCATCTGCACTTCAGCGGCGCCGGGAATGCGCATCTTCAGTTGCTCGGTGGCCAGGACTTCGATGCGGCTATGGGCAGTCCAGGTGCTCTGTTCGAGAATCAACCGGCCCCACTCCGCCTGCGCCTTGTCGCGCACGCTTAATTCGCCGTACAGCGAATTGAGCAACTGACGGTTCCAGTGCGCGCTATAGGACACGCCTATAGCCGACACAAGCACGCCGGCAAACAACAGCAGCATGAAAAAGCTTCCGCCGGGAAGTGGCTTGGCGAAAAGCTTGCTCACCGCAGCTTCTCCGCGACACGCATGACGGCGCTACGGGAACGTGGGTTGGCTTTGAGTTCGGCCTCCGAGGCGGTCTGCGCTTTGCCATGGATTTTGATTACCGGTTCGAAAGCAACGTGACGGACCGGCAGGTTGCGCGGCAGGTTGTCGGCTTCGCCTTTCACCAGTTTGCGCATGAACAGTTTGACGATGCGGTCTTCCAGCGAGTGGAAGCTGATGACAACCAGACGGCCGCCCACTTCCAGGCATTCCAACGCCGCTTCGAGGCCGGCTTCCAGATCGCCCAGTTCGTTGTTGACGTGAATACGCAGGCCCTGGAATGCACGGGTGGCCGGGTTCTTGCCCTTTTCCCATGCCGGGTTGGCGACTTTCAGCACTTCAGCCAGATCACCAGTGCGCTCGAACGGCTTGATGTCGCGACGCTCAGCCACGGCACGCGCCATGCGACCGGAGAAACGCTCTTCGCCATATTGCTTGAACACCCGGGCAATTTCTTCCACCGGCGCGGTGTTGACGAACTCGGCGGCGCTGATCCCGCGGGACGGATCCATGCGCATGTCCAACGGACCGTCGTTGAGGAAGCTGAAGCCGCGCTCCGGGTCGTCGAGTTGTGGCGAGGACACGCCGAGGTCGAGCAGAACACCGCTGACCTTGCCTGCCAGACCGCGTTCGGCGACTTCCGAACCGAGCTCGGCAAAGCTGCGCTGCACAACGACAAAGCGGCCGTCTTCGGCCGCTAGCGTTTGCCCGGTGGCAATCGCTTGAGGATCTTTGTCGAATCCGAGCAACCGGCCATCAGGCCCGAGCTGGCTGAGGATCAACCGACTGTGCCCGCCACGTCCGAACGTACCGTCCAGATAGCAGCCATCAGGACGTACGGCGAGAGCCTCGACGGCTTCGTCAAGCAGTACGGTGATGTGGTTAAAGCCGCTATCAATAGTCACAGGATTAAATCACGCAGTTCATCAGGCATGGCGCCCGGTTGTTGAATAGCAGCCAGGTCAGCGGCAGAAACCGCATTCCAGGCATCCTCGTCCCACAATTGGAACTTGTTCAGTTGGCCTACCAACATCGCGCGCTTATCCAACTTGGCATATTCGCGAAGACGCGGCGGAACCAGAAAACGACCACTGCCATCGAGCTCGAGGTCGACGGCATTACCAATCAGTAAACGTTGCAGGCGGCGGTTCTCTTCGCGAAGCGAAGGCAGTGCGCGCAGTTTGGTTTCGATAATTTCCCACTCATCGAGGGGATAAACACACAAACACGGATCAACGGCATCGATGGTGACGATTAATTGACCGGAACTACGCGAAACCAGCTCGTCACGGTACCGGCTCGGCATAGCGAGACGGCCCTTTGCATCGAGACTGATAGCGTTAGCTCCGCGAAACACGTCAGCGTTTCTCCAAATATTAGCGTTTTACGCTCAAAAAACCCACTTCATGCCACTTTCCGCCACTTGCGCACACTATAGGAATGCGCCCACCACACCGTCAAGGCGCGGATTAAAGGAAAAGCCTTACAGAACGGAGATTTAGCAGCGTAAAAGGAGGGTTAACGAGAATCTGACGGATGAATTCGCTCAATAACTTGAATCAGCACATAAGGCTGCGTTCAGAAGTTAAAGTAGTTTGTTAAGAGTAAGATTTTTTCGGTATTACAAAAGCGCTTCTGCTATTGATTCAGCAGGGAGGGAAATTGCCATTACACACATCGCTGCCAATGACTCGGCAGAGAGGAAAAAAAGGTGGAGAGTCGATCTGTAAGCCGGGTTCTGTCTTGAACAGTCATTCGTCTACGATGGCCATCACTGGACATCTTTAGCAACCTACCCGGTCCCAGCGCGGGCCACGCCTTGGGACCCTATTTGGTCTTGCTCCAAGTGGGGTTTACCTAGCCACGAACTGTTGCCAGACGTGCGGTGCGCTCTTACCGCACCTTTTCACCCTTACCGGCGCCGAAGCGCTTAGGCGGTTATTTTCTGTGGCACTTTCCGTAGGCTCACGCCTCCCAGGCATTACCTGGCACTTCGCCCTATGGAGCCCGGACTTTCCTCCCCCCCCTAATTTTCATAGAGGGCAGCGACTGTCCGATCGACTCTCCGCCGCGAAGATTAACGGCAGAGCGACCGAAGAACAAGCGCTAAAAGCCTCTGGCCGGCGCTGCACGTCGGTTTACTCGCCCTTCTGTTTATCCAGCGCGACCTGATAGAGCACATTCTTGCGTTCGCCGGTAATTTGCGCCGCCAATGCCGCCGCACGCTTGAGCGGCATCTCTTCGAGTAACAGATTGAGAATACGCATGGCTTCACTGCTGACAGCGTCTTCGGTCTCAGGGGCAGTCCAGCCCGCCACCAGCACTACACACTCGCCACGCTGCTGATTGCTGTCCGATTCGACGAACTCGCGCAACTCGGCCAGCGGCAAGCCTTTGAGGGTTTCGAAGGTCTTGGTCAGTTCCCGAGCCAGCAACGCCGGACGCTCGGCACCAAATACCAGCTCCATGTCTTGCAGGCACTCGAGGATGCGGTGCGGTGCTTCATAGAAAATCAGCGTGCGCGGCTCTTCTTTTACCAGCTCCAGACGAGCCCGTCGGCCGACAGCCTTGGCCGGCAAAAAACCTTCGAAGATGAAACGATCGGACGGCAGGCCCGCCGCCGACAATGCCGCAATCAAGGCACATGCCCCCGGAACCGGCACCACATTGATCCCTGCGGCACGAGCCTGACGCACCAGGTGATAACCCGGATCGGAAATCAGCGGCGTCCCAGCGTCGGAAATCAACGCCACATCGTCGCCCGCCAGCAGACGCGTGATAAAGCGGTTACCCTCCTCACGCTCATTGTGTTCATGGCAGGCCGCCAGCGGTGTGGGGATACCGAAATGCTGCATCAATCGCTGGGAATGGCGAGTGTCTTCGGCCGCGATCAAGGCGACCTCACGCAGGATCTTCAGCGCACGCGCACTGATGTCGTCCAGGTTGCCGATGGGCGTCGCCACCACATAAAGCGAGCCAGCAGCGGAATTCAAAGCACCTGGAACAGTCAAAACGCACACCTCATGATCGGTAAAAGGCGACATTGTAGCGCGTAGCGGCGCTTGCGATACGCCTCCCCCTCCGCGGTTTTTCCAGCCTTTTGTGCAGTGCTGCAACATTTGCATGAGCTAAATTGATCGATTCACGCCAGTAACATCGCGCCCCGGCCAGTGCTTGGGTACAATTCCACGCTAATTTGATCGAGTATCAGGAACACTACATGATCGCTTGCCTGCGGCTGTTCACTGCCCTCTGCCTCGCTGCCTTGCTGGCGGCTTGCGCCAGCTCGCCCTCTTCCAGCCTTGGCGAACTTCCACGGACCCCGGATGCCAGTATCGAGCAACTGCTCGAACAGGCCACTCGAAGCAAAGACCCGGAAAAAGCCGCTCTACTGCGCTTGAGCGCGGCAGACCTGGCTTATCGCCAGGGCAATGCCGGCCAGTCCGCGCAAATCCTGCAACAGGTGCCGGTGGAACAACTCAAGCCTGGCCAACAAGTCTTCGCCAACACCCTGGCGGCTGAACTGGCCATGACCCGCAATCAGCCCAAAGCGGCGCTGACCGCCCTGAGCCATCCGAGCCTGCAACGCCTGAACGAACTGCCCGTCGAACAACAGGTTCGCACCGGCACCGTTCATGCCCGCGCCCTTGAGGCCGACGGCCAGACCCTGGCCGCCGCACGGGAGCGCATCTTTATTGCGCCGATGCTTGAAGGTGAAGCAGCCAGCAAAAACCACGAAGCGATCTGGACCCTGATCGCTTCGCTGCCGACCGATCAATTGCAGCCGACCACCGACGATGACCTCGGCGGCTGGATCCGTCTGGCGCTGGTGGTGAAAACGGCCGGCACCCTGGAACAGCAGCAAGCCGCGATCGACAACTGGCGCGAACAGAATCCAAAGCACCCGGCTGCCGTCCAGCTGCCGTTGCCATTGACCAAACTCAAGGAGCTGGCCAGCCAGCCTCTGAGCAAGATCGCCCTGCTGCTGCCGCAAGACGGCCCACTGGGTCCGGTTGGCAAAGCACTGCGTGAAGGCTTCATGGCTGCTCACTACCAGGCGCAACAAGCCGGGCAGAAGCCGCCAGCCATCGAATTCTATGACAGCTCGCGCCTGACCTCCCTCGACGATTTCTATCGCAAGGCCCAGGCCGATGGCGTGCAACTGGTAGTCGGCCCGTTGGAGAAGCCGCTGGTCAAACAGCTCAGCGCGCGCGCGCAACTGCCGATCACTACCCTGGCCCTGAACTACAGCGAAGGCGCACAAGGTCCGGCCCAACTGTTCCAGTTCGGTCTTGCCGCTGAAGACGAAGCCCGCGAAGTGTCCCGTCGCGCACGCGCCGATGGCCTGCACCGCGCCGCGATCATGGTGCCGAAAGGCGAATGGGGCGACCGCGTACTCAGGGCGTTCAGCCAGGATTGGCAAGCCAACGGTGGCAGCATCGTCGCTACCGAACGCGTCGACCAGCCGGTGCAACTGGCCCAGCAGATTGCCGACATGTTCCAGCTGCGCCAGAGCGAAGGCCGCGCCAAGAGCCTGCAAAGCACCGTAGGCTCGCAGGTTGCCGCACAACCTTCGCGCCGTCAGGACATCGAGTTCATCTTCCTGGCCGCGACGCCGCAACAGGCTCAACAGATCAAACCGACCCTGAACTTCCAGTACGCGGGTGACGTGCCGGTTTACGCCACCTCCCACGTATTCAGCGCCAGCGGCGATCAGAACCAGTACAACGATATGAACGGTATTCGCTTCTGCGAAACCCCATGGTTGCTGGATGCCAACGACCCGCTGCGCAAACAGGTCACTGCACAATGGCCGCAAGCCGGCGGCAGCCTGGGCCGTCTGTATGCGATGGGCGTTGACGCCTATCGCCTGGCACCGCGCCTGGGGCAACTCAAGGCCTTGCCGGACAGCCGCATCCAGGGTCAATCGGGCAGCCTGGGCATGACCCAGAATCAACGGGTCGAGCGTCAGCTGCCATGGGCAGAGTTCGCCAACGGTCAGGTTCAACGCCTGCCGGACACCTCGCGCTGATGCCTGACAGGTCACGCCAGCAAAGCGGTAAAGATGCCGAGCGTCATGCGCTCGAGCATCTTCAGCAACAAGGTCTGCGCCTGCTGGCGCAGAACTGGTTGTGTAAACGCGGCGAGCTTGATCTGGTCATGCTTGATGGCGATACAGTAGTATTCGTCGAAGTCCGCTATAGAAAAAACACCCAATGGGGTGGTGCGCTCGATAGCATCGATGGGCGCAAACGGCAGAAACTGATTTTTGCCGCGCAGTATTTTCTTCAGCGCGAGTCGCGTTGGGCCAATTCCCCCTGCCGCTTCGACGTGGTTGCCATCGACAGCAACCTTGATCAGTTGAACTGGTTGCAGAATGCCTTCGACAGCTGATCGCTTGCGTCCCGAACCGGACACCTTCACCCAACACTTTTGCTCTTTGCTTTGCGGGCTGCACATTCATGTGCCGAGTAGCCGCGCTAATTAAGGTCACACAGATGGACATGCAATCGCGAATTCGCCAGCTTTTTCAGGCCAGTATCGACACCAAGCAACAGGCGATGGACGTACTTGCACCGCACATCGAGCAAGCCAGCCAGGTCATGGTCAACGCCCTGCTCAACGAGGGCAAAATGCTGTCCTGCGGCAACGGCGGCTCCGCCGGTGACGCACAGCACTTCTCCTCCGAGCTGCTCAACCGCTTCGAACGCGAGCGCCCGAGCCTGCCCGCCATCGCGCTGACCACCGACAGCTCGACGATCACCTCGATCGCCAACGATTACAGCTACAACGAAATCTTCTCCAAACAGATCCGCGCCCTCGGTCAACCGGGTGATGTTTTGCTGGCGATTTCCACCAGCGGCAACTCGGCAAACATAATTCAAGCGATCCAGGCCGCACATGATCGCGAAATGATTGTCGTAGCATTGACCGGTCGTGATGGCGGCGGCATGGCGTCACTGCTATTGCCTGAGGACGTCGAGATTCGCGTACCAGCCAACGTCACTGCACGTATTCAGGAAGTCCACCTGCTGGCGATCCATTGCCTTTGCGATTTGATCGACAGCCAACTGTTCGGGAGTGAAGAATGACCCCTAATCGCCTAGGCCTTCTGGCCTTGACCCTGTGCCTTGGCATCAGCGGCTGCACCTCGGTGGTTAATGCCAGCCGTGAAGCGCCGATCGATGATGACCGCGGCACCCGCACCTTCGGCAGCAAGATCGACGACTCCCTGATCGAAACCAAGGCCGGTGTAAACATCGCCAAGGCCGATCCGGACCTGGACAACAACTCGCACATCGTCGTCACCAGCTTCAACGGTGTGGTGCTACTCGCCGGGCAAACCCCTCGTGCCGACCTCAAGGCCAAGGCCGAACAGGTTGCCGCCTCCGTGCAGCGCGTGAAGAAGGTGCATAACGAACTGCAAGTGCTGCAACCGTCCTCGCTGCTGGCGCGTCAGAACGACACCTGGCTGACCACCAAGATCAAGACCCAGATGCTCACCGACGCCTCCATTCCCGGCTCGCGCATCAAGGTTGTGACCGAGAACGGCATCGTCTACTTGCTGGGTCTGCTGACCAAGCAGGAAGCGGCTCAGGCGACCAATTTGGTACAAGGCGTTTCTGGCGTGCAGAAGATCGTGAAGTTGTTTGAGTACATCGACTGACGAGACTGTAAGCGCCGGTAGAAGCCTACGGTTTGAAAGTGGTGAAGTAATAAAAAAGGCGATCCATTCGGATCGCCTTTTTATTACTTCACCACCTTCAAACTCGGTCGACCGCTGGGACGCGGCGGCTCACTGTCGGGTGGCGGAACATCATCATCCGGCTCGATCTCTTCCTCGTCTTCCAGAGGCGATTCCATATCGAACACCATGCCCTGACCGTTCTCCCGGGCGTAAATGCCCAGGATCGATGCGATAGGCACGTACAGGGTGTGCGGCACTCCACCGAAGCGCCCCTCGAAACTGACTGCCTCGTTGTCCATATGCAGATGACGCACGGCTGCCGGGGAAACGTTCAGGACAATCTGTCCGTCACTGGCAAAACCCTGAGGCACCTGCACCGACGGATACTCGGAATTGACCAGCATGTGCGGGGTGCAATCGTTGTCCACAATCCACTCGTAGAGCGCGCGGACCAGATAAGGTCGACTGGAGTTCATAGCGGCTCCTTAAGCCTTAGCGCATATCGCGTTCGACACCAGACAGACTCGCCTGGAAAGCCTCACGCGCAAACGAGCGCTCCATATAATCAAGCAGCGGCTTGGCAGGCCGCGGCAGTTCAATACCCAGAATCGGCAATCGCCAGAGTATTGGCAATAGGCAGCAATCCACCAGACTTTGTTCCTCACTGAGGAAAAACGGCTTGTCGGCAAACAACGGCGACACGCCTGTCAGGCTTTCGCGCAGCTCTTTACGAGCCACGACACGGGCTGCTTCCTTGGTCCGCGAATCCAGAATCAGATCCACCAGGCCACACCAGTCACGCTGAATACGATGAATCAGCAGACGACTGTTGGCACGCGCCACGGGATAAACCGGCAGTAGCGGCGGGTGCGGGTAACGCTCATCCAGATACTCCATCACCACGGTCGACTCCCACAACGCCAGGTCACGATCGACCAGGGTGGGCAGGCTTCCGTAAGGGTTCACCTCAATCAGTTTAGGCGGCTGGCGACCAGCTTCCACGTAAATGATCTCGGCGCTGACACCCTTCTCTGCAAGTACGATGCGCACTCGGTGGGAATAGTGGTCGGCGGGGTCGGAGTAACAGGCCAACCGATTGGTCACGCCCATGGCGGTCCTCCTCGCTTGTTGAAATTATCGGAAACGGAAAAACACGCGCGCCCAGAGGGCGCCTCCCGTAACGCCTGGATCACCAGACTCGTTACACCTTCAGAGACGCCCCTGGGCGCGCGCGATTAACAGCAATGGCTTACCGCTTTATCAATGGACGTCTTTCCAGTATTCACGCTTGAGCAAGTAAGCGAATACGAAGAAGAACGCCAGGTACAGCAACACATAGGTACCGATGCGCTGATGCTGCAGCTTCACCGGGTTGGCCGAGTAGGCCAGGAAGGTCACCAGATTCTTGACCTTCTCGTCGAACTGCTCTTCGTTCAGCGTGCCGGTTTTCGGCAATACAGTCAGTTGATCGCAGGCTTCATGGGTCAAAGCGGTGCCAGTCAGCGGATCGTATTGCTTCTTGCCGTCTTCGACGACTTGAACTTGTTTACAGCCTACCACCTGACGACCCTGCAGGCCGACCAGAACGTTAGGCATGCCGACGTTCGGGAACACTTTGTTGTTCACGCCCCATGGACGTGACGGGTCTTCATAGAACGAACGCAGATAGCCGTAGAGCCAGTCGGTGCCACGAACACGAGCCACCAGCGTCAGGTCGGGCGGCGCCGCACCGAACCAGGTCTTGGCGTCAGCCGGCTGCATGCCGATGTTCATGTGATCGCCAATCTTGGCGCCGGTGAACACCAGCTTCTCAAGCATCAACTCGTGAGGAATGCCCAGGTCATCGGCGACACGCTCGTAGCGCTGGAACTTCGCGCTGTGGCAGCCCATGCAATAGTTGGCGAACGTGCGTGCGCCGTCCTGCATGGCAGCCTTGTCGGAAACGTCGATGTCGACCTTCTCAAGCTCCGGGCCACTCGATGTCGATGCGAAAGACAGCACAGGCATCGCCGCAAGAATCATTACAGCAAATAGCTTTTTCATCAGCCAGTCACCCTTTCCGGAACCGGTTTGGTCTTCTCGAGCCTGGTGTAGAACGGCATCAGAATGAAGTAGGCGAAGTACAGGAAGGTACATACCTGCGACAGCAACGTACGGCCTGGCGTTGGCGCCAGAACACCCAACACACCCAGGATCACGAACGAAATGCAGAACACCCAAAGCCAGATCTTGCTCAACCAGCCTTTGTAGCGCATCGACTTGACCGGGCTGCGATCCAGCCATGGCAGGACGAACAGCACAGCGATGGCCGCACCCATGGCGATTACGCCCAGGAGCTTGTCCGGAACCGCCCGCAGAATCGCGTAGAACGGTGTGAAGTACCAGACCGGAGCGATGTGCTCAGGGGTCTTGAAGGCGTTCGCCACTTCAAAGTTCGGCTTCTCGAGGAAGTAGCCGCCCATTTCAGGGAAGAAGAACACGATCGAGCAGAAGATGAACAGGAACACCACCACGCCGACGATATCTTTCACGGTGTAGTACGGGTGGAAGGCAATGCCGTCCAGCGGTATACCGTTTTCGTCTTTGTGCTTCTTGATGTCGACGCCATCCGGATTGTTCGAACCGACTTCGTGCAGCGCCAGAATATGCACCACCACCAGACCGAGAATCACGATCGGCAGGGCAACCACATGCAAGGCGAAGAAGCGATTCAGGGTAATACCGGAAATCAGGTAGTCACCACGAATCCACTGGGTCAGGTCATTACCGATGACCGGGATCGCGCCGAACAGCGAGATGATCACCTGGGCACCCCAGTAGGACATCTGGCCCCACGGCAGCAGATAACCCATGAAGGCTTCAGCCATCAGCGCCAGATAGATCAGCATGCCGAAGACCCACACCAGCTCACGCGGCTTCTGGTACGAACCGTAAAGCAGGCCACGGAACATGTGCAGATAGACCACGATGAAGAACGCCGAAGCGCCAGTGGAGTGCAGCAGACGCAGGATCGAGCCGTACTCGACGTCGCGCATGATGTATTCGACGGAAGCGAACGCCTCTTCCGCCGACGGGGTGTAACTCATGGTCAGCCAGACACCGGTAACGATCTGGTTGACCAGAACGAGCAGTGCCAGGGAGCCAAAGAAATAGAAGAAGTTGAAGTTCTTCGGGGCGTAGTACTTGCTGAGATGGTCTTCCCACATTTTGGTCGCGGGGAAGCGCGCATCAACCCAATCCATGAACTTGCTCATCACGCTTTCTCCGTATCGACGCCAATGACAATGATGTCATCGGTCTCATAGGAATGCGGGGGAACTGGCAGGTTCAAAGGCGCAGGTTGCGACTTGTAGACGCGGCCAGCCAAATCGTAGTGAGAACCGTGGCAAGGGCAGAAATAACCCCCTACCCAATCCTTGCCCAGGTCTGCAGGAGCCACTTCCGGACGGAAAGTTGGTGAGCAACCCAGGTGCGTGCAGATACCGATCAGCAGCAGAACTTCTGGCTTGATCGAACGCGTTTCCGGGTCGACATAGGTCGGTTGCGTCGAGTTCTTGGAGGTCGGGTCAGACAGCTGGCCCTCGATCTTTTTCAGATTCCCCAGGATTTCCTCGGTACGGCGGACAATGAACACCGGCTGGCCGCGCCACTCAGCAATCATTTGCTGACCTGGCTCGATTTTGCTGACATTCACTTTCACCGGTGCACCTGCGGCTTTCGCCTTGGCACTGGGAAACCATGACCCCACGAACGGGACCGCAGCCCCCACCGCTCCTGCAGCACCCACCACGGATGTGGCTGCTACCAAGAAGCGACGCCGGCCTGCATTCACGCCGTCATTGCTCATTCAGTCCTCTCCCATCAGCTTTGTGGCCTGTTAAATCAGGCGTCTACTAAGTAAAAATCTGAACTTATAAAAATTTTGCCGAATGGTAATGAAAAGCCCCAATTCTGACAAGGTAATTACCGAGGGGCTTCACTGCCAAGCCTTGCAGTATAGGGCCTCTGCGGATGTGGCAAGTTGTCACAGCGCAATTCCTTGATAAATCACGCCCATAAAAAAACGCCCAGCTTCGCGAGGAAACTGGGCGTTCTTTTTGAACGTGAAAGCGAATTAACGCTTCGAGTACTGCGGACGCTTACGCGCTTTACGCAGACCAACTTTCTTACGTTCAACTTCACGAGCATCGCGAGTAACGAAGCCAGCTTTGCGCAGAGCGCCACGCAGGGTTTCGTCGTACTGCATCAGTGCGCGAGTGATACCGTGGCGGATTGCGCCAGCTTGACCACTTACACCACCACCGATCACGGTGACGTAGATGTCGAACTTCTCGACAGTCTCAGTCAATTCCAGCGGCTGACGAACTACCATGCGGGCAGTTTCGCGGCCGAAGAAATTATCCAGCGAACGGTTGTTGATGGAGATGTTACCAGTACCCGGACGCAGGAAAACGCGTGCGGTTGCGGTCTTGCGACGGCCAGTGCCGTAATTTTGAGTCGCCGACATAATGAACTATTCCGTTAAAACTTCAGTTCTTGGGGCTGCTGAGCAGTATGAGGGTGTACAGCGCCCGCATAGACTTTCAGCTTACGATACATGTCGCGACCCAGCGGGTTCTTAGGCAGCATGCCTTTGACCGCGGTCTCGATCACGCGCTCAGGGGCTTTAGCGATCAGTTTTTCGAAGTTGATCGACTTGATGCCGCCCGGGAAACCGGAGTGGGAGTAGTAGATTTTGTCGGTGGTTTTAGCACCGGTTACACGAATCTGCTCGGCATTGATAACGACGATGTAATCGCCGGTGTCAACGTGAGGAGTGTACTCAGCTTTATGCTTGCCACGCAGACGGCTCGCGATTTCGGTGGCCAGACGACCCAGGGTCTGACCTGCAGCGTCGACGACAAACCAGTCGCGCTGTACTGTTTCCGGTTTAGCAGTAAAAGTTTTCATTCTTTATAGCCTCAGGGGCCGCCCTGTAAATTAGACGGCGGATCTTACTGAATAGTGCGTACTTTGACAAGTCAAAGGCAGCCGGATACAGACGCTTTCGGGGGCTCGGGTCGGCGCGTCCGTTCAACGGCAAGATTCTTCGGCGGCGGCGCATCACTTCCACTGCAGAAAGAGGTGCGCAATTATGCAGATTGCGAAAAATATTTCAACCTGCTTTTATGATTGTTTTGCCCAAGGAGCACCCGATGGACTATCGCCAGCTAGGCCGAACCAATCTGAACGTGAGTGCAATCTGCCTTGGCACCATGACCTGGGGCGAGCAAAACAGTGAGGCTGAAGCCTTCGCCCAGATCGAACGAGCCAAGAGCGCGGGCATCAATTTCATCGACACCGCCGAAATGTACCCGGTGCCACCCAAGGCCGAAACCTACGCCACCACCGAGCGCTACATCGGCAATTACTTCAAAAGTCGCGGCGATCGCGCCGACTGGATCCTGGCGAGCAAGATCGCCGGCCCCGGCAACACCATCGACTACATCCGCGACAAAAACCTCAAGCACAACCGCGAGAACATCGTCCAGGCCGTGGATGCAAGCCTCAAGCGCTTGCAGACCGACTACATCGATCTCTATCAGCTGCACTGGCCTGAACGCAGTACCAATTTCTTCGGACAACTGGGCTACAAGCACACGAGCGAAGTCAACCTCACCCCGCTGGAAGACACCCTCGAAGCACTGGACGAACAGGTCAAGGCCGGCAAGATCCGCCACATCGGCCTGTCCAACGAAACGCCGTGGGGCACCATGCGTTCCCTCGCCCTCGCCGAAGCCCGTGGCTGGCCGCGCGCCGTATCGATCCAGAACCCCTACAACCTGCTCAATCGCAGCTTCGAAGTCGGCCTGGCGGAAATCGCCATCCGCGAACAGTGCGGCCTGCTCGCCTACTCGCCGCTGGCGTTCGGTTTCCTGTCGGGCAAGTACGAAGGTGGCGCGCGTCCGCCCAAAGGTCGCCTGAGCCTCTACAGCCGCTTCAGCCGCTACTTCAATCCTCAGTCAGAGGCAGCGTGCAGCCGTTATGTAGCATTGGCTCGTGAACACGGCCTGGATCCGGCGCAGATGGCACTGGCCTTCGTCACACAGCAACCGTTCGTCACCAGCAACATCATTGGCGCCACCACGCTTGAGCAACTGGACAGCAACATTGCCAGCTTCGAGCTGAAACTTTCCGACGAAGTGTTGGCGGGGATCGAGGCGATTCATCAGGATCAGCCCAATCCTGCACCTTGATTGATTCATAGGCCCAATCGCGGGCAAGCCACGCTCCCACAGGAATCACAAACCTGTGGGAGCGTGGCTTGCCCGCGATGGCGTCCGCCCAGGCAACGCCAATCAAAGCGAGCGCGCAATAATCTCCTTCATGATCTCATTGGTCCCGGCATAGATCCGCTGCACCCGCGCATCCGCCCACGCCCGGGCGATCGGGTATTCCCACATGAACCCGTAACCGCCATGCAACTGCACGCATTCATCGAGCACCTTGCATTGCAGGTCGGTGCCCCAATACTTGGCCATCGCCGCCGTCGGCACGTCGAGTTTGCCTTGCAGATGCAGTTCCAGGCAGCGATCGACGAAAACCCGGCCGATCTGGATTTCGGTCGCCATTTCAGCGAGTTTGAAGCGGGTGTTCTGGAAGTCGGCGATGGCCTTGCCGAAAGCCTTGCGCTCACGGGTGTAATCCAGCGTCCATTGCAACGCCGCTTCAGCTGACGCCAAGCCACCTACCGCGACCGTCAGACGCTCCTGCGGCAGCTCCTGCATCAGGTAAGCGAAGCCCATCCCGGCCTGGCCCAGCAGGTTTTCTTTCGGTACCCGAACGTCCTGGAAGAATAGCTCCGAGGTGTCCTGAGCCTTCATCCCGACCTTTTCCAGACGCCTGCCCTTGGCGAAGCCGGGCGTATTGGCCTCTACCAGAAACAAACTGGTGCCCTTCGCTCCTGCCTTTGGATCGGTCTTGGCCACGACGATCACCAGGTCAGCCAGAAAGCCATTGGTGATGAAGGTCTTCGAACCGTTGATCACGTATTCGTCGCCATCTAGCACAGCGGTGGTTTTCACCCCTTGCAGGTCGGAACCGGCACCCGGCTCGGTCATGGCAATCGCGGTGACCATTTCGCCAGACACCAGCTTGGGCAGGTATTTGTGTTTCAGCGCTTCACTGCCGTAATGCAGGATGTAAGGCGCCACAATGTCCGAATGAAGTGAAAAACCGATGCCGGTCAGCCCCAGGCGGCCGACCTCCTCGATCACCACCGCGCTGTAGAGAAAGTCTGCCCCCAGCCCGCCGTATTCTTCCGGCAGATGCGAACAGAGCATCCCCGCCTCCCCTGCCTTGTTCCAGAGTTGGCGGTCGATATAGCCTTGTTTTTCCCATTGCCCATGGAACGGCACGGCCTCTTTTTCGAGGAACGTTCGCACACTGTCGCGAAAAAGCTCGTGCTCGGAACTGAACAAGGTTCTGGGGATCATGCGGCACCTGTGGTTATTGTTAGCCGGAATTGACCTTTAGAGACTAAGCCTCGTATCCGATACAGGACACTGGACACATCCGACAAAAAATAAGACGATCCAGCCGTCTGGTGACCACTTTCCCCTATAAGAATAAAGTTGAATTATGTCTAACCAAGTCTCCACGCCCTTGCGGCGCGTCAGCATCCTGGCTATCGACCGGGTTTTCGCTTCCACCCTCATGCAAGCCAAGGATTTCTTCCATCTGGCCAGCCTGCGCTATGGCAAACAACTGGGCCACGGCCTGACACCGGCGTTTGAAACCCGGCTGGTCAGCCCCGACGGCAAACCGGTGAACAGCTTCAGCGACGTGATCATGCCGGTGGACGGCGGCCTGGAAAACGCCGACGTCATCATCCTTCCCGCCTTCTGGGACGATTTCGACACCCTCTGCAAACGTTATCCACAGGTCCTGCCATGGCTGCGTCAGCAGCATGCACGCGGCGCCGTGTTGTGTGGCGAAGCTACTGGTGTGTTCTGGCTGGCCGAGGCCGGGCTGCTCGACGGCAAGGAAGCGACGACCTACTGGCGTTTCTTCAATGCCTTTGCCGAACGCTTCCCGCAGGTCCAGCTCAATCAGGACAAACACCTGACCGACGCCGACAACCTGTATTGCGCCGGTGGCACCACCTCGGCCTGCGATCTCTACATTTACTTGATCGAGCGTTTTTGCGGCGCCAATGTGGCCCAGGCCGTGGCCCGCGACATTCTTTATGAAGTGCAGCGCAGCTATGCGCCGGGGCGGATCGGCTTCGGCGGGCAGAAACTGCACCAGGACGTGATCATCCTGCAGATCCAGCACTGGCTCGAAGAACACTTCGCCGACAAGTTCCGCTTCGAAGACGTGGCCCGTGAACACGGCATGAGCATCCGCAACTTCATGCGCCGCTTCCAGACCGCCACCGGCGACAAACCGCTGCACTACCTGCAGCGACTGCGCATCGAGACGGCCAAGGGCTTGTTGTCCGGCAGCCGCAAGAGTATCAAGACCATCAGTTATGAGGTCGGTTACGATGACGCGAGCTTCTTTGCGCGACTGTTCCGCCAGCACACGGAGTTGTCGCCGAACCAGTATCGGCAGCAGTTTCAGCAAGCGGCGTAGATCAGGACTGTTTGTCTGGAAAACAGAAGCACTCCTACCATTGATTGATCCCTGCCCCCAAAGACCGCATAAAAAAGCCCCGCCCTTCTCTCGAAGGGCGGGGCTTTTCTTTACAGCATCCGACGCTTAAGGCGCGTACGTCAGCAACAACTCGCTCGGCACTTTGAAGTCCAAAGACATCATCACGCTCAACGCGGTAATGGTGAAGATCGAGAACACGAACAGCTTGCGTGCCCAGACCGTGTCATCCACTGCCTTGTAACCGGTCCAGGCCATGTACAACCAATACATGCCCATGGCCGCGGCGACGGCGAGGTAGCTCATGCCGGCGTAGCCGCTGAAGGTCAGCATCAAGGTCGCCACGAGGAACGCCAGGATGTAGAGCAGGATGTGCTTCTTGGCCACTTCAATTCCACGCTTCACCGGCAACACCGGAATCGATGCGGCCAGGTAATCGTTGAAGCGGAAGATTGCGATGGCGTAGGAATGCGGCATCTGCCACAGGCTGAACATCACCAGCAGCGTCAGTGCGGCCATGTCGAAGCTGTTTGTCACAGCTACATAGCCAATCACCGGCGGCATCGCCCCCGACAGACTGCCCACCAGCGTGCCGTGAACCGACTTGCGCTTGAGGTACAGACTGTAGAAACCGACGTAGATGACGAAACCGATCACCGCGAACAACGCAGCCAACGGGTTGGCCACCTTGTACAACAGTGCAACGCCGAAAACACCAAGAATGGTCGCAAAAGCCAGGGCCAGTTTCAGGGAGATCAGGCCCTGGACCAGCGCACGGTTCTTGGTGCGTTCCATCTTCAGGTCGATGTCGCGGTCGATGCAGTTGTTGAACACGCAACCGGAAGCGACCACCAGGGACGTGCCGATCATCGCAGCCAGGAAAATGGCCAGATCGACATGCCCTTTGGAGGCCAGGAAAAATCCGCCTGCCACAGAAAGCACGTTACCGAAAATGATCCCCGGTTTGGTGATTTGGATAAAGTGCTTGAGGGACATGCGGACTTACCTCACTTCGCCATCATGAACGTGTGGATGCTGAACATGATCCACAGCGACAGGCCAACCAGCAGGACGATCACGATCGCGGCGAAGACAAACGCAATCACGTTGTTACGCTGCGCGGCCGAACGGTCCAGGTGCAGGAAGTACACCAGGTGCACCAGCACCTGGACGATCGCGAACGCAAGGACGATCAACAGGGTGATCGACTTCGGCAACGTCGGGTACATCACCAGACCGAATGGAATGACGGTCAGGATCACCGACAGAATGAAACCGATAGCGTAGGACTTGACGCTGCCGTGGCCGGCGTCGTGGCTATCGTGGGAATGAGCGTTAGCCATTTACATAGTCCCCATCAGATAAACAACGGTGAATACGCAGATCCACACCACGTCCAGGAAGTGCCAGAACAGGCTCAGGCAGCTCAGACGGGTCTTGTTGGTCGAGGTCAGGCCATGCTTGTTGACCTGATACATCATGATCGCCATCCAGATCAGACCGCTAGTCACGTGCAGACCGTGGGTACCGACCAGGGTGAAGAACCCGGACAGGAAGCCGGAACGGCTAGGGCCGTAGCCTTCGGAGATCAAGATGTGGAACTCGTTGATCTCCATGCCGATGAAGCCCAGGCCGAACAGGAAGGTCATGGCCAACCAGCCCAGGACCTGCTTCTTGTTGCCCCGGTAGAACGCCAGCATGGCGAAGCCGTAGGTGATCGAACTGAACAACAGCAGAGCGGTTTCGCCCAGCACGTATGGCAGTTCAAAGATGTCGTGGCCCGACGGGCCACCCGCTACGTTGTTAACCAGTACCGCGTACACCGCGAAGATCGACGCAAACAGAATGCAGTCGGTCATCAGGTAGAGCCAGAAACCGTATACGGTCATCTCGCCCGAGTCGTGGTGATGGTCATCATGCCCATGTCCATCGACATGGGTGTGTCCAGCATTGGTCACTAAGTTCGACATGGTTTAAGCCTGTTCCAACGAGGTTTCAACACGGGTGGCGGTGGCTGGAACTTTCCCGGCCGCTACCAGACGCTTGTGCTGCTCGGCTTCGATGCGCTCGATTACGTCGACCGGCACCATATAGCCTTGATCATCACGTGCAGCGTGGATCACGAAGTACACAACAGTGCCGACCAGGCTTGCGATGGCCAACCACCAGATGTGCCAGATCATCGCGAAACCGAACACGGTCAACAGAGCACCCATGACCACACCGGTGGCGGTGTTGTTTGGCATGTGGATCGGCTCGTACCTGGCCGGAGCCTTGTACGCGGTGCCGTTTTCCTTGGCTTCGGTGAACGGGTCGATGGTTTCTGCTTTTGGCAGCACGGCAAAGTTGTAGAACGGTGGTGGCGAGGAGGTCGACCATTCCAGGGTATGGGCATTCCACGGGTCGCCGTGTTCGCACATGTTCTGCGGCAGCTTGCGGTCACGGATGCTCACGTAGAGCTGGATCAGCTGGCAGGCGATACCGACGGCGATCATCACCGCACCGAACATGGCAACGTACAGGTACGGTACCCACTCAGGGTTGGTGGTGGCGTTCAGACGACGGGTCATGCCCATGAAGCCCAGTGCATAGAGCGGCATGAACGCGACGAAGAAGCCGCTGATCCAGAACCAGAACGCTGCCTTGCCCCAGCCTTCGTGCAGCTTGAAGCCGAACGCTTTCGGGAAGTAGAAGGCGAAACCTGCGATGTAGCCGAATACCGCGCCGCCGATGATCACGTTATGGAAGTGCGCGATCACGAACAGGCTGTTGTGCAGAACAAAGTCAGCACCCGGAATGGCCAGCAGTACGCCGGTCATGCCGCCGATGGCGAAGGTCACCATGAAGCCCAGGGTCCACAACACTTGGCTGGTGAAACGCAGACGGCCCTGGTAGATGGTGAACAGCCAGTTGAATAGCTTCACCCCCGTCGGGATCGAGATCAGCATCGTCGCCAGACCGAAGAAGGCGTTGACGCTGGCACCCGAACCCATGGTGAAGAAGTGGTGCAGCCAGACCATGAAGCCCAGGATCGAGATCGCGCCGCTGGCGTAGATCATCGAGTGGTGGCCGAACAGTTTCTTGCCGGTGAAGGTCGAGATGACTTCGGAGAAGATCCCGAATGCCGGCAGAATCAGGATGTAAACCTCGGGGTGACCCCAGGCCCAGAACAGGTTGACGTACATCATTGGATTGCCACCAAGTTCATTGGTGAAAATGTGGAAATCCATGTAACGGTCAAGTGTCAGCAGTGCCAGGGTAGCGGTCAGGATCGGGAACGAAGCCACGATCAGGACGTTGGCCCAAGTGCAGGTCCAGGTGAAGATCGGCATGTCCATCAGCTTCATGCCAGGGGTACGCATTTTCAGCACGGTGGCCAGGAAGTTGACCCCCGTCAGCGTCGTACCCAACCCGGATAGCTGAAGTGCCCAGATGTAATAATCCATCCCCACGCCCGGACTGTATTGCAGGCCCGACAGCGGTGGATAAGCAACCCAACCGGTCTTGGCGAATTCGCCAACGCCCAGGGACAGGTTGATCAGCACCACGCCGGATACCAGCAGCCAGAAGCTCAGGGAGTTCAGGAACGGGTAGGCAACGTCACGCGCGCCGATCTGCAGCGGCACCGCAAGGTTCATCAGGCCGGTGAAGAATGGCATCGCCATGAAGATGATCATGATCACACCGTGAGCGGTGAAGATCTGGTCATAGTGTTCAGGTGGCAGGTAGCCAGGCGAACCCTCGGTGGCCATGGCCAACTGGGTACGCATCATGATGGCGTCGGCAAAACCACGCAGCAACATGACCATGGCGACGATGATGTACATCACGCCGATTTTCTTGTGGTCGACCGAGGTCAGCCACTCGGTCCACAAATAGGTCCACTTCTTGAAGTAGGTGATTGCAGCGAACAGCGCCAGACCACCGAGCGCGATCATGGCGATGGTTACCATCACGATCGGTTCGTGGAACGGGACCGCTTCCCAACTTAATTTACCAAACATCGTTTACTCCTCTGCCCCGGCAGCTGAATGCGAGTTCATGTCCATTCCTTGCGTAGCGGCCACTTCTTTCTCTTTCTTCTCGTGCTTGACCTTCGGACCCGGTTTCATGCCTTCGTACTTGTCGACGATGATCTGGAACAGGTTCGGCGTGACCGAGGAGTAGAGCTCGACTGGGTTGTTCTGGCTTTGCTTGGCAAGGGCTGCGTATTCAGCTTGTTCAAGCTGTTTAGGTGCCTTTTTGACTTCGCTTACCCAGGCGTCGAAATCTTCCTGAGAAGTGGCGATAGCTTTGAATTTCATGCCGGTGAAACCCGCGCCGCTGTAGTTGGCGGAGATACCGTCCATTTCAGCGTTCTGGTTGGCGATCAGGTGCAGTTTGGTCTGCATGCCCGCCATCGCGTAGATCTGACCGCCCAGGGCCGGAATGAAGAACGAGTTCATCACGGCGTCGGAAGTGATCTTGAAGTTGATCGGGGTGTGCGCCGGGAACACGATCTTGTTGACCGTGGCAATGCCTTGTTCCGGGTAGATGAACAGCCACTTCCAGTCCAGCGCGACCACTTCAATGGTGATTGGCTTGACGTCGGATTCCAACGGCTTGTAAGGGTCCAGCGCGTGGGTCGACTTGTAGGTGACGTAACCCAGGGCAATGATGATCAGTACCGGAATAGTCCACACCGCGATTTCGATCTTGGTGGAGTGGGACCATTTTGGCGTATAGACGGCGTCTTTGTTGGACGCGCGGTATTTCCAGGCGAACGCGAAGGTCATGAAAATGACCGGCACGACGACCAACAGCATCAGCAGCGTTGCGGTGATGATCAGGTTTCGCTCATCCAGGCCGACCTGGCCCTTGGGATCGAGCAAGGTCATGTTGCAGCCTCCCAGCAACAACGTGCCGAGCAGCGGCAATAAGCCTAGTAGTCTGGGGTACCTGTTTTTACTCATCTCACGACCTCTAAAGCAGCTTGCGCAATGCAGTTGGGTTTTGATCGCCAACACTTCACCCTGCCAAGGGTTGGCATTTTTCTTGGATTGAATAAGGGCCTGCCCGTCGCGCGTCAGACGCTGTTCGACAATTGCTGGGCCTGCGGTGAGTTCTTATTCGAATTCGTGGTCAAGGGCCTTGTTACAGACCAATTCCATTTGGTGCGGATAGTCGGAAGGCACCGACACCTGGGAGTCGCATGAAGCCATCAGGCCTCTCGACACCCAGGTTCTGCTCATGCACCTGAGTAAGGGTGAGCAGTGCCGGGAATTCAGTGCGGGCGATTGTAGATATGTAACGATTCATAAACCATGTCTCATCCCGAAATAATTTATATCCGATCCGACAACAATCATTAACGGCTTTTGCAAAAGTGCGCCATGGTATCGAAATTAATTCTCAACAAAAACACCAAAAATAGTAGGTCTACCACGCGAAGTTCAGACAGCTTCCAAGGCTCTGCGCTCGCCTTCGACCCGGCTCTACCCCCTATGTGACAAGGGCTTTGCCAATTTGCCAGGCCCTGTTAAAACTGCCTGTTTCGACTGACGAGCGCTGAAACCGACAGTGCCTGGAGGAGCAGGTTTTTGCTGCGAAGCGATGCCCTGAATCAGCGATTTGAAATGCCTTGCGACACTCAAGCTGTGACAACATGTCGCATACGTGTCGCACCCTTCCTTGTCGAGCATCAAGGTCTTTTTACCTGACCTGCGAATATGCAAACGCCCCGGCCTCTCAACGAGAACCGGGGCGTTTTTTTGCTTCCTGCAACAGTACGACGTACAGCCTCAGCGCAGCGCTTTGCGGTTACGCGAAATGAGCAGCGGCACCAGCACCACGATCAGCACGAAGGCCAGCAGCGCCCACTGTGCCAGGGACAAGCCGAGGATCGGCGGGTACGGTGTAGAGCAGAAGCCATCGACCTGGAAGCCCAGCGGGAAGATCTTCGCCAGCGGCAGGCCGTCGACGATTGGCTGCAGCACATCGATGCCGCAACTGACCGCCGGGTAAAACTGGGTATAGACGTGATGCCCGGCCACCCCGGCGCCCGCAATGGCGCAGATCACCACCAACGTTTCGAACAGCGTGACGCTGCGGCGGGTGCGCGTCGCTGCGCCGATAAAGGCGAACAGCGCAATCAGCAACAACGCGTAGCGTTGCAGGATGCACAGCGGGCATGGTGCCTCGCCCAGAGCCACTTGCATGTACAGCGCGCCACCGATCAGCGCCAGGCAGATAATGCCCAGCAACACCAGATAGCGCCGCTCACGCCCCAACCGCATGGTTTCCTCGCTCATCGCGTTTCCCTTTTGTGTCCGTGGATATCGGTTGTCCGGAAGTCTACACGCAGCCCCTGCCCTTTGAGAGCCTTGAACGGGCCGCTGAAGTCGGGGGAATAAACGATAAACCGGTTAAGCACGGATTAACCTTCAAGCGATTGTTAATAATCGAAACCGCGACGCGGCCTTCGCGAAGGGTTGCTTACTGCTTCCACCGATCCGCCGCCGCATGATCGCTGTCACGCCCTTCCACCCAACGCGGCCCGTCCCCGGTGTTTTCTTTCTTCCAGAACGGCGCGCGGGTTTTCAGATAGTCCATGACAAAGGCACAGGCATCGAACGCTGCCTGACGGTGGGCGCTGGCGGCGCCGACGAAAACGATCGGCTCGCCCGGCTCAAGCGCGCCGATGCGGTGCAACACTTCCAGCTTCAACAGTGGCCAGCGCTGCTCGGCCTCCGCGGCAATCTTGCCCAAGGCTTTTTCGGTCATGCCCGGGTAGTGCTCAAGGAACATCCCGGCGACGTCGAGGCCGTCATTGAAGTCGCGCACGTAGCCGACAAAACTCACGACCGCACCAACGCCCACATTGGCTGCGTGCATGGCGTTGACTTCAGTACCCGGATCGAACGGTGTGGACTGCACGCGAATCGCCATGGCTCAGCCCCCGGTCACGGTCGGAAAAAACGCCACTTCATCGCCATCGCTCACCGGTTCTTCGAGCTGGCAGAGGTCTTCGTTGCGGGCGCACATCAGGTTTTGCTCGCTTAGCACTTCGGCGCCGTCACGTTGGGCCAGCAGCGCGCGCACATCGTCGACCGTGGCGAAATCACCTTCGACCTTCACCGAGTCCACACCGAGCGCTTCACGGTAACGGGCGAAAAACTTCACGGTAATGTTCATGGCTGATCCGCCCGAAAATGACCGCTCTTGCCGCCGAGTTTCTCCAGCAGCCGCACGCTCTCGATGGTCATGCCGCGATCCACGGCCTTGCACATGTCATAAATGGTCAGCGCCGCGACGCTGGCGGCGGTCAGCGCTTCCATTTCGACGCCGGTCTGCCCGGACAACTTGCAGCACGCCACGATGCGCACGGTGTCGTCGCCTTCGGTACTGAGTTCGACCTTGACTCCGGTGAGCATCAACGGGTGGCACAAAGGAATCAGATCGCTGGTTTTCTTCGCCGCCTGGATGCCGGCGATCCGCGCCACGGCGAACACGTCACCCTTGGGATGGCCGCCCGTGACAATCAACTGCAGGGTTTCGGGCAGCATGCGCACCAGCGCTTGGGCCGTCGCTTCACGGAACGTCACGTTTTTTTCAGTGACGTCGACCATATGAGCGCGACCTTGGGAATCGAGATGAGTCAGCACAGGGATACTCCTGATCAGGAGCATCGATTGTAAACCTGTGGGTCAAATTTCCGCACGTTTGATTATGCATTCACATTGAACCCTGTGGGAGCGGGGGGGGGGGGGGGGGGGGGGGGGGGGGGGGGGGGGGGGGGGGGGGGGGGGGGGGGGGGGGG
>NZ_JBXAOA010000041.1:0-48114 GCF_058802325.1 Pseudomonas sp. GW822-FHT02E03 | reverse complement strand
CCCCCCCCCCCCCCCCCCCCCCCCCCCCCCCCCCCCCCCCCCCCCCCCCCCCCCCCCCCCCCCCGCTCCCACATTTGATCCGGCCCGGTACAAAAATTTGGTTCGACGCCTGAACAGTCAGGCGTCGAAAGGTCTATCAGGCTTGCGTCAGTTTTGCTGCCGCACGCTCGAAGCGGTCCAGACCGGCATCGATATCGGCGTCTTCAACCACCAGGCTTGGGGCGAAACGAATCACGTCCGGGCCGGCTTGCAGAATCATCAGGCCTTCACGCTCGGCGGCGTTGAAGATGTCTTTGGCCTTGCCTTTCCAGGCATCGCTCAGCACACAACCGAGCAGCAGGCCCAGACCGCGGACTTCAGTGAACAGGCCATACTTCTCGCCGATCTGCTCAAGACGGGTCTTGAACTTGTCGTGCTTGGCATTGACGCCGTTCAGCACTTCGGGCGTGTTGATCACATCGATCACCGCTTCAGCGACAGCGCACGCCAGCGGGTTGCCGCCATACGTGGTGCCGTGGGTGCCGACGACCAGGTGTTTGGCCAGGTCTTCGGTGGTCAGCATCGCTGCAATCGGGAAACCTCCGCCCAGGCTCTTGGCGCTGGTCAGGATGTCCGGGGTCACGCCGTAATGCTGGTAGGCGAACAGCTTGCCGCTGCGGCCCATGCCGGTCTGAACTTCGTCGAACACCAGCAGCGCGTTATGCGCATCGCACAGCTCACGGGCGCCTTGCAGGTAAGACAGCTCGGCCGGCAGTACGCCGCCTTCGCCCTGGATCGGCTCCAGAACCACCGCGCAGGTCTTGTCGGAAACAGCGGCTTTGAGCGCGGCCAGATCGTTGTAAGGCACGTGGGTGATGCCGGTGATCTTCGGACCGAAGCCATCGGAGTACTTCGACTGGCCACCGACGTTCACGGTGAACAGGGTACGGCCGTGGAAGCTGTTGAGCGCGGCAACGATTTCGTACTTCTCGGTACCAAAACGGTCGTGGGCCACGCGACGGGCCAGCTTGAAGGCAGCCTCGTTGGCTTCGGCGCCGGAGTTGCAGAAGAACACGCGCTCGGCAAAAGTGGCGTCGACCAGCTTATGGGCCAGGCGCAAGGCCGGCTCATTGGTGAACACGTTGGACACGTGCCACAACTTGTTCGCTTGCTCGGTCAATGCAGCGACCAGCGCCGGATGCGCATGGCCCAATACGTTAACGGCAATCCCGCCGGCGAAGTCGATCAGCTCACGGCCAGACTGGTCCCAAACACGGGAACCGGCACCACGCACAGGAATGAAAGCGGCTGGTGCGTAGTTGGGAACCATTACTTGGTCGAAATCGGCGCGTTCTACCGCAGCGTGCTCAACGGACATCGGAGTCTCCTGAAAAGGAACACTCGCCTGAAACTGGCGAGCTTGGTGAGGATTGTAAGGACAGTTTTCAGCCCGGCCTTGCCGCCAAGCGACAACTTCTTATAGCGCAAACACAGGTTTTGCCCGGGTTTACGGCAATGCGACAAATAGCGTCGCAAAGGCGCAGTTTAAACTGCTGACGGGGTTTGCGGCAGGCGTGCTCAGTTCTATCTGATGCGGTGTTGCCGATGGCGGTAAATATGTACCGCACGCCGTTCAGGCTGATGGGTTTTTCTAGAGGTCTTTCGAACCCAGACGACCTCTTCCATGAACATGAACACCGAACACCCAGACGCTTGGATGCCATCTTTCAGGCCGGATGCGCACTATCAGCACCTGATGAGCGTCATTCCTTCCTGGCTGATGCAGGCGAACGCACAAAAGCGCGAAGCCTTGCTGAAGGTCAAATCGCAGCTACCCGCTGAACTCAAGGCAGCCTCCAGGGCACAGCACGTCGAACTGGGCAAACTCAATGCACGGCATTGGGAGGCGCAAAACCGTGTCGATCGGGCCTTGGCGCGCCTACAAAACGCCAGCACCTTTGCCGAGCCAATACTTGCAGCCGAGATCAAGAAACGCTTTGGGCTGGAACTGGATGTCAGCCATACCTTTTTGCGTCTTTATATTCCTGCCCGCATTCCCTGGCTGCGATTGAAGTCCGGGGCAGCACGCATCTGGACCGTGTCGCTGCTGGATGCCGCCCTGCACAATTTTGAAAGCAGCGAGACGACAGACCAAGCCTTTGAGTCCGCTTCCACCTATATCACCCCGCCTTCTTCCACCGGGCAATTCAAACAACTGCCGCATATCCTGCAAAAAATGCCCATCGCTGCATTTACCCGATTGTGCCGGGAACTGGATATTGGCGAGCGCTACAAAGAGCACCTCGAAGAAAACCTGGGCCTGCGCAATCCGGTGGCGACAGCGGTCATGCAATCCAAAGTTCGCAACAGCCAGAAAGCGGCACTCACCGCCGCCCTGCAAATGGCGTACATGCAAAACAAGCTTGGCGGTGCTGTTCATCAACTGATCCTTGGCTTATTGGATGGCCTGCAACACTTGCGCCTGCGCGGCCAGGAATGGGGCTGCCATGAACTGACAATCATGAACGCCAACCTGACCGGTATCGTGCTGTTTGCCCCGGATCTGGAGCGTTCGCACGAAACGGTTCGGGTAGTGGCCTATATTCCCGACGACCCCGAACACCCGATCAAGGAGTATTCCTCCACCGGCGCATTCGCCCAGGAACTGATCCAGCGTTTGCGCAATCATGACTATCAACAATTCTTCAGTCGCTTTATCGACCATGAGGATCGCGGGCACTTTTTCGCTCAGTTGAACAACCGCCTCACCCCCATCACCTGGCAACCGCTTCAACCTGGCGATTCGCGCCCCACGTGGAGAGACAATCCAGACCAGCGCGTGAACCTGCAAATGGCGGCAGTGCCAATCCAGGGCGATCTGTGGACTCATCTCTACCAACGCAAACTGGACAAGATCCTCAACGATGCACGGGTCATCGCAGTATCCACTGCCCTGGTCGACCAAAAAGCCCGATGGGCGTTATGGGACTCCTTCACCGACGTTGCCTCGGCGCTGCTGAACATTGCAGCCTTTGTCGCCCTGCCGTTCGTGCCGTTCCTCGGCGAACTGATGCTGGGCTACATGGCATATCAATTGCTCGACGAAACCTTCGAAGGCATCGTCGACTGGGCAGAAGGCCTGACAGATCAAGCGCTCGAGCATTTTATGGAGACGGTTCAGTCCGCGGTCCAACTGGGCACTTTGGCAGTAGGAGGCGCCCTTGTCGTAGGGGAGTTTCGCTCAGTCCTGCCTCGAGAAGTCGTTGAGTTCATTGACCGTTTCAAACCGGTCAAGACACCGAATGGCGAAACCCGCTACTGGAAGCCCGATCTGGCGCCGTTCGAACAACGCGCAGAACTGCCCAAGGGTTCGCCAACCGACGAACGCGGGCTGCACAACCATCAGGGCAAATCCCTGTTGAGGCTGGAAGACAAACTCTATGCCGTGATCGAGGATCCGCAAACCGGCCAGCACCGCATCGACCACCCGACTCGCCCCGACGCCTATAAACCAGCGCTTAAACACAATGGCGAGGGCGCCTGGCAAACCGAGCTGGAGCAACCGCTGGAATGGGATCAGGCCAAGTTGTTGCGCCGTATCGGTCCCGACATGGAACGTTTTTCCGTCATCGAGCGTGAGCGCATGCTCAAGATCAGCGGCGACGATGAAAACACGCTGCGCAAGATGCACACGGATGTCGAACGGCTGTCACCCATGCTTGCCGACACCCTCAAACGGTTCAGGATCGAACAGGACATTCAAACCTTTATCGAACAGATGAACAGCGACCGGCCTGAAGACTTCCTCAAGGCCGATCCCGTGACACAGCTGGAATTACTCCACGAAAACGGCTACTGGCCCGAGCGCAAAGGCCTGCGCCTGATTGATGAAAAGGCTCAAACCCTCTGGCAAAGCCCCGGCTCCGCGGTGCCGGACCTGCAAATCGATGTCACCCAAATGAACGACGGCGACTTGCTCAAAACGTTTCTTCTGACACTGGATGAAGCCGAAATAAAAACGCTGATGGGCGAGGAGTTCGGTGCCCCCGTCGCCCGTCTCGACACCCGCACTCGCACACTGCGTCGCACGCTGGCTGAGATTGTCGAACGCAAAAGAGCCATCTTGTTCGACTATCGCTATCGCAAACTCGAACGCGGCGCTCGCGCCCTGGCACACACCATCATCAATGCCGAACCCGGCCTGCCGACGAGCCTCGCAGAAGCAGTGCTCGACACGGCGAGCGATCAGGAACTGCAACAGCTCAAACAGGGAACATTGCCCGGACGACTGGTGGAACTGAGCCGTGAGGCCGCTTTGCAAACACGGGTGACACGCGCCTACGAAGGCCTTGAGCTTAAGTCGACCGCCGATAACCTCGACACACAGCGACTGGCCCTGCACTCGCTCGAACGTTTACCGGGCTGGTCGGGGCAACTGCGCATCGAACTCCGGCAGTACCGCTATGAGGGACAGCTGATCGACAGCGTCGGCAACGTAGATGCGTCGCTGCGCAAAGTCCTGGTCATGACTGAAGAGGGCTCGTTTCAGGCCTATGACGAGACAGGCCAGGCACTCAATTCCGCCAGCGACCTGTATGCCAGCCTGCTGCAGGCATTCCCCGACCCGGAGCGTACCGCGCTGAAGATCCACATCGGCGAGGGTGAAAAACTCAAACAATCGATCCGCGAACATGCCTTAAGCCGCGATGAGTTGCGCACACGACTATCGCATCACCCCATCTTCAAACCCACTTACGACCCGTCAGTGATGCGCCTGTTGGGCGGCTCCGACGGCTATCGGCGTATGCCGAGCCAGTCACCGACGTTACAAGACAGAGCCCATAGTCTGTTCCCCCATCTTTGGGCCGAGGAACTGCAGGCGTACGTCGAACGGCTACAACTGCATCCGAGCGGACCGCGAGCAGAATTGACGCGACTGATCGGCGAACACGAAAGGCTCGTCGATGAACTGCAACTCTGGACCGGCGATATCCCGCTGTATATCCCGGATACCGATGTCAGAATCGTCGCCAACCAGTTCACCACACAACAACGCAATCGCAGGCAGTTCATGAACCAGCTGCTCGACTGCTGGCGTCGGCAGGCCTCCCACCCCCTGACCGACACCTGGCACGTCGATTTTATTTTTTCACGGCCGATTTTGGGCGAACTCCCGGTGCTGAGCGCCGATTTCACGCACGTGAGCAACCTCTCATTGACCGGCCATCGAGCCACTCGGGGCGTGAATGGATTCTTGAAACGCTTCTTCGGGCTGCATCGTTTGGCCCTGCGCAATTTCAACCTTGGCAATCTCCCGGACGCCATCACCCAATGGCCGCACCTCAACGAACTGATTATCAGCGACTGTGCGCTCACCCTCACCCCGCAGAGCCAGGCGACACTCGCTGCGCTGGGCGAGCTGACAACACTGGATCTGTATCAAAATCCGCTGGGGTTACTCCCCAACGTCGAAAACATGCCCTATCTGGATTACATCGATGTGGCAGGGACCGGCGTCTCCAGCATCCCCACCGGTTTGCTGACGCGCCCCCACCTTCGAACCGCCCTGCTCAATGACAATCGAATCCCGGAACTGCCTGCCGCCCTCTTCGAATTGCCACCGGACATACAGAATGGCTTTGACTTGGGCGGCAACCCGATTTGCGCAGCAGATCGCGAACGCATCAAGCGCTACTTCGTCAAGACCGGCCGTGACTTCGGTGTCTTTGCTGAACAGGCGGATATCCAACGACTACAACGACTCTATCCGCGACTGGATCAAGAGCGAGCCAGCGATTTCATTTATCGCCTGCCTGGCACACTGCAAGAAGGTCAAACAGAGCTGACACGCCTGGAAGGCGAGTTCGAAACGCTGAGGACCACCCTGGAAATCTGGACCCAGGACATTCCCACCCACCACCCGGTTTCTGGCCAAGCCTTGACGGACGTGGAGCGGGTATTCGAAGAGTTGAACCGAATTGAAACCAAACGGATTCTGGAGCGTTGCTGGCGCCATGAAACCAATGTGGATGGCTTCAACGCGACACTGACACCCACCTATGATTTGACACTGACCATCAACATCACTGGCAACCTGCCGGTGCTGAGCGCCGACTTCAGTCACGTCACACTGCTCTATTTACACAGTAGCGCCGGCATGACCTCAGGGGCCGGGCGTTTTCTGGAATGCTTCCCCCGTCTCAAAAGCCTGACCATCCGCGAATACACACTGAACGAAATCCCCGACGCCGTTTTCAGGATGGGTGATCTGACAGCATTGGCCCTGACCCGGTGTCAACTCACCCTGACCACGCAAACCCTGCTCGAACTGGCGCAAATGGAGCGCCTTGACTATCTGGAGCTGAGCAACAACCCATTGGGGCTGACACCTGACGTCAGTCAGATGCCCGAGCTTACCGTACTGCTGTTAAACAGCACCGGCATCACTGAGTTTCCCCCGGGGCTGCTGCAACTTGAGTTTCTGGAAGTGGTCGATCTGAGCGCAAACGCGATCATTGAGATACCCAGCGACATTCTGGAGCTGCCGATGGAAATTGGCGAAAGCCTCAACCTGAGAGGGAATCCGTTGTCCGAAGACAGCCTTCGACGACTCTTTGATTACTTCAGGTTGAACAACGTTGACTTCGGGCATGATGAAATCATCGATAACGCGCAACTGGAGATGTCATCTTCTGGAAACTCAGAGGTTGAGGAATAATCAACGCCTGATTCGAGTGCAGCCCGGCGCAGATTCAACCGCGCTCTGACGGCACCGATGACAACTCGAACGGGCTGCTGCTGCGCCGCTGGTTGCGATCTTCCCGGGGCGTGGCGCCGAAGAAGTTGCGGTAGGCGCTGGAGAAATGCGGCCCCGAAGAAAAGCCACACGACAGGCCGATCTGGATGATCGACTTGCTGGTTTGCATCAACATCTGCCGGGCCTTGTTCAGGCGCAGCTCCAGGTAGTACTGGCTCGGCACACGGTTGAGGTATTGCTTGAAGATGCGCTCCAGCTGCCGACGCGATACGCACACGTGCTGGGCGATTTCGTCAGTGGTCAGCGGCTCTTCGATGTTGGCTTCCATCAGCAACACCGCCTGGGTGAGCTTCGGATGACTGGAACCGAGGCGGTTCTGCAGCGGAATGCGTTGGCGTTCGCCGCCCTCGCGGATGCGCTCGACCACCAGCTCTTCCGACACCGCACCGGCCAGTTCGGCGCCGTGATCGCGGGCCAGCACCGCCAACAACAGGTCGAGTACCGACATGCCGCCGCACGCGGTCAAGCGATCGCGATCCCAGTCGAACAGGTGACTGGTGGCAATCACCTTCGGGAAACGCTCGGCGAAATCGTCTTGCCAGCGCCAATGCACGGCAGCGCGATAACCGTCGAGCAAACCCAATTGCGCCAATGGGTAAACACCGGCCGACAACCCGCCGATTACACACCCGGCGCGCACCAGTTGTTTCAGTCCACTGCTGAGCGCTGGCGCGAGCGAGGTCGGCGGCTCATCGGCGAGCAGGAACAGTTTCTGGAAGTTTTCGAGCTTGCCGGCCCACGGTTCACCCGGCAATTGCCAGGCGCCTTCGGTCGGTGGTTCGGCCTGCAAAAACGACAGTTCGTAAACAACGTCCGGATGCACACGCTGGGCAACACGCAAGGCCTCCTCAGCCAGCGCAAGCGTCAGAGCTTTAGTGCTGGGCCAAATCAGGAAACCAATTCGATGGGCAGTCATGGCGGGCAATCCGAAGCAAAGAACAGAATGAAGGCATGGGCCAAGGCTAGCCCGTAAATGAACACAAATCTTGAAACCGATGGAAATCAAACTGTGGGAGCTGGCCTGCCAGCGATGGCGGTGTGCCTGTGCCAAAGATGCAAACTGGCCCCCCCCTATCGCTGGCAGGCCAGCTCCCACAGGGATCGGGACCGGCCTCTAAATCGCGAAGCATGCACTATCCCGGTGCACAACGGCAGTCCTGATTATTTCAAGCTGCCGGACAAAAATTGTTGCAAACGCTCGGACTGCGGATTGACCAGCACTTCGCGCGGGTTGCCGCTTTCTTCGACGACGCCTTTGTGCAGGAACACCAACTGGTTGGACACTTCACGGGCAAAGCCCATTTCGTGCGTCACCACCACCATGGTCCGGCCTTCCTGCGCCAGGGCCTGCATGACTTTCAGCACATCACCGACCAACTCAGGGTCGAGGGCCGAAGTCGGTTCGTCGAACAGCATCACCTCAGGCTCCATCGCCAGCGCACGGGCAATGGCCACACGCTGTTGTTCACCGCCGGACATGTGGCCCGGGTAAGCGTCTTTGCGATGAGCAACGCCGACCTTGTTCAGGTAGTGCTCGGCCTTCTCGCGGGCTTCGGTCTTGGACATGCCGAGCACGTGGACCGGCGCTTCCATGATGTTTTCCATCGCGGTCATGTGCGACCACAGGTTGAAATGCTGGAACACCATCGACAGGCGCGAACGCATGCGTTGCAGCTGTTTCGGGTCGGCGGCTTTCAGCGCGCCGTCCTTGTTGGCGACCAGCTTCAGCTCTTCGTTGTTAAGCAGAATCTTGCCGGCGTGCGGTTGCTCGAGCAGGTTGATGCAGCGCAGGAAAGTACTTTTGCCGGAGCCACTGGAGCCGATGATGCTGATCACATCGCCAGCCGCCGCTTTCAGGGACACGCCCTTGAGCACTTCGTGACTGCCATAGCGTTTATGCAGGTCTTGGACTTCAAGTTTGTACATGCGGTCGGTTCTCACAAAAACAGTCAGTCAGTCGTTGAGCAAGCGCCCGTGACGCAGCGCTTCGCGCCCCGCCACCTTGGCCAGCCAGAAACCGGGTTGGGCATAACGCAGCCGTTCAATGGCAAACAGCACCCCGGACGTACCAGCACACACCGTGCTGACCCGATCCGATAACGGATCGATCACTTCAAAAATCTCGTCGCCCGCCTCAACCCACTCACCGGGTTTACGCAGGAAACTCACCACGCCCGGATGCGGCGCGAACAGCAATTCAGTGCCTTCGAACGGCAGGCCTTCGCAAGCGTCTTGCGCAGGTTTTGGCCACTCGCCGCTGATCAACCCTTGTTCAGCGAGGAACGCCAGAATGCCTTCGGCGTAAGCCTCTGCCTCTGGGCGGCCGGTATCGGATTGGCCGCCCAACTCGATGGTCGTCGCCAGGCAGGCCAGTGGAATCTGGGCATCCGGAAACAGACGCGACAGACGCAGCCATGGCAGCGAACACGCTTCATCAAAGGAGCTGCCGCCGGAATCTTCCGCCAACAGCCCGACCTTGACGTTCAAGTGTGCAGCCAGCGAACGCCAATGCGGCCAGTGTTGCGGCAAGGCGTACATGTGCAGCGCCGCTTCGCAATCGCAGTGCAAATCCAGCACCACATCGGCAGTGCAGGCATGGCTGAGCAAGATGCGCTGCATGCCTTGCAACTGACTCGCGGCAGGCGGCAAGGCAGCCAGCACATCGCTCATGGTTTCACGGATCAAACGGACATTGGCGTGAGGATCGTCACCCAGATGCCCTTGCAGCTCAGCGGCCACAGGCTCACTCAGCTCGACGAAATCCCGGTTGAAATTCTTGCCGCTACCCGCCTCGAATCGCCCCTGATGGTTACCCTGAAGCAGTTGACCCAGGCCCAGTGGATTGGCCACCGGCACCAGTTCGATCACACCGTTGAGCAAGCCTTGGGCTTCGAGTTCGGTCAGGCGCTTTTTCAGCTCCCAGGCCGTGCGCATCCCCGGCAGTTCATCGGCGTGCAGACTGGCCTGGATGTAAGCCTTGCGCTCGCCAGCGCCGAAGCGGAACACCGAAATCCGGCGTTCGCTGCCCAGGTGGCTCCACGGCAATGCATGATCGATGCGTTCCATATCAGTGCTTCCGCGGGGCCAGATAGCCCAGCCAGCGGTGCTCGGCCATCTTGAACAGGCGCACCAGAATGAAGGTCAGGCACAGGTAGAACACGCCGGCGGTGATGTAGGCTTCGAACGGCAAGTAGAACTGAGCGTTGACCGTGCGCGCGGCACCGGTGATGTCGATCAGGGTCACGATGGACGCCAGACTGGTGGTCTGCAGCATCATGATCACTTCGTTGCTGTACTGCGGCAGTGCCCGGCGCAGGGCCGATGGCAACAGGATTCGCTTGTACATTTTGATGCGCGACATGCCCATGGCCTTGGCCGCTTCGATCTCGCCATTGGGCGTGGCACGCAGGCTGCCGGCGATGATTTCAGCGGTGTAGGCGCTGGTGTTGATGGCGAAGGCCAGGCACGCACAGAACGTGGCGCTGGACAGCCACGGCCAGAGGAAGCTTTCACGCACCGCTTCGAATTGCGCCAGGCCGTAGTAGATCAAAAACAGCTGCACCAGCATTGGCGTGCCGCGAATCACGTAGGTGAACAGCCAGGCACTCATGTTGACGACCGGCTGCTTGGAGACGCGCATCAGCCCCAGCGGCAGTGCCGCCAGCAGACCGAAGAACAGCGACAGCGCGAGCAGTTTGAGGGTGGTCACCAGGCCGCCGAGGTACAGCGGCAAGGCCTCCCAAATGACGTTGTAGTCGAAGATCATAGATCAGCCGCCCTTACGCCTACCGAGTAGCGCTTCTCAAGGTGACGCAATGCCAGCAACGAGACGCTGGTGATCACCAGGTACATCGCCGCCACTGCGAGGAAGAAGGTGAAAGGCTCGCGGGTAGCATCTGCCGCCTGCTTGGCCTTGAACATCATGTCTTGCAGACCGACCACCGAAATCAGCGCGGTCGCCTTGGTCAGTACCAGCCAGTTGTTGGTAAAACCCGGAATCGCCAGACGAATCATCTGCGGCACCAACACCCGGAAGAACACCTGAAAACTGCTCATGCCGTACGCCATGCCGGCTTCTGCCTGCCCCTTCGGGATTGCCATGAAGGCACCACGGAAGGTTTCCGACAGGTACGCACCGAAGATGAAACCCAGGGTGCCGATACCGGCGGCCAACGGGTTCAGGTCGATGTAATCGTCATAGCCGAACATCGGCGCCACGCGGTTGAGCAGGTCCTGGCCGCCGTAGAAAATCAGCAGGATCAGCACCAGATCGGGAATCCCGCGGATCACCGTGGAGTACAGGTCGCCCAGCCATGCCAGCCAGCGTATCGGGGACAGACGCAGCGCAACGCCGATCAGCCCCAGAACAATGGCCAGGACCATGGACGACAAGGCGAGCTGAAGCGTCAGCCATACGCCATCGAGGATGACAGCCCCGTAGCCTTTCAACATGATTCAGGTCCTCGAAAGTTGGGATGAAAAAATGGCGCAAACCTCAGAGATCCTGTTGCTTGCGCCATTTCGCACGTGTTGCGGGGACGATTACTTGCCGTAGATATCGAAGGCGAAGTACTTGTCCTGGATTTGCTTGTACTTGCCGTTCTCGCGAATGGCCGCGATCGCAGTGTTGATCTTGTCTTTCAGCGCGTCGCCCTTGCGAACCGCGATACCCACGCCGTCGCCGAAGTATTTGACGTCGGTGAAGGCCGGGCCAACGAAGGCGAAACCTTTGCCGGCGTCGGTTTTCAGGAAACCGTCATCCAGCAGGGTAGCGTCTGCCACGGTGCCGTCGAGGCGGCCAGCAGCCACGTCGAGGTAGATTTCGTTCTGCGAACCGTAAGGCTTGATCTCGGCACCCAGCGGGGCCAGGACTTCGCGGGCGAAACGCTCGTGGATCGAACCACGTTGCACGCCGATGTTCTTGCCCTTCAACTCAGCCAGGTTTTCGCTGACTGCAGTGCCAGCCTTCATGACCAGGCGAGCCGGGGTGTTGTAATACTTGTTGGTGAAGTCCACGGACTTCTTGCGGTCTTCGGTGATCGACATGGACGACAGGATCGCGTCGATCTTGCGCACCTTGAGTGCCGGGATCAGGCCGTCGAACTCTTGCTCGACCCACACGCACTTGACCTTCATCTCTTCGCACAGGGCGTTGCCGATGTCGTAGTCAAAACCCACGATGCTGCCATCCGGTGCTTTGGAGGCGAACGGAGGGTAAGCCGCTTCGATACCGATTTTCAGAGGTTTTTCATCGGCGAAGGTCGGCAGGGACAGCACGGACAGTGCCAGGGCGCCAAGCAGCACGAGTTTCTTCATCTTGGGACTCCATCGGTAAAGGGCAAAAACGGCAGAGTGAGCGACAGCCCAATATGCGAATGGGTTAAACCGCAAAGCGGTGCTGCGTCCTAGGAACCGTGCGCTGATTTCAACACAGGCAACGACGAGCGAGTGATCGGCATTCTAACGACAGGCCCGAAGCCGATATTTCTTCAATGCGACAACAAATTACAGATGCACTGAGAAAGCCGCTTGAACGCGTTGACAGCCTTGCAATTTCATGCAAGAGCAAAAGACAGTGAACCGATCTATATTGCAAATTGCGGGCCTATTATTGGCAAACCCTTCTAATCCGGCAAGCGCAGCGTAGTGTCTTATTTTTCATGCCGGGTTTAGAGGCCCTGTGACGGGGCTTTGCGTTTCCCAATGCCTCGTTATCGGGCGGGCGGTTACACATTCAGTTACTTGAAGGGTGATGGGTAACAGTGGGAAATGGCCTACATAGGAAGCCGATAATTATTGGTCGTTGTTTATGGGGTGTCGGACCTGGCCTCATCGCGGGCAAGCCCGCTCCCACAAGGATTTGTGGCGTGCGAGCAATCTCAATCAATTCCGAAAACCTGTGGGAGCGGGCTTGCCCGCGATGAGGCCCGCCCGGACAGCCAAAACAAAAATCACAGACCAAAAAAGCCCCATCCGGCACGACACCGGATGGGGCTTTCACTAACTCAGAACCGTGCTTACGCGACGTTCATGGTCTTGTGCGTATCAATCAGATGCTGCACCACACCCGGATCGGCCAAGGTCGAAATATCCCCCAACCCATCGTATTCGGCCGTCGCTATCTTGCGCAGAATCCGGCGCATGATCTTGCCCGAACGGGTTTTCGGCAGCCCCGGCGCCCACTGGATGACATCCGGCGAAGCAATCGGACCAATTTCCTTGCGCACCCAGTTTTTCAGCTCCAGGCGCAATTGCTCGCTCGGCTCTTCGCCAGCATTCAACGTGACGTAGACATAAATGCCCTGCCCCTTGATGTCATGCGGCACACCAACCACCGCCGCTTCGGCGACTTTCGGGTGCGCGACCATCGCGCTTTCGATCTCGGCGGTACCCATGCGGTGGCCGGATACGTTAAGCACGTCATCCACGCGACCGGTGATCCAGTAGTAACCGTCTGCGTCACGACGCGCACCGTCACCGGTGAAGTACATGCCACGGAACGTCTTGAAATAGGTGTCGACGAAGCGGTCATGGTCGCCAAACAGCGTACGCGCCTGGCCTGGCCACGAATCGAGAATCACCAGGTTGCCCTCGGCCTCGCCTTCGACGATGTTGCCCAGGTTATCCACCAGGGCGGGCACCACGCCGAAGAACGGACGCGCCGCAGAACCCGGCTTGAGGGCGTGAGCGCCCGGCAGCGGGCTCATCATGTTGCCGCCGGTTTCGGTCTGCCACCAGGTATCGACGATAGGGCAACGGGATTGGCCGACATTCTTGTAGTACCAGTCCCAGGCTTCCGGGTTGATCGGCTCGCCCACCGACCCCAACAGACGCAGGCTGCTGCCATCGGCGCCTTCAACGGCGGCGGTGCCCGAGGCCATCATCGCGCGGATCGCGGTCGGTGCGGTGTAGAGAATGTTGACCTTGTGTTTGTCGACGATCTTCGCCACCCGGGTGATGTCCGGGTAATTCGGTACGCCTTCGAACAGCAACGTGGTCGCGCCGTTGGCCAGCGGGCCGTAGACGATATACGAGTGGCCAGTAACCCAGCCGACGTCGGCGGTGCACCAGTAGATTTCACCCGGACGGTAGTCGAACACGCGCTCGTGGGTCATCGCCGCATACAGCAGGTAACCGCCGGTGGTGTGCTGCACGCCCTTCGGCTTGCCGGTGGAACCGGAGGTATAAAGGATGAACAGCGCTTCTTCAGCGCCCATCTCTTTCGGTGCACACACGGTGCCCGCCACTTTCATCAGGTCTTCAAACCAGATGTCGCGGTGCTGGTTCCACTTGATGTCGCCACCCGTGCGCTTGCACACGATGACTTTCTGGATGCTGCTGGTTTCCGGGTTGGTCAGCGCGTCGTCGACGTTGGCCTTGAGCGGAATCTTCTTGCCGGCACGTACGCCTTCGTCAGCGGTGATCACCACTTTCGAGCGGCAGTCGATAATGCGACCGGCCAGGGCTTCCGGAGAGAAACCGCCGAACACCACCGAGTGAATCGCGCCGATCCGGGTGCAGGCCAGCATGGCGACCACGGCTTCGGGGATCATCGGCATATAGATCGTCACCACGTCGCCGCGGTGCACATCCTGGCCGCGCAAGGCGTTGGCGAACTTGCAGACTTGTTCGTGCAGCTCGCGGTAAGTGATGTTGCGGCTTTCGGCAGGGTCATCCCCTTCCCAAATGATCGCGATTTGATCGCCGCGCTCGGCCAGATGACGGTCGAGGCAGTTGTAGGAAACGTTCAGCGTGCCGTCGGCGAACCATTTGATGTCGACATGGTGATCGTCGAAGGACGTCTGCTTCACCGTAGTGAAAGGCTTGATCCAGTCGAGGCGCTTGGCTTGTTCACGCCAGAAGCCGTCCGGGTTGACGACCGACTGCTGGTACATGGCCTTATAGGTGGCCTCGTCAGTCAGCGTGTTGGCTAGAACCTCGGGACGAACGGGATACAAAGAAGCCGCACTCATCTTTCTTACCTCGGTGGAATAGTTGTTTTTGTATGCCCCCAGTTGTAGCCGGGCGGGGCCTATAGAACCATTCGACGATGGTAGTAACAAGCCCCTACAAAATGTGGCTATACCGCAACAAGGCGCTCAAACCCGGCTATTAGGGCCTGCGTGGAAGCAGGCGAAGCCTGTGATCTTTTGATCTTCGGCTTTTTAAGTCGAAAGATCGCAATCTTCGGCAGATTCTACGCAGTGGATTCGGGCGGGCTCTCGGGGATTGTTACCAAATCTGCCAAAAGTGTTTATCAAAAGCACGGCTATATGCACGCCCCCCTCAGGCCTAAAATCGGTCTCGCCAACACGGCAACGTGATTAACCCAGTTGCAGCCCCCACGAAGGCAGTTAATCCAAGACTCTTTATTAAAGCTCCACACGCAATCCCAAAAAGATTGCGTGACCCCATTCGACCTCAGAAAGGTAAATTTGAAATGAAAGCTTTATGGGTTCTGGTCCTCAGCAGTCTGTGCTTAACCGCCATGGCGGATGAGGTCCCGACTGATGTCGCACAGCAACAACCCGCTATCGAGGAATACACCTACTCCACCCACCTGGACATCGCCAAAGTCATATCGATGAGCGAAATCCCGAATGTCTGCGAAGTGGTTCCAGCCAAAATGGAATACGACGACTCCAAAGGTCAGCGACACATTCTGCGCTACAGCGTCATGGGCAACGGCTGCTCTAACGGCTGATCCGCCCCCCTCTTATTTATCAAGGCTCGACCCACCCCCCCCCCCCCGCCTTCAAGGCAGATGAAGCGCCGAGCATTACATCTACAAATACGATTGTTTTAAGCGTTTATTTGCGCTTTTTAATCAAAATAGTTGGCGTAGGATGAATTCCACACAAGGCACACACGCCAACGAACCTGGAGATACCACCATGAAAACCAAACTGATCCTCGCCCTGACCCTTTCCGTCCTGGCCGCCAACACCTTCGCCGCCGATGGTTACGACCACACTGGTTCGGCTACTTTCACTGAAGCGGCTGTCGCTTCTGACGGTTACGACCACACTGGCTCGGCCTCTTTCGCTTCCGATGGTTTTGATCACACTGGCGCTGCCAAAGTCGCTGCTGACGGCTTTGATCACACCGGCGCTGCCAAGGTCGCTGCCGATGGTTCTGATCACGTAGGTGCCGCTCGTTTCAGCTGAAAACCGAAAGCGACATCACAGCCCGACTTAGGTCGGGCTTAGTTGTGTCTGGAGTGGTCAAAAATCGACCAAAACCACTACATGTAGTAAAAAATGCCGTTTCTGGTTGTTTTTTGAGCAATCGATTTCAAGAACATTTTTAGCCAAAAACTCCCCCCACAAAAACGGCTCCTCTCCCCCGAAAGCCCCGCCCCACCTGGCTTGCAACACAACAGCAGACCATAACCACGCGAACACCCAGCCCTCACCGTCAAAAACCAGCCAAAACAGGCGAAAAAAAAACTTCCTCCGCCAAAGCCCTGTAAACCCTCGCTCCAACCTGAAAACGCCCCCCACCGACCGCTGCGAGTGCCATTTCGCCGCACCACGGGGCCGAAAATTTCCTTATAATGCGGACTTAAACGGGCCTGCAATATTCCCTTACAGGGGTGAAAAGCCAGTCTGAAGCCCACGCAGAGCGGTTCACATTTTCTGCGCCCATCGGCGGCTTCGGAACACCCGTACAAAATTCTGTTTATTGCCTGCGTTGTACTGCTGCAAAAAACGATTCCTTTAGATCCAACGCGGCCAGAAACGGCTGTGTGAAAAACCAACCTATCAGTTTTCACACGGGCAATCTGGCCCTCACGCAGGAGACGACACGTCATGCTGAGCTGGGACGAATTCGACAAAGAAGACAGCGGCGAGACCGTGGTAAAAGGCGCCAACGCCGGCCACGCGACTGAAGCCAACATGGACCGACTCGACACCGCTGGTGGTGTCGCCGCTCAAGAAGCTCGCGCTGTTACCGCGACCGACTCTGCCGCAATCGCCCGTGCCAAAGCTGCCCTGGACACCCTCGACGTCGCCGAAGGCCTCGCCGAACTCGAAGGCGCCTCTGCCCGCGTTGCTGTCGACGAAAAGCGCATGATCAACTGCCGTGCCGACCTCAACCAACTCGTACCGTTCAAGTACGACTGGGCCTGGCAGAAGTATCTGGACGGTTGCGCAAACCACTGGATGCCGCAAGAAGTCAACATGACCGCCGACATCGCCCTCTGGAAAGACCCGGAAGGCCTGACCGACGACGAGCGCCGCATCGTGATGCGCAACCTCGGCTTCTTCTCCACCGCCGACTCCCTGGTTGCCAACAACCTGGTCCTGGCCGTGTACCGCCTGATCACCAACCCGGAATGCCGCCAATACATCTTGCGCCAGGCCTTCGAAGAGGCGATCCACACCCACGCTTACCAGTACTGCATCGAATCGTTGGCCATGGATGAAGGCGAAATCTTCAACATGTACCACGAGATCCCATCGGTCGCGAAAAAAGCCACCTGGGGCCTGAAATACACCCGTTCGATCTCCGATCCGAAGTTCGAAACCGGCACCGTCGAAACCGACAAAGAGCTGCTGCGCAACCTGATCGCCTACTACTGCGTTCTGGAAGGCATCTTCTTCTACTGCGGCTTCACCCAGATCCTCTCCATGGGCCGCCGCAACAAAATGACCGGCGTCGCCGAGCAGTTCCAGTACATCCTGCGCGACGAATCCATGCACCTGAACTTCGGCATCGACGTGATCAACCAGATCAAAATCGAAAACCCGCACTTGTGGGATGCTGAGATGAAGGAAGAAGCTTCGCAGATGATTCTGCAGGGGACTCAGCTGGAGATTGAATACGCTCGTGACACCATGCCTCGTGGGGTGTTGGGCATGAATGCGGCGATGATGGAGGATTACCTCAAGTTCATTGCTAACCGTCGGTTGTCGCAGATTGGTTTGAAGGAAGAGTATCCAGGGACGACTAACCCGTTCCCTTGGATGAGCGAGATCATGGACTTGAAGAAAGAGAAGAATTTCTTTGAGACGAGAGTTATTGAGTATCAGACTGGTGGGGCGTTGAGCTGGGATTAATAGCCTCGCTCGCCACGTTTTGACGATTTGCTGCCTGAGTCGACAAGTCAAAAAAGCAAAGCCCCGATCAGATCGGGGCTTTTTTATGGGCCATGAGTAGTCCTTTTTCATCCCTACGCCACAGAGCTAAATCTCCTACAGCACTTACAGCTGTTTCTCCATTGATACCCGCTAAAAGCACCTCTAAGCTCCATCGCAGGTGCCTAAGAAACGCCCAACGTAGAAAGCTTGGTCAATCACACAGATTCGCAATTCACCCTTTGGTGGTTTGTCGTTGGTATGTGATGGCTTTGCTCGTTGGGATTTCTTAATTCCACTCTACGTTGGGTCTGGCCCTGCCCCCTTAATACGTAGAGGTCACGGATTATGTCCACTCAACTCGCATCCAGAAATTTATCCGCACCAATGAACGACGAGTGGGAGCCTCTCCCATCCACCCTATTCACTCGCCACGACATTCATCTCCACGCCCTACTCTTCGAAAACCAAGCCTGGTTTTGCGCGCGCGATATAGGGCGGTTGATGGGCAAGTATTTGGACGAGCGAATGTCCCGAAAACTCGATATGGATCAGCGACGGATGTTATTGGTACATGCTCATGGAGCAGCAGAGGAGCGACTGATGCTCAGCGAGTCGGGCGTGTATGCATTATTGGTTTATCACTATTGCCCGGAATATCGCTCACTACGCGAATGGCTGACGCATCAGGTTGTAGCTGCACTGCGTGACGCAAGACCGGCGCAGGCAGTTGAGCGTCCAACCTTGAGCGTTTTGGATTGGCCTCAGATGCAACTAAGTTTGCTGCACTGGCGGAATGAACCATGGATACGGATGCGGGACATGCCTTGCATCCTGCTGCCCCAACAGCAAACATCTTGGTGGAGGAAAGCTTCACGGCTATTTCTATTTTAGAAAGCCGCTAAAGATGGGTGCAGCTTTCTGCACCCATTTGATTGGGAGCGTTGAGCATCACGCCAACCGTTCACTTGATCGCTGTTGCTGAGAGTGAAGCGGGAACCCTTCAGGAGCCCCTAACAATACGCCACGTTCCATATCAAACGGCAGCACCCAAAGCTTGAGTTGCGATGCAAACTCAAATACCTGCAACGGCGCATCAAACGCAGATCGTCTTGGATAAATCAGCACCAACTCCCCCTCACCCGCTAGGTATTTGTGGCCATAGGCGAACAACTGATAGAAATCGGACTGCTTCAAACCGTAGTTCTTATCCTCACCAGATGAGTTCAACCGCTTCCATTTTGTGTCCAGCACCCAGCTTTTATTCTGATGGTGAACCATCAAATCCGGCCGCAATTGAAAGAAGTTTTTGCCTTTGTGCTGACACAAATATTCAGTGTGGGCTTGAGTTTGAAGTCGAGCGTCTTGCAGCAGATCCCTGTCTAGACTCGCAGCTACATAGCGCTCAAACAGCTTCTCCATAGGAAACAACAAGCTCATGCCATGCCACTCCCCTGCGACCGCCAAAGGCATCTTTTGCTTGATAATCAGCTCACACCAGGGTTTCACTGGCATGTAGTGCGCCATCAGCCGCTCGCTGCTCCATTGGTTGAAATCCTGCTGCACATTGCGACTTGTAGGAACCTCTAACAACACACTTCTTAACTCGTGAGCCAGACGCCAGTTACCAGCATCTTTTGTTGCTTTGCAGACCTCATCTAACGCGAATTTGAGTAAGCGGTTTTCTGGTCGGTCGGGCAAATAGACATCGTGTCGAATCTGGAAATGGTGCTGGCGTCCAGGGGGTTGACGCATTTGCTTAACCACATCCAATTGACCACGTAGGAACCGTTGTTCCTCCTCTACGCACTGGTAGTCAAAGCGTAGACCTCGCTTGATCAAGTGATCCAGAGTCAGTAGGAATCGGCCCATGACCCATTCGCTCAGCGGTGCATCGAAATTTTGAAGATCTGCCGCGCCGACTTCACGGGTGGGTAAATTTAAAGAAGCTTGGATCATGCGCCGCAACAACACTCTGCTCTGCTTAATGCAGTTCTCTCGCTCAAAATGCTTGGGGAGAATTTCAAGACGCGTGCCACAGGGTGTTTCCAACACACCAACGTAGTTGTCGAGTTTAAGTAAACACCGATTTTCAAGCTGAACCAGTGCAGCTCCAGCATTGCTGAAAGTAGCATTCAATTTGCACAGCCAGTCAAAGGCAGAAATCGATACCTGAGCAAGATCCAACGTCGGCTCAGTGATTTTATCTGTCGTCAGCCTCGCGTACTCGCGGACCGTGATGACGGGTTTCACACCGTCACGCCTTTCAATGCGCTGATTACGGCCGCGCCAAGATGGCGAGTATTAAACTCAAGACCACTTGCATGGTGTGTTGTCAGACCATGCGCTGCGGCAAGCTCTCGCAAAATAGGTTTAGATGGGCTGACGATCTTCCCAGACTTTAAAACCTCGATTGATCCGCTTTCAAGCTGACGAACCTGAATGTCGTCTTTTTCAACTTCAATAGCCTCCTGGACCTTTGGAGGTACTGCTTGGTGATCAATGACACCCCAGAAAGACTCAATCCGAGCAAAGGCGTCTTCGTTGATAATCCATTGATTATTTTGGTTACTTAGAACCACTTGATCGCCAAACAAAGATCCTGAGTTGAATAGCGCCTGCGCGATAAAGCAGTTTTCAGGGGCCTTGCGATGATCGTTAAGGACCCATTGAATCCGTAGCCAATCTTCGAAAAAATACTCTTGCAGCAATGGGAGCACTTGCTCGCGAAAGATTTGCCCCAATCGTTCCAGCGTACAATCCTCCACTAGCGGCATAAAGTACGCGTGCCCTAAACAATGATCTCGATCTAACAGCATCTCAATTCGTTGATTCATCACTATTAGAAGTTGGGCAACATTGAGTTCCCCCACAGTGACGTCTTTCAGCAGCTCAGGCTTAGGCGGCATTTCGCGGAACGTGAAACGACGACGCAGCGCGATATCTAGACCAGCCAATGAACGATCAGCGGTGTTCATGGTGCCAATGAGGTAGACATTACTCGGAACGCTGAAATGATCCTTCGAATACGGCAGCGTAACCTTTAATGCCTCATCAGCTCCTGCACGCTTGGATGGCTCGATGAGAGTAATCAGCTCACCGAAGATCCGAGAGATATTGCCGCGATTTACTTCATCGATGATGAGTACGCGTGCGTCGCTGGATTGAGTTGTCTCCTTGACCTTTGCGTCTTCGGATGACGTATCCAAAATGCGCTGAACCAAAACCGGCAAAATATTGTTGTAGCCATTGATGAGATATGGTTCCAGCTTAGTTTCTGACACTTTGTCAAAAACCAGCTTGTTGCGGACATCTGCGACGGTTAACCGCCCTGCGCGCACATATTCAGCGAGCGTGTGAAGAATACTCATCCCAATCGGTAGCTCTTTACCATTAGGTTTAACCAAGCTCAGTAACTCAGCAGATGCACTCGCGACTATGTACCCAGAACCAAATGACTCCCCCTTTATAAATAGAACACCGGGGCTCTTTACCTTGGCCATGGCAGAGGTGCACATTTTTTTGAACACACCATCGACAACTTCGTAGTGCAATTGCCCATCTTCTCCGCTTTCAGCACGTAGACCTTCGACGAAGTCCTCGTAGCTGAAGCTTTGATGAAAGGTGACGAACTCAACGTGCCCATCTTCGGCTAACTCATCAAAGCGCTTCTTTAAAGCCACCCGTTTGCCTTTGTTGGCCCGAAGAAACTCAGGAACAAGAATTTCCAGCGCAGCCTCGATAGTGGCGTACGTCTTACCGGTTCCCGGAGGGCCAAACAAGATTTGGTTAAGTGCAGGCGAAGTCATCGAGTCGCTATCCTTGCTACGAGAGCAAATGGTCATCGCGGGATGCGGCTCAATCACTGTCGACACGGGTTGCAGAAACCGAAACTCGACGTAGGAAATAGCGCACAGCCGCAGGAAATTTATCCTACAACGGTAGCTACATTGCCATCACTGGTAAAGCCGCACAGAGAAGTAGATCGCGCTGTGGAAAAAGCTGTGCAGGACGAGCGCTTAGCGACTATAAAAACGATCCCCTCAAAGAGCCCGATAGCCCATGAAATTCGACCTCGCCTACTGCCTCAGCCTCGACGACAAGCTGTCGATCTATGACGTGCGCGATTTGAATTTCGACGAGACGATGGAGTTCGATTCCGCCAAGGAGCACTTCCAGTGCCCCAACGATGCCTGCCGTTCGGCGTTTGATGCGGCCAACGTGTTGGGGACGTTCAACGCCAAGAATGTGAATTACGTGCGCACGCCGCACTTCAAGAACATCCCCAGCACGCGGCATGTCGAGGGTTGTCCTTATGTCAGTCTGAAGACGCCGGCGTCGGGCCTGGAGGCGGACGGTGCGGAATCGGATGACGGTCGCGAGGAGCATTTCCCGTCGGAGTTGTTGCTGACTCGGCGTGAGTATGTGCGTAAGCCTGCGAGCCCGGCGGTGGCGGCGGATGTCATGCGGGATGACCCAAAACCAGCTTCAGCGGCCAGTAACGTCGAGCAGCCGAGCCGGGAGTCGGCGCCGGACAAGACCAGTGTCTTCGCCCATCCGGTGGAGTGTTTTGTGTCGAACTTCGAGGACAAGGAACTGCTCAAGCGCATGCCGCTGAAGATTGGCGAGCACTCGGCGCCTTATGGGTCGTTCTTCAAGAAGATTGAGTATCTGCAGGACAACAAGGGGCTGATTTACTGGGGCAAGATCAAGGAGATCAAGGATTACACCCAGAGCTTTCGCATCGATTTCGAACAGAAGGTCTGGTTCAAGCAACCGGATGAGGCGAAGAAGAAGCCTTTTTCGGTGAACGTTTATTTGAGCAAGAAGCTGATCGACAACTACCGCAAGCGCAAGGCGTTTCTGGAAGAGATCAAGCACGCGGTCGATAGTGACGCCGAGTTGTATTGCTTCTTTTATGGGGTGACTCCGGAGTTGAAGCAAGTGCCGAGCAAGAAAAACCCCGAACAGACGTTCGGGGTGTTCAGTGCCAATATTGAGAACCTGGATCACTTCATCATTCGTGAAGCGCCGGGGTTGGCGGGTAAGTAATCGGTGTCACAGCGTTATTGCTGTGGCTGATATTGCGTCGGGACGACGGCCATCGTGTCGTTCAAACACGTGCTCTGCGCAGATAACGCCGATACAAAACAACCCCCATAACAATCGAAAGCATCCCAACCCCCGCATTACCCAAAAGCCAAATTGCAAAGTTCCGATGTTGGTCCGCTTCACTTTCGTAGAACGGCCCAAAGTAGTCAGACACTGCCACGAATAACAAATTAAATGCCCCAACGGCCAAGGCAACCATAAGGATGACGAACAAGGCCCCTTTAACAATTTTCATATGACCTTCCAAAACCATATTTCCTTCGACTCGTGGTAGTCGGAGAAACTGCCCTCAATGGAAAACCCCAACTGAATACGAGGGTAGCTCAGCCAGTCCGTTAGTCTTCGCCCGTTCCATAGGTCGATATGATCGCCACTGCGATTGCCGATGGTCTCGCTTCCTCGGCGCCAGAAGTCTTTGAAGAAAATGATGCCTTGCTGCCCTTCAAGATCATCCTCGAAGTCCTTCGGCTTTATCGTTTGGCGTCGGGCTAGGGATTAGTCCTGAGGCAGTTCAAGTTTGACCGCGCCGGGATGTTGCTTGACCACGGCGTACGGCAGCACTGACCAGCCCGGGTCATCGCAACTGCGTTGCACGCGGGCGAAGTACGGTCCCAGGTACAGGCCTTTTGCGGTGAAGTACCAGTTGGAATAACCCCAAACGCTTTCGTGGGTGTAGTCGCAGCTGTCCTCATCCACCGGCTTCTGCATGTCGTTGGGGTACAGCGCGGTGAATTGCTTGATCAGCCACGGTACGAACACTTCGCGCTGATAGGTGAATCGTGCTTTGCTCTCTTCCTCGGTCAGGGCTGTGTCGCCCGTGCCGTCGCGATCGGCGTGCAGCAGCGGCTTGCCTTTGCCAACCCACAACACATCTTCCAGCGACAGGTTATGACCGGTATGAACGTCGAGGTTGATCGGCGAATTGCCAAAATCCGGGTGAGCGCCGCCGCAGTAATAGCTGGTGGAGATGTTCAGGCTGACCACATCGGGCGACAGGAATTGGGGACTGACACCTTGATCGAACTCGGCATTATCTGACCCCTGCAGCACACAACCGTGGTAGCTGATGACTTCGCTCCAGAGCCGCCCCAACAATTGCTGATTGATTCGCTGCTGGTCGGCTTTCGGGTAGCCGGACTCGACGCTGAACATGGAGAGACTGGACTCGGGCTGCGTCCACCATTGCAGGTCGTAACCCATGAAGGACTCTTTCTTGCCCGGTTTGAGCTTCAAGCCTTGCAGGCGCAGATATTCGTAGGGGTCGCTTTTCGGCAGCGCGGCGATGAAGGGCAATGTGTCTGCCGCCGGTGTCGGGAGCTTGGCCTCGGTCAACTGCATTTGCAGAATTTTGCCCTTGGGGCTTTTCCATTCGCCCTGCCAGCCGTTGGCCGTTTCTTGCAGCTTCAGGATTGGCAGGGGTTTGTCGTCACCGTAGCGGTTGTTGCCTTCGGTTAGCGTCAGGGTCTTTTCTTGCAGCGAGCCGCTCAGCTCAAGGTCGCGATGGTATTTCTCATAGAAGTAGCGGCCGGTGACTCCGTTCTCCTCGCTGGTATTGAGTTCCAGCACGATCGGCATTTTGCCCAGGGTGCCGGTGAACACTCGTCTCCCATCCTCGGCATGAGCAGTGGAACACAACATGAGTAACAACGCGGCGACTGGCGCCAGGCGTAACAATCCTTTGAGCATTGATCGATCCCTGAATAAGTCGGAAGCAGCGCCGGGCAGATTGAAGGCGGCGCAGGTTGAACGAGGACGGATTATGGCGAGGTTGCAGGGGGGAATCGAGCCTCATTGCACGCCTCACTTCATCGCCATGCTGAGCATCACTACCACCAGCAAACCAATATAAACCCGCGCATGCACCCGATCCGGTATCCGCCCGATCCACGACGTCGCCAGGCGAATCCCCACCAGCGATCCAACCGTCAACACCGCAAACGCCAGCACATCCACATAACCGACAAACCACCGCCCCAGATCAAACCCGGCAAACCCCGCCATCGCCATGTAAGTCAGCGTCCCAGCCACCGCAACCGGCAGACTCAACGGATTGGCCATGGACGTCGCCTTGGACATGCTCAGCCCACAACGCCGCAACAACGGCACGGTCATGACGCTGCCGCCCACGCCGAGAAACGTGGCGATGGTGCCGATACCTACACCGCCGCCCGACACTTCTGCCCTGCCCAATCGCCGTGGGATTACAGCGTCGGACTGTGTGAGAAATCCGCGTCGGAACAGGCAGTCCAGAATCGTCACGCCGAGGTAGGCGATGAAGGCAAAACGAATCAACTCGCCACTTGCCCACATCGCTGCAACGGCGCCGATGATCGCGCCCAAACCGATGAACCCGCCCAACGGCCACAGGTAATGGCGAATGAGGTTTCCGGCGCGGTGATGCTTTGCGCTGGCGATCAGGGCGTTGACGATCATCACGCAGGTCGAGGTGGCTACGGCGATGTGCATCGCCGATTGACTGATGGGATCGTCGGCACCGTGGCTGGCCGTGAGCATGCGGTACAGCAAGGGCACGACGACGAAGCCGCCGCCGAAGCCGAACAGCACGGCGGTGACGCCGGTCATGCAGCCGAAGAGTGCCAGTAAGAGATAGAAGAACATCGCGCATCGTCCGTTGGTTGAGAGTGGCCGACGATAGAGCGATGGGGCTTGGCCTATCGCCGGTAAGTTAAGTAAGAGCACTCCATTGTGGGAGCGGGCTTGCTCGCGAAAGCGGTGTGTCAGGCGACATTAATGTTGGCTGTGCCGCCGTCTTCGCGAGCAAGCCCGCTCCCACATGGATTGCTCTTAACTTACGGGTATTAGGGCTTGGCCTGCCTCAGCAAGTCAGCCAATAATGTTTGCGTTTACGCCAACCGCTGGATACCGCTCGATGCGCAATGTTTCGATTGATTTGCTGGACGACACGCCACGGCGGGTGGTGGCCCTCGGCACGGATTACCGTGATGGGCAGCTGTTGCCGCGCCATACCCATCGGCGGGCGCAGTTGTTGTACGGCGCCACCGGGGTGATGCAGGTGAGTACGCACGACGGCAATTGGGTGGTGCCGCCGCAGCGGGCGGTGTGGATTCCGCCGGGGGTGGCGCATGAGGTGTTGATGCTGGGGGTGAGCACTCGCAGCTTGTACATCGAACCGGGGGCGGTTGATTTGGGCAATCGCTGTCAGGTGATCAGTGTTTCGCCGTTGATGCGGCATTTGCTGATGGAGGCGGTGGAGGTTGCGCTGGAGTACGACGAGGCCGGGCGCGACGGTGCGCTGATCGACTTGCTGCTGCACGAGTTGGCCCGTAGTGCTCACTTGCCGTTGCACATTCCGCTGCCTATGGATTCGCGGCTGCTTGGGTTGTGTCAGATGTTTCTCCAGCATCCGAACATTCATCTATCGCCGCAACAGTGGGCTGATCAGTTGCATATCAGTTTGCGTACTTTCAATCGGTTGTTCCGCCAACAGACCGGGCTGAGTTTCAGCCAATGGCGGCAGCGGGCCTGTGTGGTGCTGGCTTTGGCGCGGCTGGCGGTGGGCACGCCGGTGACGCGGATTGCCCTGGATTTTGGCTATGACAGCCCGGCGGCGTTCTCGACAATGTTTCGTCGCGTGCTGGGGCAGGCACCGTCCGTTTGGTTGGAGGGGGCGAAATAGAGAGCTCGCGGCAAGCGCAGAACCTGTGGGAGCGTGGCTTGCCCGCGAAGAACGATGACGTGTAATACCTGAAAAACCGCGGTGCATCCTTCGCGGGCAAGCCACGCTCCTACAGGTTCTGCGCTTGGCCTTAGCCACTGCCTTGTTCTGACAGCAACTCAAAACTCTGTTCCTTCACATCCTGGGAATCCAGACCGATTTGCACCCGGAACTCACCCGGCTCGGCGGCGTACTCCAATTGGCTGTTAAAGAACTTCAAGTCGTTCTCATTAATGCTGAAATGGACTGCTTTTTCCTCTCCGGCCTTGAGCATGATTTTTTGAAAGTTCTTCAGTTCTTTCACCGGACGGCTGACGGATCCCACAACATCGCGGATATATAGCTGAACCACCGTTTCACCATCGCGCTGGCCGATGTTCTTCACCATGACACTAGCGACGAGGTTGTCGGTCTTGCTCAGTGTGGTCGAGGACAGAGCCATGTCGGTCAGGCTGAAGTCGGTATAGCTCAGCCCAAAGCCGAAGGGGTAAAGCGGACCGTGGGATTGATCGAAATATTGCGACGTGTAGTTGCGAAGCGCACCCGCTATGTAGGGGCGACCGGTGTTCAAGTGGCTGTAGTAATTGGGGATCTGCCCCACGGAGCGTGGAAAGGTGATGGGTAACTTGCCGGACGGGTTGTAGTCGCCGAACAACACATCGGCAACGGCGTTGCCTCCCTCGGAGCCGCTGTACCAGGTTTCCAGAATTGCATCGGCCTGTTTCTGCTCCTTGCCGATGGACAGTGGCCGACCGTTCATCAACACCAGTACCAGCGGTTTGCCGGTGGCTTTCAGGGCGGTGATCAATTCACTCTGGCGCCCAGGCAGGTCGAGGCTGGTTCGACTGGCCGCTTCATGAGACATGCTGCGGGGCTCGCCTACCACTGCGATCACGACATCGGCTTGCTGTGCAGCCTTCACCGCTTCATCAATCATTTCTGCTGCCGGACGCGCGTCATTCTCGATTTTGGACACGCCCTGGTATTCCAGGTATTTAACGACCTCCTGATCCTCTTCGAGATTGGCGCCTCGGGCATAGATCAGCGAGCCCTGGGTCATTGCGTTTTTCAGCCCGTCATAAATCGTCACCGATTGCTCGGCCACGCCGCTTGCAGACCAACTCCCCATGATGTCGACGGCACTTTTTGCCAATGGGCCTATGAGTGCGATCACGCCCTCTTTTTTCAGCGGCAAGAGGCCGTTTTCATTCTTGAGCAGCACCAATGTCTTGCGTGCTACTTCACGGGCCTGGGCTCTGTGCAGACGGTGTTCGGCATTGTTATCAGCGGGGTCTTCACTGGCAATGCCGATGCGCCGGTAAGGGTCTTCGAACAGCCCCATGTCGTACTTGGCCCCCAGCACTTCCCGCACTGCGTTATCGATATTGCTCTGGGAAATAGCGCCCGACTCAAGCAGCCCCTGTAGCTCCGGACCATAGGAGAAGTCGTTCATGCTCATATCGACGCCGGCCTTGATCGCGAGCCTGGCGGCTTCGCGGTGATTCTTCGCCACGCCATGCTGAACCAGATCGTTTATCCCGTTATGGTCGCTGATGACCAGCCCCTTGAAGCCCCATGCCTTGCGCAGCAGGTCTTGCATCAACCAGGCGTTGGAAGCGGCTGGCACGCCATTTATCGAGTTAAGCGCGACCATCATCGCCCCCGCGCCCCCCTCAATTGCCGAACGATAAGGTGGCAGGTAATCCTGGTGCATTCTGGCCAGGCCCATGTCGACGCTGTTGTAGTCGCGCCCACCCTCGACAGCCCCATACAACGCAAAATGTTTGGCGCTGGCCATGATGCTGTCGGGTGCATTCGGGCTTGCGCCCTGGTAGGCCTGAACCATCGCTTTGGCAATGCGCGAAACGAGGTAGGTGTCTTCGCCAAAGCCTTCGGAAGTGCGTCCCCAGCGAGGATCCCGGGCGATATCTATCATCGGGGCGAAGGTCAGGTCGATACCGTCCGCACTGGCTTCTTTTGCCGCTATCCGACCGCTTAGCTCAATAGCGCCAATGTCCCAACTGGAGGCCAACGCCAGACCAATGGGGAAAATGGTTCGATGGCCGTGTATCACGTCCCAGCCGAAAAACATCGGGATTTTCAGGCGGCTTTGTTGAGACGCGTCCTGCATGGGGCGGTTTACGAAACGGCTTACAGAGCCGTAGGTACCACCGATTCGCCCGGCGGCGATCTCTTCGCGTATTTTTTCGGGCGTCATCTTTTCATCAATAGCGATCAGCCGCAGTTGGCCGATTTTTTCCTCCAGGGTCATTTGATTTATCAGGTCGCTGACAAAGGCCTCTTTGCTCAACGATGCCATATCAGCCGCGACGGGCAAGCTTGTAAAACCGATCAGGGCACATAACAGACGTAGTCTTTTCATGATTCCCTTCCCTGCATAACGCTGTGGCGCACTGCGTCATAAACGCCACCTTCCCTGAATTGAAAATCAGAAAGCTGACGTTCAATCATTGCTGCTCACGGGCGTTGAAAGCCTTGAGCTTTCAGGTTCCCGCATAGAAACAGCGTAGTCGCTCCCCAGCGCCTGCCGGAGCAAAAAATAGAATCGATCAAAAAAATGAGTTTGATCCGGGATCAAAACAACTGTACAAAAACACAGTACATTTTGAATCAGCACTCTCGAGCCCGGAGAACACCATGGCCACTCTTGCGATGAAAATCACCCTGGAACGTATCGCCCTCTTCCAGTTCACCCCCGCCCACTGTGCCCAGGCCCGAGCGATGCTGGGCTGGAGTGTTGAAGAGTTGTCCGAGGAATCCGGGGTTTCCGTTGACGCCATTCAGCGCTTCGAGGCAGAACGCGATGTGTTCGATGTCACCCGGCTGGCGTTGGCGTATCGGTTTGAGTCGCAAGGCCTGGTGTTCTTCCCGGGATTTGCACCGGGCAGAGGGATGAATGTGAGAGGGTCGACACCGGATCCGGTGGGGCGGGCGGATTATGCAATGGTTGAGTGAGGTGTCAGCAAATGAATGAAATCGATGGAAGCAACCGCTGCGTTCATGAGGCGCCGGGCTATCCCGAGGCGGGTGAGATGCGAGCCAAAGCCGGACACGTTATGAAGATTGGCCTGCTCCTCCAAAACGGTCGGCTGAGCAAGACTGAGGCCGCGCTAAGGCTCGGATTGTCTCAGGAAGAACTGGACGAATTACTGAGTGGAATATTTCGCGATTTGACCGTGGCAAAAATCTCGGAATATCCAAACCTGGGCGAACGCAGATAGATGGGACCGCACACATCCTCTTTGTAGATTGCATTCGGCATAACTTACCGGAATTGGGGCCGCTCCCACGGCAAGCGGCCCGGCAGCACAACATCAAGCGTTCTGAGGCGCCGCCTGATTGCTTTCACCTTCCAACCCAAACCACCACGCACTACCCCGTTGCGGATACATCACGTTGAACGCTTCGCCCATCTGCGGCGTGGTGATCGACACGTTTCGCTCCCAGGCCAATGCCAAAATACGGTCGAAGGGTTCGTACCAGGCGTGCATCGACAGGTCGAAGGTGCCGTTGTGGATCGGCAGTAGCCAGCGCCCTTTAAGGTCGATGTGCGCCTGCAAGGTTTGCTCGGGCTGCATGTGAACATGCGGCCACTCGACGTTGTAGGCGCCGGTTTCCATGAGTGTGAGGTCGAACGGGCCGTACTGTTCGCCAATGCGTTTGAAGCCGTCGAAGTAGCCGCTGTCGCCACTGAAGAAGATCCGCGTGTCGCCGTCGATCATTACCCACGACGCCCAAAGGGTGCTGTTACCGTCGAACAGGCCACGACCGGAGAAGTGCTGCGACGGGGTGGCGACGAATTGAAGGCCATCGACCTCGGTGCTCTGCCACCAATCCAGTTGGCGCACTTTGCTGGCATCGATTCCCCATTTGATCAGGGTGTCGCCCACACCCAGCGGGGTGAGGAAGTATTGCGTTTTGTCCGCCAGTTTGAGCACGGCCTGATAATCAAGGTGGTCATAGTGGTCGTGAGACAGAATCACCGCTTCAATCGGCGGCAGGTCTTCGAGGCTGATCGGTGGCTGATGGAAACGCTTCGGGCCGGCCCATTGCACTGGTGAGGCGCGCTCGGCGAAGACTGGGTCGGTGATCCAGAACTTGTCTCGCAGTTTCAGCAGTACAGTGGAATGACCAAGGCGATAGACGCTGTGGTTGGGCGCAGCGATCAACGCTGCCTGGGTCAGGGTTTGCACCGGGACGGGAGCGGACGGACGGGTGTCGCGCGGTTTGTGGAAGATGATGTTCCACAGGATGCGCAAGGTTTTGCGAAAGCCTTCGCGCTTTACCGGTACATGATTTCGATACTGCCCTTGCGCCTGTCGTGAAGCTTCAAGCGTTGAGGCGTTATCCGCTGGAGAAGTTAAAGTGGCCATGACTGAATGACTCCAGGAAAACCGCAGTTCGCGATTTTCCCCCTTGGGGACGATAGATGGCCAAAGCACGCACGCATCAGCCGCAGATTCTATTTTTTACTGGGCAGGATTAACAAAACATTACACTGCACAGTGTAGTTTCAAGGTTGCATCAAAGCCGTTCACAAGTAAACTGCCAAGTGTAGTTCTCCACTTCTTCCTGCCTAAGCGTATTTATGACAGCTCCACAACGCCTCACCGACCGTAAACGCGAAGCCATCATCCAGGCGGCGATTGCTGAATTCCGTGCCAATGGTTTCGACATCACCAGCATGGACAAGATCGCCGCCACCGCTGGCGTGTCTAAGCGCACCGTGTACAACCACTTCCCGAGCAAGGAAGAGTTGTTCGCCGAAATCCTCAATCAACTGTGGGCGCGGGTAACGGCCGAACAGGAAACCGCCTACCGCCCTGACCTGCCCCTGCGCGACCAGCTGCGTCGGATGTTGCAGGCGAAATTGCAGATGCTGGCCGATGACAATTTTCTCGACCTGGCGCGAGTGGCGATCGCCGCCACCATCCATTCTCCCGAGCGCGCACAGAACATGGTTGCCCGAATGGGTGAACGCGAAGAAGGAGTGACTGTATGGATTCGCGCCGCTCAGGCCGATGGCCGATTGAAACCGGTCGCACCCGAATTCGTCGCACAACAGGTCCAGGGATTGCTCAAGTCCTTTGCGTTCTGGCCGCAGATCTCCATGGGCCAGCCAGGCTTGTCGCCCGAGATGCAGCACACCGTTGTGGAGTCGGCCCTAGACATGTTCCTGGCCTGTTATGAGCTCTGAATCGGGTTGCAAAAAATGACAATGTCCGCGGCTTTATCGCTGACCGATCGCTGTAATTAGAAACACCGAAATGTGTTTCAGAATGAAACTGGCGCCGGGGCTATAGTGAGCTGCAGTCCCAGCGGCCATGCAGAGAGCACCATGAGCACCCCGACCCGCGAAATCGAAACCGAACCCACTGGCCCCGTCGATCACCTGCGCTTTCATCGCCCTCACGCTCATCTGGCACCTACTTTCGGTACCGACCGTTTTGCCCTGCGCGCCGAGGCCTTTGCGCGATTCTTCGGCACGCCGACTTTTCTCGGCGCCCAAACCCTGACCGAGCGTATCGAAAGTCTGACGTCGGAAATGCATCAACACTTCGTAGGCAAAGAGCCACCGAAGGCGTGATCCGACTCAAGGCAACTTCAGCGCGCGCCCCAATTCATCGAACAACGTCACCACCGAGCGCAATGCGCGGCAGTCTGGGCGAGTCAGCAGCCACAGGGCCGTGTCGTAACCGTGCAAGGGCTCGGTCAACGGTTGCAGTCCGTCACCGATGAGGAAGTCTGGCAACGCCGCGACACCCAGCCCGGCCCGCACTAACTCGGTCACTGACAACATGCTGTTACAGCGATAACCAGGCGTCACGCCAGGCAACTGCTGACGCCTCCATGCGACGGTGGGGTGATCGGGCAAGAAGTCGTCCGGGGCGATCCAGGTCAATGCAGCCAGGTCGTGGGAATCGACTGATTGCAGATAGGCCTCGCTGGCACAGACCCGGTAGGAAATATCCGCCAACCGTCGACCCACCAAATGTTCGGGCGGTGTGCGGGTCAAGCGCAAGGCGATGTCGGCGTCGCGACGGCTGAGATTGGCGAAGTCGTTGGAGGTGCACAGTTCAATGGTCAGCGCTGGATAGGACGGCATGAACCGCGCCAGCGCCGGCAACAACAAACTTTGCAGGACTGAATCGGTGCACGTCAGGCGCACAGTGCCGCTGATGATTTCACCGCCCTGCTCCACGCCAATGCGCGCCGCCTCCAGCGCTTGTTCGGCGCGCTCAGCCTGCTCGGCCAGAGTCTGCGCCAGCGTGGTCGGCAGGTAACCGGCGCGGCTCTTCTCGAACAGTTGCTGCCCCAACGCGGCTTCCAGTCGGCGGACGGCGCGAAACACCGTCGACACGTCGACCTTCAACAACGCCGACGCCCGGGCCAGAGAGCCGCCGCGCACCAGGGCGAGGATCAGGGACAGGTCCGGGTAGTCCAGCCGATAGTGCGTCGGTGCATTGATCACTTGGGATAACGCCAATATTGATTGCGTGAACGCCAATCTATAGTGGGTGCCAGGAATCAACAAGCGTCGAGATCACTCATGGAAACCAACGCCATCCGCATCGCCCTGATCGGCGATTACGACCCACAGGTCACCGCCCACCAAGCCATTCCCGTCGCCCTCGGCATGGCCGCCGAACACTCAGGCCAAGACATACAGTTTCAATGGTTGGCCACCAACAGCATCAACGCCGAGACGCCACTGGATGGCTTCGATGGTTTCTGGTGCGTGCCCGCCAGCCCTTATCGCGACATGGACGGCGCATTACGGGCGATCCGTTTTGCCCGCGAGCAGCAGCGACCTTTCCTCGGCACTTGCGGCGGTTTTCAGCACGCAGTACTCGAATTCGCCCGTAACGTTCTGGGCTGGAGCGATGCCGAACACGGCGAGACATCGCCCAATGCCGCGCGGGCGTTACTCACACCGCTGACCTGTTCGCTGGTGGAAGCCGTCGACAGCATTCATTTGGTTGAAGGCTCGTTGATCGCCAAGGCGTACGAAGACGCTGAAATTCGCGAGGGATATCGCTGTCGTTATGGGGTGAATCCTGAGTTTGAACAGGAGCTACTGAAACAACAGTTGCACGCGGTGGGCCACGATTCGATGGGAGGGCTGCGGGCGGTGGAGCTAAAAGATCATCCGTTCTTTGTCGCAACGCTGTTCCAACCGGAACGCGCCGCGCTTAAGGGTGTTCTGCCGCCGTTGGTCCAGGCGTTGATCGAGGCCTGTGCGAGGCACCCATCATGACCGCCCAGACACCTGCAACGCCTTACTACGCGGTGATTTTTACCTCGCTGCGCACCGAGGGCGATCACGGTTACGAACAGGCCGCCGAACGCATGGTGCAATTGGCCCGTCAGCAACCTGGCTTTCTTGGCGTGGAATCGGCCCGTGGCGCGGACGGGCTCGGGATTACGGTGTCCTACTGGGCCAGCGAAGCGGCGATCCTGGCCTGGAAACACCATCCCGAACACAGCGCGATTCGTGAGCGCGGACGGTCGACCTGGTATTCGACGTGTCATACGCGGGTGTGCAGGGTTGAGCGGGCATATGCGTTCAAACAGTAAATGATGCGGTGTTCCGGAGGCCGTCTTCGCGGGCAAGCCCGCTCCCACAGGAGATCTCCTGCGCACACAAGATTTGTGCCCAACAGGAATCAAATGTGGGAGCGGGCTTGCCCGCGAAGGGGCCCGACCTGACACCACAAAACCCTCAACCCCGCACCAAACTCCTCACCGCCGAAATCTGCGGCACTTCCCGCCGATTCATATACACCCGCAACGGTTCGGTGATGTTGATCCGGTCGTCGATGTTCTGGTCCAGCAGCAACTGGATCAGTTCGCGCTTGAGCGTCATGGTCTGCTCGGGGCCAGGAGCCCAGACGAATTCACTGGTGGGGATGATGCCGTCATCAGCCACGTCCATGCCGAACGAGTCTTCGCTAAAACGAACGATGTACTGGCCGGTCTTGCGATTGAGGCCGACGAAGCCTTTGAGTTGGTCGGCGGCCTGGCAAATGAGCTGGGAAGTGATGCGCATGGTAAACCTCACAAAAGGTCGAAGGACCGGTGATCGATGGTTTACACGCAGGGCAAGCGAACGGGTTTCCCTCTGCCGGGGAAATTGCCGGGGCCAAGAATACTGCAAAGAACCGCACAAATGCGCTGAAAAAACTCCTTTAAACACGTTTATGTCGGTCTGGCGATAGCGCAAGCGGCGCTCAGTTGTTAAAAGATACGTCTTTGAAAACCCATCGCAAAAGGACTTCGAGCATGCCTGTTAACTTCACCAAGAGCGCCTTGCTGCTGAGCCTGATGCTCGGCCTCGGCCAGGCACAGGCCACCAACGAACCAGGCCCCACCGCACTGGCGACCCGTCTGGGCATTCCGCACCCGGCGGTGATCGCCCACCGCGGCGCGTCTTTCGATGCACCGGAATCCACCGCTGCGGCCTACAAACTGGCCCGTGATCTGGGTGCCGATTACCTGGAATTGGACCTGCAACGCAGCAAGGATGGTGTGCTGTTCGCCCTGCACGACAACAACCTGCAACGCACCACGGATGTCGCCACCAAGTTCCCTGAGCGCAAGGACAGCCTGGCCAACGAATTCACTATCGCCGAACTCAAAACCCTGGATGCCGGCAGCTGGTTCAACCGCGCTTACCCGGATCGCGCGCGTCCGGGCTACGCGGGTCTGAAGATCCTGACCCTGGACGAAATCATTGACATCGCCCAAGGCAACCCGTTGCACAAGCCGGGCCTGTACATCGAAACCAAAGAGCCGAAGCAGTTTCCCGGCATCGAGCGCGACCTCAAGGAGAAACTCCAGGACCGCGGCTGGCTGAGCCCGGCCGGTTCAAAACTGGCGAAGAGCAATCTGGCGGTCGGTCAGGGCAAAGGTAAAGTGGTGTTGCAAACCTTCGAGAAGAGCAGCCTCGAACTGCTTGAGAAGGAAATGCCGCAAGTGCCGAAAATCCTGCTGCTGTGGGTGGGCGAAGGCAGCATCGAGCCGAAATCCAAAGTGACGTTCGCCGAATCCGGTGACAAGGATAAAGCGACCTACTACGCCAGGCAGGAACCGAAAGACAAAGCCGAATTCCAGCAATGGGTCGAGTACGCCAAGGCCCAGGGCGCCATCGGTACCGGCCCTTCGGCCGCACTGACCAAGGGTGGCGATCAGAGCTATTCCGACCTGGTACAACCGTGGATGAACCAGTACACCCACGATCAGGGCCTGCTGGTGCATGTCTACACTATCGACGATGCGGTGGATTATCAGAAAGTGGCGGATGCGGGGGTCGATGGCATCTTCACCAACCGCGCCAGCGAACTGCTGAAGTTCTATAAGCGTCCGGCGGCGGCGAGTGTTGCGCAGTTGTTGCAGAACAACGGTTACTGAGTGACGCAAAATACCGAGTGGACAGGCCACCTGTGGTTAGGGCGTGATTATGGTCTGATCCACGGAAAGCTGGGGCGCACTGCGCCCCATGCCCATTACGCCCATCAACTGATCCTGGCCCCTGATCGACCGGTCACCGTCAATCTCGACGGCGTGAACCAAACGGCCCATCGCCTATTCATCCCCTCTCAAATCTGCCACTCCATTGTCGAGGCGCCGGATGTGGTGTTCACGGTCTATGCAGAACCACTCATGTTCGACAACCAGGTGCTGAACAACGTCGTCTTCAAGGCCGCATTGTCCCTTGAAAGCCTCGACCACGCCGTTCGCCATTGTCCACGCCGATCCCTTGGCGATCCTCGGATCGAGCGCGCCTTGTCCACCCTCGACGGGTTGCTGACGACCAAGGTGCCGGCAAGCGCATTGGCTGCCGAGGCACACCTGTCCTTAAGTCAATTGCAACGGCTGTTCGCCAGCCACCTCGGCCTGCCTGTGCGCAGGCTGGTGCTATGGCGGCGACTGCGGCTGTCGATGGTGCTGATCCTGGCCGGCAGCGCCGTGACTGACGCCGCGCACGAGGCCGGGTTTGCCGATTCTGCGCACTTCTCCCGGAGTCTGAAAAAGCTCTTCGGCGTGACCGCTCGCCAAGCGTTGCAACACATCGATCTTCGTCTACTGGCTTGATTCAGCGCCGCAACGGCTCAGGTACCGAGGGTTCTTTGCTCAACGACACCGGCCCGAACGGGTCCAGCAGTTGCGCTACATAGTCCCGAGGGAAGTCTGGTCGGCTGCCGATGCCCAGGTCGCCCTGACGGATTTCATAATCCGCCGTGTAGAACCCGGTCCCCAGAAGCCAGTCCCACAGGTTGAAGAACAAGGCGAAATTCACGTCGCCGGCCCGTCCATATTTCATGTGATGAAAGCGATGCACCGGCGCCCAGGCGAATATCCAGCGCAAGTACCCCAGCTGCATATCGACATTGGAATGTTGCAGCAGCAACTGGATGGCGATGGCAAATGCCAGCAGTGCCGCCACGTCCAGCGGGATGCCCAGCAGCAACAACGGCAACAGCCCCGCAGAGGCTTCCAGCAGTTGATGCAACGGATGTTTCATCAAGCCATTGAAGCCGTATAGCCGTTGAACGCTGTGATGCACCGCATGCAGACGCCACAACCACTGCACGCGGTGGCTGGCGTAGTGCATCAAGCTGAGACCGGCGTCGGCGATGAAAATCGCCAGCGCCAGTTGCAACCACAGCGGCCACCCCCTTGGCCATGCCCCGTCGAACGACAGCAGCGCCACCAGGCCCGGTAACGCCAGCAAACCGAGAGCATTCAACGCCTCGTTGACCAACCCGTGAACGATGTCACGAGCGCGATCACCGACCGAGCGATTCCAGCAAACCTCATAGGGTAAAGCCCATTCGGCCAGAAACGACAGGGCCAGGGCTGCGAGAAACAGCGGCAACAGCCACCCCTCTCTTAACCCGGCAACTCCCGTTAGCCAAAGGCTGGCCCCAATAAATCCGCCCCAGAACGCTGGGGCATAGATCCGCGCAAAGATGTATTTCATCACCACCTCCATTGATCGAGGTCGCAGCATGAAAGATTGTCGGGATGACGGAATTGAACAAACGGCGCAATCGAAGCCCGAAACGTTTTTTAAGGGTGAATTAAGTTGCGCGAGCTAACCTGATCCCACTTAAACAGTTCACCCAAGGAAAGAACTTCATGAAAACTTTAACTGCCCTGTTCACCGCTGCTGCCCTGACCCTCACCGCTGGCCTGGCCCAGGCTGACGTTCGTGTCGACCAGATCCCCGAGTTGGTCAAGAGTGGCAAGATCAAACCCCTGGAAGAACTGAACCAGGCTGCCTTGAAGTTGCACCCGGGTGCCACGATTACCGACACCGACCTGGATAACCACTTCAACGGTTACGAATACGAAGTTGAACTGCGCTTGGCTGACGGCACTGAGTGGGACGTGGACTTCGATGCCACTACCGGCAAGGTTCTGAGCAACAAACAAGACAAGTGATTTATCTGCAAAAAGCCGCACGATCCTCGGGTCGTGCGGCTTTTTTGCGTTCGGCGTCAGGCCGTTGACTGAGGCGACGAACGAAGCCGCGACAATTCGCGCAAGCCCGCTAGAATCCCTCAAAACCATTTGGCATGTTGAAGCAGAGAACCAAGGATATGGGGCAAACAGCGGCAGCAGACATCGCCACAATCGGCCGGATCAGCGCGGTGCCGGCGATTCTCCGGGTGATCAGTGAGTTGACCGGTTTGCGGTTCGCCGCGGTGGCCCGTGTTACCGAAGACTCCTGGACTGCCTGCGCGGTGCTTGATCGACTGGATTTAGGTTTGAAGGTGGGCGACAAACTGGACCTGGTGTCCACCCTGTGTAACGAAGTGCGCCAGTGCCACCGCTCGGTGATCATCGACAAAGCCAGTGAGGATCCGCTCTACCGCGATCACCACACACCCAGCACCTATCAATTCGAAAGCTACATTGCCGTGCCGATTTTGCGCACTGACGGACGCTTTTTCGGCACCATTTGTGCCCTTGATCCCAATCCGGCGCCGCTCAAGTCCAGCACGATCCAGAGCACCATGGAATCGTTCGCCCGGATGCTCGCGCTACAGATCGAGGCCGAAGAAAACCTGCAACGAACCGAAACGGCGCTGATCAAGGAACGCCAAACCGCCGAAATGCGTGAACAATTCATCGCCGTGCTCGGCCATGACCTGCGCAACCCCTTGTTTTCCATCAGCGCCGGCGCCGAAATGCTCCTGCGCAAAGTCTCCGACCCGGCGAATGAGCAACGGGCCCGGCACATCCTCACCAGCGCTCGACGGGCGACCAAACTGGTGGACGATGTGCTGGACTTCGCGCGGGGTTCACTGGGCCGAGGCATCCCGGTGAACATTGAGCCGTGCCCGGACTTGGCGGACGCATTGCGGCATGTGATTTCCGAGATCCAGAGCATTCACCCAAAACGCATCATTCAGTCGTCGATTGGCGACCTGAGCAACATCCATTGCGATCGCGAACGGGTCGCGCAATTGCTATCCAATCTGGTGGCGAATGCCGTTGTCCACGGAACTCCCGATGACCCGGTCGAGGTCAGTGCGCAGGTCGAAGATGGACACTTTGTGTTGAGCGTGAAGAACCAGGGGCTGATTGCCGAAGATGCGCTGCCGCATCTGTTCCTGCCCTACTCGAAACCAGCCGGCGGCACACCGCAGGTCGGCCTCGGGTTGGGGTTGTACATTGCCAGTCAGATTGCGCAGTCCCATGGCGGGAAACTGGAGGTGCAATCGACCGAGCAACAGGGCACGACGTTCACCTTCAGCTTGCCCTCACGGGCTTAAGCGGTGGTGCTGACCACCGAACCCGACGTACTGCCACCCTCATCCTGCAATGCCTGCAACAACGCCGCTGTCACCGTCTGCAACGAAGCCGAAGTGGCCGCAACTTGCGATTGAGCCGCCGCAACGTTCGCAGCTTTGGCTTCGGCGCTTTCCTGCTTGGCCTGGGCCGCTTGCAGTTGTTGCTGTTGTTCCTGCAATTGCTTTTGCAGCTCGGCGATCTGCTTGCGCAGTTGTTTCACCGTATCGGATTCGCTGCTGGTGGAACTGCTGTCGCTCGATGCGGGTGCACCGCCAGCGGCAACCTTGGTGGTATCGCTGGACGCCTCAGCCGTCGCTGCGACAGAGGTGTCTTCGGTGCTGTCGTTGATCGCGACTTTGCTTGAAGAGGTCGACAGGGTCTGGTTGATCGAAACGGAACTGATGCTGACCATGAGATTTATCCAATGTGGCGTTTGGGTAAATCCGTGATCGACGGGCGCGGCACGAACTTGAGAGTGACTGTGTACCGACTCGGTAACCGAACCAATACACAGCCCATTTCACTAGGCGCTCAACCGCGCCGTCACTTCATTCAACTGCCCCGACAAGCCATGCAGATTGTGGCTGGCCGCTTCGGTGCGCTGCACGTTGTCCAGGTTGGTACTGGCGATGCTGGTGATTTCGGTGAGGTTGCGCGAAATGTCTTCGGCCACTGACGTCTGTTCTTCGGCGGCGGTGGCGATCTGGCGGTTCATGTCGCGAATGGCTTCCACGGCATGGGTGATGCGCTCGAGCATGGCGCCGGCCTGGGTCACTTGCTCGACGCTTTCTTCGCTGCGCGACTGACCGCTTTCGATAGCCTGGGCCGCGTCCACTGCGCCGGTTTGCACGGTTTGAATGATTTGGTTGATCTCGATGATCGACGCTGCCGTACGCTGGGCCAGGCTGCGCACTTCATCGGCGACCACCGCAAAACCACGCCCGGCTTCACCGGCACGGGCCGCTTCGATTGCGGCGTTGAGTGCAAGCAGGTTGGTCTGTTCGGCGATGCCGCGAATCACTTCCAGCACTTTACCGATGCGCCCGCTGTCGGCTTCCAGACGACGGATGACCGTGGCGGTGTTGGCGATTTCGCCGCGCATTTGGGTGATGGTGTGAATGGTGCCCTGCATGACTTTTTCGCCCTGCTGGGCGGACTGGTCGGCGTCATCGGCCGCACGTGCCGCGTCGGCTGCGTGACGCGCGACTTCTTGCGCGGTGGCGGACATTTCGTTCATCGCCGTGGCCACCTGATCGGTGCGGTTGAATTGCTCGTTGGTACCGCTGGCCATGAGGCCGGCAATCGAGTTCAACTCGCCGCTGGCGCTGTCCAGATCCGTCGCGCTGCGCTGCAAACGGCTGAAGGTTTCGGCGAGGAAATCGCGCAAGGTGTTGGCGGCCTTGGCCAGGTTGCCCAACTCGTCCTGACGGGTGCTGGCCACGCGCTCGGCGAAGCGCCCTTGGCTGAGCTGCGCCACGTAGTCGATCAGTTTACGGATCGGTTCCACCAGGTTGCGGTTGACCAGCCACAGACTCAACAGGCCAATCAGCAGACCCGACACCAGCATCACGATGATCCCCAACCACACCGTCTGATCGGCGCTGGCGCTGATCAGCTTCGATTGCTCGGTACCCTGCTTGCGCAACTCGCTGACCAACTCGCTCATCTGTTCACTGGCTGCACGGTCCACGCCTTTGACCGCGTTGTCGCCAGCCGTCGGATCAGCGCCGGCAGCGACGTAGGCATCACGGCCTTTCTGATAGGCCGTACCTAATACACGATGCTCTTCACGCAAGCGTTCGATGCGGGTCTTGAGTTGCGGCTCGATGCCTTTCTGCCCGGCCAGTTCACCGAGGATGCCCTGCACGTCGCGCTGGCGGTCCTCGAACTGCTTCCAGTATTTGTCCAGGTTCGCAGGTTCCTTGCCACGCAGCAGAACGTTCTTCCACTCCTGAACCTGCACCTTGAATTGCAGGTTGGCTTCATCGATCAATTGCGATGTGTGCAACGGACCTTCGATCAGGTTCGCGTAGTTCTGAACGCCATTGGACAGGAAGTGAAAGCAAGCCAAAGCGATCAGCAACATCGCCAACAGGCTGCCGCTCAACAGCGCGAGGATTTGCGCTCTCAGGGATTTTTGCAAAAACATCGAGTGATATCTCATGACAGGGATAAGGCACGCCCAAGGGGCATGCAAGATGTCTGGACATCCCTGTCAGCGACGCTGGTTCACCACCAGAATCGGAAGATCGACATCAGCCTCATCGGCGCGCCAGGGCCTTTCTTGAGCGCTCTCCGACGACCGGTAGAAGGTAGATTTGCGGCGCTGTCCAACCGTCACAAAACCTTCAAGTTGCGTTGCGATGATGAGGCTCAAGTGAACCTGTGAAACCCGCGACAGGCGCTTCCTCGCAGCGAGACCTCATGAACCACAGCATTGACCAGCGCCATCGCGATTCCGACCTGTTCGGCCTGCTTTACGGTTTCAGTTTTCGCCCTGGTGAGCGCGGCCGGGAGATCGACTCGGCCAAGGCGCTGCACTGCCTGCAACAACCGGACGACAGTGATGAATTCCTCTGGCTGCACCTGAACCTGGCCCATGCCGCGTGCGAGCGCTGGATGAAAAGTCATCTGGCATTGCCCGATGAATTTTTCGAAGCACTGCACGAAGGTTCTCGCTCGACGCGCATCGAGCATGTCGATTCGGCGTTGCTGGCGGTGGTCAACGACGTGGTGTTCAACCTCAGCAGCATGGTCTCCTCGGATGTCTCGACGCTGTGGGTCTGTGCTCGCAGTCGGCTGATCGTCAGCGCACGCCTGCAACCGCTGCACTCGGTGGACAAGCTGCGTTCTTCGGTGAAGGCCGGTGAATGCTTTCGCTCACCGCTGGAACTGCTGGTGCATTTGCTGCGCGATCAGGGCGAAGTGCTGACGCAGATCGTGCGCAAAACCAGCCTCAGTGTCGATCAGATCGAAGATGAGTTGTTGTCTTCGCGCCTGTCGACCAACCGCGCTGAACTGGGCGCCAACCGCCGGGTGCTGGTGCGCCTGCAACGCTTGCTGGCGCTGGAGCCAGGGTCGTTGCTGCGCCTGCTCAATCGCCCGCCGCAATGGTTGCAGAAGGAGGACGTCAAGGAGCTGCGCAAGTCCACCGAGGAGTTTGCGCTGATCATCAACGACCTCACGGCCCTCGGTGAACGGATCAAGCTGTTGCAGGAAGAAATCGCCGCCAACCTCAACGAACAGAGCAACCGCACGCTATTCACCCTGACCGTGGTCACGGTGCTGGCGCTGCCGATCAACATCATTGCCGGCTTCTTCGGCATGAACGTCGGCGGCGTGCCGCTTTCCGGTGATCCGGAGGGGTTCTGGATTCTGGTGGCGCTGGTCGCGACGTTTACCCTGATTGCCGGGCGCTGGGCGTTTCGCAAGCGGCAGGATTATTAAGATCAAAAGATCGCAGCCTTCGGCAGCTCCTACGCCGATTGGGTACATCCGTGATTATGGTTGTACTCAATCAATGTAGGAGCTGCCGAAGGCTGCGATCTTTGCTTTTAAACCTCGCAAGCCCTGCGCACCAACAGCCGCTCACGCACCACGTCGTAACCCCAGTGATAGACGTAGGTGTACGGCAGGAAAAACAGCAGCACGCCGATGTCCAGCAGGAATGCCTGCCACAGGCTGACCTTCAGCCACCAGGCAATCAACGGCACGCCGAACGCGACCAGGCCGCCTTCGAACAACAGCGCATGCACCACACGCACCCAAGCGTTACGCACAATCGCAAAGCGCTTGAGCAACCGGTCGAACAGGCCGTTGAAGACCACGTTCCAGGCCAGCGCAAGGGCTGCAATGGCCATGGTGACCGCTCCCATTTCCAGCATGGGTTTGTCCATGATCCAGGCCAGCAGCGGGGTACAGATCAATATCGCCAGCAGTTCGAAACCGATGGCCTGGAAAATTCGTTCAGTGATGGATTTGTTGGCGTTCATGGCCAGACTCCCTGAGTGACTGTGGTTGCCATGATCCGTGATCACACCGATACTTCATAACCAATAACCATCGATCAAGGCGATAGTTCATGGCTTCCCACGAAGTGCTGCTGGCGTTTGTCCAGGCGGCGACTCAAGGTTCGTTTTCCGCCGCGGCGCGCAAGCTCGGTCGCAGCCAGTCAACCATCAGCGCCGCCGTGGCCAGCCTGGAAATCGACCTGAACCTTGCCCTCTTCGACCGCAGCAGCCGCAAGCCGAGCCTCACCCCGGCCGGGCACGTCATGTTGCAGCGGGCCGAGGAGATTCTGGCCGCCACCAGCCGCCTGGAAATGACCGCCAGCCAGCTGTCCCAAGGCGTCGAGCCGAAGCTGACCGTGGCGATTTCCGACACTTACCAGTCCGACCGTTTTGAAGCGGCGCTCAGTGCTTTCGAGCAGCGTTATCCGGACCTGGAATTGGAATGCCTGATCGCCGAATGCGATGACCTGGTGGCACTGGTGCAACGCGGTCGAGCGCATGTCGCCTTCGCCGAGATGCAGGACAGCTACCCACCAGACCTGGTCAGTTCAACGGTGGACGAGCGCACGGAAATCGCCCTGTTCGTGTCCCACGCTCACCCGTTGGCGAAGCTGAACGCAATCGATCAAGACGTGCTGCAACAGCACCGCGAGCTGCGTCTGGCGACAATCGTCAATCCGTACGAAAGCCGGGCGAAGGGGCGCGTCTGGTCGGCACCGAGTTACCTGATGCTGCTGGAAATGGCCCAAGGCGGGTTCGGCTGGGCACCGTTGCCCCGCTGGTTGGTGGGGCGGTTCGGGGCCGGGTCATTGATGGAACTGAATGTGCGCGGCTGGCCGAAAGCGGTGTACGTCGATGCGCTGTGGTCACGGCTGCACCCGCCGGGGCCGGCGGGGAGTTGGTTATTGAGCAAGATGCTGGAGTGAAGGTCCTGCGGCCCTTATCGCGGGCAAGCCTCGCTCCCACAGGGTTCTGCGTCGGACACAGATTTTGTGCACATCATCAATCCACTGTGGGAGCGGGCTTGCCCGCGATGGGGCCAACTGCCGCGCTGCACATCTATGATCACTCCAACGCCCTGAGCCGCCCCTCGATAAACCGCCGTTCCGGCACCTGCTGCGTCAATTCCAGCGCCCGCTCATACGCCGCTCGCGCCTCTTCCACCCTCCCCAACTGCCGGTAAAACTCTGCCCGCGCCGAGTGCGCCAGGTGGTAATCCAGCAATTCGCCCCGCGCTAGAATTCCTTCGATCAACATCAACCCGGCCAGCGGGCCATCGCGCTTGGCCAGCGCCGCCGCGCGGTTGAGTTCGATCACCGGCGACGGCACGGCACGCAGCAGCACGTCATACAAACCGACAATCTGCGGCCAGTCCGTCTCCGCGGCCGTCGGTGCTTCAGCATGCACCGCCGCAATTGCCGCTTGCAGGCAATAAGGCCCGAAACGCCGCGTCGTCAGCGCCCGTTCCACCAATGCACAGCCTTCGGCAATCAGCTCGGCGTCCCACAACGAGCGATCCTGTTCATCCAGCACAATCAGTTCACCGCTTGATGAGGTTCTGGCCGGGCGCCGGGACTCATGCAACAGCATCAGCGCCAGCAGCCCCATCACCTCCGGTTCGGGTAGCAATTCCATCAACAACCGACCGAGACGAATCGCTTCGCGCGTCAGGTCTTCGCGGGTCAATTCGTTACCGATAGACGCCGAGTAGCCTTCGTTGAACACCAGGTAAATCACCCGCAGCACGCTGTCGAGACGTTCGGGCAGTTCCGTCAGGGTGGGCACCTGATAAGGGATTTTCGCGTCACGAATCTTCGCCTTGGCCCGCACGATGCGTTGGGCGATGGTGGCCGGCGCCGAGAGAAACGCCCGGGCGATTTCTTCGGTGGTCAGGTCGCAGACTTCGCGCAGGGTCAACGGCACTTGAGCATCCGCCGCCAGTGCCGGGTGACAACAGGTGAAGATCAGCCGCAGGCGATCGTCTTCCACATCTTCATCACTCCAGTCAGCCTGCTCCAGCTCTTCCAGTTGAGCGATCAACATCGGCCGGGACGCGTTAAAACGCGCGCGCCGGCGCAACACATCGATGGCCTTGAAACGCCCGGTGGACACTAGCCAGGTGCGCGGATTGTCCGGCACACCGTCACGCTGCCAGCGTTCGACCGCGACGAAGAACGCCTCGTGCAGCGCTTCTTCGGCGAGGTCGAAATCGCCGAGCAGACGGATCAGGGTCGCCAGAATCCGCCGCGAATCTTCGCGGTAGACCTGCTCGACTCGCGCCCGTACCGACTCGCCGGGCATCAGTGCGGCATGCCTTCGACGGGCTTTCGTTGCACGGGTTGCGGACTCATGAAAGAACTCCTGTTGTGACGGTTATTCAGGGATTGAGCTGGCGAACGGGCCGCACCTCGACACAGCCGACCCGGGCCGCCGGGATGTTGCCGGCGACCTGGAGGGCTTCATTGAGGTCCTTGGCATCGATCAGGTAGAAACCGGCCAACTGCTCCTTGGTTTCAGCGAACGGGCCATCGGTGATCGACATCTTGCCGTTGCGCATACGCACGGTGGTCGCGGTCTGTACCGACTCCAGCGCTTCGGCGGCGATCATCCGCCCGCTGCCCTGGATCGATTCGGCGTAGGCCATGCACTCGGCGTCCTGGGGGCTTTCGGGCCGCGAGTGCAATTCCTGCTCATTGCTATAGACCAGGCATAAATACTTCATGGGGGCTCTCCATTTCTTGGGGACTGTGCCCTGATCGAACGGATCAACTATGGCTGCGGATTGGCATTTTGGCGCCCTTTCCCGACGATCAGCCCGACGATCAGGGTTCCAGGTTGAACAGCACCGCGCCGCTTGTCATGTCGAACGGCGCCGACCAGTGTTCGTGGACGATCTGCCATAGCCCCGCTTCCTGGCGGTAGCACGCGGTGACGCGCATCCAGCAGGCCTGGGTTTCACCCTTTTCATTGGTGCCGCCGCAATGCGCCAGCCAGTGAGCGAAAGCGATCTCCTGCGACGACACGATGTCGATCTCGTGGAACTCGAAAATGTGCGGGCCAGGGCACATCTCCATGCATTCCTGCCAATGCGCACGGTAAGCCGCCTTGCCCTTGAATTGCAGGGCCTTGACCGCGTCGAAGGAAACGATGTCGTCGGCGTACAGGGCCATGACCTTTTCCACGTCCTTGGCCATGACTGCCTGGCGGTAGTTCTCGATCAGGTTATGAATTTGTGTCTGAGCATTCATGATGGTTCTCCGTGTTTTTTTTGTTGAAGACACCCTTAGTCGTCTGACGAACAGCCAAATCGACAACCGAAATAAAAATAATCCACGGGAGCAAATTCGCTAGAATCCGAGGCTCATTTCCGTTGGAAAAAGGACACTCCAGTGACAGCCCGACTCGTGCCTTACGAAAGCCTGAACGCCCTGCAGCGCCAACAGGTCGAGGCCATCGAAATCCACGCCGAACAAATCAAATTCTCCGGCGACATTCATGGTGCGTTGCACACTTTGCTGTCCAAGCCGGGGCCAGGCGTCAAAGGTTTTGCCCTGCTGGTGGAGGATGTTCCGGTGGCCTTCCTGCTGCTCAAGCGCCCGCCGGTGTTGCCGGCCTGGGCCGATGAACACAGCGCCACCCTGCACGCCCTGCAAGTCGATCGCCGCGCCCAGGGCAAAGGCTATGGCAAAGCCTGCCTGCAAGCCCTGCCCGAGGTTGCGCGCCAGGCCTGGCCGCAAATCAAAGGGCTGGAGTTGTCGGTGGATGCAGACAATGAGTCGGCCATCGCGCTGTATGCCAAATATGGCTTTGTCGACAGCGGCGAAGCGTACAAAGGCCGGATCGGTTATGAACGGCGGATGGGGCTGGTTTTCTGATTCGTAGAGGGATGAACGATGTTGAATTCAATCGAAGCGCTGGAAGCGATCTACGGCCTGCCCCATGACCGCGCGGTGCGCAAGCAGATCCCGTTTCTGAACGAGGACTATCAGGCGATGGTCCGCGCCTCGCCACTGGTGATAATCAGCTCGGTCGGCCCCGACGGCATGGACGGCTCGCCGCGTGGCGATACGCCGGGGTTCGTGCGGATCGTCGATGAACGCACGCTGGCGATTCCGGATCGACCGGGCAACAACCGCATCGACACGCTGCGCAATGTCGTGGTCGATTCGCGAGTATCGCTGCTGTTCATCATCCCGGGGATCGGCGAGACACTGCGGGTCAACGGCACGGCGCAGATCAGCGCCGAGCCCGAGTTGCTGGAGAGTTTTGCAGTCAATGGCAAACCGGCGCGCACGGTGATGCTGGTGACGGTGCAAGCGGCGTTTTTTCACTGCTCGAAAGCGATTGTGCGTTCGGATCTGTGGAACCCGCACAAACACCTCGAACGCTCTGCCCTGCCGACCGCCGGGGCGTTTCACAAGCGCCTGAACGATGGACAGTTCGATGCCGAGACGTATGACCGGGAAGCACCGGCGAGAGTGCGAGATAGCCTCTACTGATCACCTGACACCACCATTCAATGTGGGAGCGGGGGGGGGGGGGGGGGGGGGGGGGGGGGGGGGGGGGGGGGGGGGGGGGGGGGGGGGGGGGGGG
>NZ_JBXAOA010000040.1:0-49711 GCF_058802325.1 Pseudomonas sp. GW822-FHT02E03 | reverse complement strand
CAAAAGTCTAAGTTCGCACCTTGAATTTTGCGCCACCTCCGTGAGGTGGGGAGGCCGGCTAGATGATTCTCAGATTTTATTTTTATGAGCGCAGAAATATATCTGTCCCCTTTTCTGAGAAAAATGGGAGGCTTATGAGTTCGAAAGTAAATTTAGTTCTCTTACCCCATTATTTACCTTAATTTTTCGAGCATGTATGTCTCGATTTTACTTATGTATTCTTGTTTGCTTTTTGTTTTAAAAGTCTCAATGGTTTGTACAGAGTCGCCGATAGGCTCGCCTTTTTTGTCGTATTTTATTGTTAAAAACTCAACGACGAACTCACCGTCAGGATCCCCCTCAGGTTCGACTCGTGAGTCAAAGCAGTATCCTGTTCCTTTACAGGCGCCACCCAACAATACAGAGCTGCTGAACCAATGTGCTGTTTCTGGTTTTAGGTCTACTTCAAAAAGATTGTTTATGGTAATGGTCCAGCCACTGGGCACTCTAATAGGCTGTAGCTCGAACTCTAGTTTCTTTTTCATTTGACTTTTCCCATGTATTTTTTAACTTGCTGGGGGGAGGCAGGGAAGCTATGGATAACGGGCTTATTGCCGTCATTAGTTAATTCGATTCTTACCCAGTGTGTGGGTTGTCCTTCGTTATATCCAACGAAAAAGGTGACAAATTTATTTTCACGAGCGCTTGGGGAAAGGTGACTAGAAAATAAATTTGTCACCTTTTCTCACTGGAACCCAAAGGGGGGCAGGTTTGTTTTCAGGTGCGTAGAAAATAAATCTTCTCCCTTTTGTCGCACGTGGCAGTTGAGTAATTTATTCTAGTATATATGTAAATTTTTCATCCCAGCCAAAATTCTCATCTTGAGCTTTCACTCGATTAAGAATGCTCACGATTTTTTCGAAAGTGTCACCGATGCTGTTTCTTGAGTTGTTGGAGTTTCTCCAGATTAGCTCTATAGGGCCTTCTGTGTTTGCACAAAGCAAGTCCCATAAAGCATTGAGGTTGTTTTCATAGAACTCACCAGCTTTTAAAGCTGATGCGAGTTGCTTGTGAAATTCAATTTCTGACTTGATAGTGTAGCCGTCGAGTTCGATTATCATAGTTTTACTCTTCACTTCCATGTTCTTATTGAGCTAACCGTGTCGTAGTGTTCGCTGAACAAAAAAAGGGAATAGATTTGTTATTCATGGAAAATAAATCTGTCCCCTTTTGTGCTCTTTAATTATGTTTTCTTGGATGTATTGGTTTAACTCTGATTCAACTGTAGCGAGGTTTGTGTATTTTGCATGTTTCTCTGGGAATTCGCATGCATAGTTATACAAGCGCCATGCGTCAAATCCATCGGTTCCATTTGGTCCGAAATCGAAATCCACACAGTACTCCGAGTATTCGATCATGCATCCGTTTTCATGTAATTGATAGCTTACACCCTTAAAAATCTCTCCTCTTTGAGCTATTTTATTGTAATACCATAATTGGTGTAGTGATCTCGAGCCGAATTTGTCTTAAAGCAACTGTAGTGAGGTTTCTACAGCGCCTAAAAAATCAAAAATTAATAATTTTAGATCTTTGTTAATCATCTTCTCAGCCAAAAGGGGAGTAGCCAAAAGGAACAGATTTATTTTCATGAGTGCGTAGAGAATAAATCTGTCGCCTTTCTTGTTGTTTTTGGGGGGGCTAAGTTACTCTGAGTCCATAAGTGTTTTGTATTTCGCAAATGTAGTGATAGCTTGCTCGTCGCCATCAATTAAGTTTTCATAAAAGCTAATGTTTGTGGCCCATTCTTGGAATATAAGCGAGCTTTTGTATTTGTTGTTTTCTTGAGTTCGAAAGCTAAGTTTCCAATGAGAGGAAAGTCGCTCATCAATAATATCAAAGACATCAGCTGCATATGGTTTTGGATACTCATCATCTTCTTCTGCGCATATATAGAACCAAGGGCAGTTGTCTCGAAACTCGATGCCGTAAACCGTGTATTCCATTCCCAGTTGCAAGTCTAGCTCGCCGTCAGGCATGAATATGTAACGCTTTAAACGCATGACGGTTTCTGGTGCTGATATGTCATTCAGATTGTTGATTTTGCATACGACTTTCATTTGTCGATGACTCCGGGTGGCACTGATGGGTCATTACCCCAAGGTTTTATATCATCGGTGCTGTGTTTTTTGAATTTGAAATCCATGAGCTCTCCGGTCTGCGGATTGCGTACATAATGTACTACGGAGTCATTTCCATTTTTCGATTTTATCTTGAGCTCAATTTTATCCATTCCTTTAAAGGCAGGATCATTGAGGTTTTCGATAATAGCGACGCCTCGACCTTCTTTAGCTGCCTGTAATGTCATCTGATCTTGAATGCTTTTAGGTTCCCGACTCCACTTGTCCGGTTTTGGAGGGGCTGGAGGGGGAGGAGATCCTTCATTTATGGTCGCTTTAACTGGTGGATCTTCCAGTCTGATTTCCGGCTTGCTACCACCCGCTCCAGGACAGCTTGTCAACCCCATTGGATCCACCCACCCCGTAGGGTTAGGCACGTACTGGTAGTTGTTCAACCCACCCGCAAGCTTTATCGGATCCGGCGTCAGAAACCGTCCAGTCCCCGGATTGTAGTAGCGATGCCGGTTGTAGTGTAACCCTGTCTCGGCATCGAAATACTGGCCCTGAAAGCGCAGCGGGTTGTCGATTTCGGCGACGTCCAGCGCAGCGAGGTTGCCGTAGGCGCGGTACTTGGCCGACCACATGATTTCGCCGCTGTAATCGGTGAGTTCCTGCGGGGTGCCGAGGTGGTCGAGTTGGTAGTAGAACGGCGCGGCCTTCAGCGGGCCTTCGCCGTCGAGCATCGCCAGCGGGCGGAAGCTGCCGGGTTCGTAGATGTAGCTGCGATAGCGGTTGTCGCCACTTTCGGCGATTAGGCGTTCGCCTTGCCAGAGGAACTCAGTGGTGTGGCCGTCGACAGTCTTTTCGATGCGTCGACCGAAGGCGTCGTACTTGTAGGATGCGACGCTGCCACCCGGCAGGCTGACGCCGATCAGGCGGTGTTGGCAATCGTAACGGTACTCGGTAACCAGTTTCTGCCCGGCGCCTCGGCGTTCGCGGATCAGGTTGCCGTAGGCGTCGTAGTCGTAATGACGGTCGCCCTGCATCAGCAGGCGGTTGCCCTTGACGTTGGCCAGGTTCGCGGTCGGCTCGTTGTTTTGGCCGAGGAGGTTGCCCGCCGGGTCGTGGGCGAAGCTTTCCGGGGTGGTGCCACGGACGTTGATCAGGCGATCGAGCGGATCATAGTGATAGCTGCGGTGGCCTTTGCGGCTGTCGTCGATGCCGGCGAGGTTGCCGTTGGCGTCGTAGGTGTAGCGGCGCTGGAACAGATTTTTTTCGCGCTGGCTGACGCTATGGGCTTGCAACCGACCCTGTTCGTCGTACTGGTATTGGCTGAGCAGCAGGCCTTGTTGGCGCTGTTGTTCGCGACCTGCGCTGAACTGGTGGCTGGTCAGGCGCGAGCCGTTGAGGTCGATGCTGCTCAGCTGGCCGCCAGGCTGGTGGCGGTAATCGAGCTTGCTGCCGTCCGGCAGGCGGCAGTGTTTCAGTTGGCCGACGCTGTCGTACTCGTAACGCAGGGTGCCCCAGCCTTGGTGTTCGGTGATGAGGCGGTCTTGCAGGTCGTATTCGTACGCCAGCGGCCAGTTGCCGTCGTCGACGTTTACGAGGCGACCGAGGGCGTCATAGCTGTAGTGAATTTCTTCACCGTCAGCCAGGGTTTTCACCAGCAGACGGCCAGCAGCGTCGCGCTGGTACTCGGTTGTAAGCTCGCTGCCGTCGTCGCCGAATTCGGTTTTCTTCAGCAGTTGGCCATTGAGATCGTACTCGTAGGCGGTACGGCGACCGTCGAAACCGGTTTCCTGCTGGATCAGGCCGTTCGGGTAATAGTCGAGGTGGTAGTGCTCGCCACGTTCGTTTTCGATCTCGGTGAGCAGCAGGCGCGAGTTGTCGTAGCGGTAGCGCAGCTGGCTGCCGTCGGGGTTGATGCGGCGGCTCACGAGGTGCAGGTTGTCTGCGTATTCGTAGCGGGTGATGCGCCCGAGTTCATCCCGTTCGGCGGTGACGCGACCATACGGGTTATAGGTGAAGGCGCGGGTGGCGCCGCCGGGGAGGGTGATTTGTGTCAGGCGATCAACGGCGTCCCATTGGTAATGGGTGATGGCGCCGGTTTCATCCTGACGTGTGATTTGCCTACCTAGCGCGTCATAACGGTACTTGCGTTGGCTGCCGTCGGGCAGGCGTTCTTCCAACAGTTGACCGAGGTTGTTCCAACCCAGTTGATGACGACTGCCATCGGGATGGCGGATTTCCAGCAGTCGGCCTTGACGGTCGTAGTTGTAGTGGGTTTCGGCGCCGTGAGGGTCTGTTTGCTGGGTGATATCGCCTTGACGGTTGCGCTCGTACTTCCAGCGCGCTTTACCTCTCTGGACATCAATGAGTTGACCATTGAAGTAGTTGTAACGGGTCGGTTCGTCTTCTGGCGGGATCACGGCCATCAAGCGCCCGGCATCGCTGTACTGATATTCGGTGATGGCGCCCATCGGGTCTTTTACTGCGACCAGACGTCCCTGATCATCATAGGCTTTCTGCGTTTCCCCACCATCGGGAGCGGTCTCGCTGATCAAACGCGCATTCTTGTCATGCACGTACACATGCTCGCTGCCGTCGGAGTTGTAAGCAGTCACTGAACCTTTGTCATCCCACTCGTAACGCGCTTCCAGCTGCGAGTAGTTAGCCCAGTGGCGGACGCAACGGGAAAGCTTGCCTTCACGCTCCCATTCCCAGAAAAAACTGGCACCACCGGCCAGTTGCCGTTCCAGAATGACGTGCTGGTCGTTGTAGCGGTAATGCTCGGTTTCACCTGCCGCATTGGTCGAGGATACGAGCTGATTACGCGTGTTGTAGCGGTAGGAGACCAAGGTCTGAATGGTTAGCCATGGATCCTGGCGTTCACCGCGGTCGTTGTACTCGGAGCGTTGTTGCTGATGATCCACCGCGGCGATATGACGGTCGTCGTAACGCAACAGCAAGGCGCGGCCTGCACCGTTGTCGATGCGTTGAATGCGGTCGACAAAGTCATAACTGATATGCACCTGATTGTCATAGGCATCGCTGATGGTGATCAACCGCCCGGCGCGGAAGTGATAGAAGCGTGCTTTTGGTCCCGCCTGGGTAAGGATTAACTCACCGGGTGCATCGCCCAAATAAATCGCCGCCTGCGACAGGCTGTTGGTGATAGCCGGACGTTGTTCGGTTGGCATCGGGAAGCGGATCTGGCGGTTTTCGTTATCCGTCCACAGCACACCTTCATCGTCCAGTTGCAAACGATGAGACAAGGAATGGCTCCAGCCATGGCCAAGACGGCTGTCGATTTCGACCGCACTGCTTCGGTAAAGGCGCGTCCATTCCAGAGGCAACAACCCACCCAGCTCGCCGTCGGAAAGGGTCAGCAGTTCCTCGCCGGTCACCATCGAAATCGGGTCGTCTTTGAGGCAGGTTTTGTTGGCACACTCGGTGGGTTGGTCAGCCGGGTTTTTCGATTGGTTTGGCGCGTTGTCGACCGCCTCTTTTTGTTCGACGCGTGTGGCGCTTTCAGTTTTGCCGCGCGCCTGGATCTGCGCATCCGTTTCCACTTTTCCACCGGCGACAGGTGGCTTTTTCTTCGGCGCCGTTGCTGTTTCGGCGGGTTTGGGCGGGGCGATTTCAACGTTGGCTTTACGCGCCGGGTTGAATGCAGAATTGCCATTAAGCAGTAAAGGCCGAGCAGCCTCGGTATGCGGTGTGGCGCTTGTTTTGCTGACTTTCATCAGCATGCCGGTGAAATCTTCAATCAGTTTCACAACTTTGCCGCTGTTTTGCGTGGCTTTAACTACCTTCGTGCCAATGCGCACGGCCAGGCCGAGACCACCGGTCAGGACGACACCGACCAGAATGTTCAGCAGGAACTCTGTGGTCAGCTGGGCCAGCACTTCTGTGCATGTCTGCGGCGGCAGCATCTTCACCCACGCCATGATGGCGGCAACGTAGATCCACATCAGTGGTTCATCGCTGGCGATCAACAAGGCGGTGTGAATGGCCTCAGCGGAGGCGTCATAAATCTTCTTGATTTGCTCTTCGGTGAAGAAGTTTTTCAGCTTCTCGTAGTTCTCACGAGGATGCGCAACCAGGTTGTAGAGGCTTTTGATATCGCCCCACAAACCCATGATCGCTTTCAGAAAGCCTTCCCATGCGGCCTCCAGTTCCTGCAGGGCACGGCCACCCATCGAGGCATCGGTATGTGCCTGCCAAAGCGGTAGGAAACGGGTGCTCCATTCAGTCTGTAACCAGCCGCCCAAATCGCCGATCACGCCCTGATAGGAGTTGAACAGGCTGTCGATCTGCGCGCGAGTAGGGTTCGGGAAGAACGTGATTTTGTATTGCTGATTGGGCGTGAGGCCGGTGACTTCCAGAATCCCGGTCGAGTCTATTGTCTTGTTGATCTCCGGTCCGGCTTCGTTCTTGCCAATGAACCGGCCATCCACCACAGGCACCAGACGGACCGGCGTATTGCCGATGGGGACAAATCGCGCAGACTCGAAGCTATGCACAAGCGTGAGTTTGCCGTTTGCCGGGCAGTTGGCATAAAGGGTGTTTTCCTTTTTGCTGTCCTTGTCCTGAGTGTGGACCTCATCACCGACCTTGAATTGCTGTTCCGCGTCCAGGACTCCGCCGTACCAAGCCTCGGCATGCTCACGGTAATCCTTCAGGCACTTCTTGAAGTCACTGATGATGGCCTGAGCATCAGGTTGTTTGGCCGTGAGGTTGCCTACGATCTCACCCATCAAAATGCTCATACAGCCACCTCATTTTCCAGATGGGCCTTCAACAGCCCGGTGAAATTTTCTTCCGTGAGCGGCGTGCGTTTTACGAAGCGCGCCACTTTTGTTCGCAGGTTGGATTCGGGGAGCGAGAAGTAAAGCTCGGCGTGATCCTCCTTCAACCACTGCATCATGTTGCCGACTACGGTCGATGGGTTTTGCTTGGTCAGGCCATCAAGCAACGCCTTCGGCACCTCCCACCAAGGCCAGTCCTTCGCAGGTGGCACCACCCTCGGTCCTACCTCCAGGCTCTTGCCATTAATCAGATACCGATCAAACACCGGCAGCACTTCACCGGCGGCATCACCGAGGCCTTCCAGAATCGGGTAGATATGCCGCCCATCCCAGAACCGGAAAAACACTTCGGTCCCATCCGGCATCCGAACCTGAGTGAGGCTACGCAGATGCTCGAACACCACGTTCGGTTCGCTGCGGGAAACGGCCAGCCACCCCCAATCGAGGGCGTCGGTTTCGGCAATCCATGGCAGGAAGCTTGAGTTGGGTTTCAACTCGGTGAGGTAGGGCATCACCGGCTGCCAAGCCGCGTAGGGTGTGCCGCCCCAGATCGGGATCGCCTGGGTTGTGGGTTCATTTTGGTAAAGCGTCTTGAGCGCTTCGGCATCGCTGGCGGCGCTGACGATCAGGTACAAACGTTCACCCGTTTGCAACGGCCGTCCTGCAAGCCAAGCCTGCGGAGTCATCGGATCAGATCGCACAAGCACCTGCCTTGCACTTCTCGCACTCTTCACAGAACGGCGCATTGCGCTTCAGCGTATTAATCTGCGCCGGGCTCAGCACCGCACCCGCCTTATCCGCATCCGCCTGTTTCAACGCCCCCGGCATCAACGGCGCCGCCCCGGTGCCGTTGCCCGGGCTACCCCCGGAGTTCATGTTGATTACCGGCCCGCTCAGCGTCACGCCGCTGGCGTCGATCTTGATGAAGCTGCCGCCGCCCTTGAGAGTCAGTTCGCTGCCGGCTTCGAGCACGACTTTCATGCCGCTGCTCAGGTGGATTTCCTGGCCGGCTTCGATGAACTGGCCGGTGCCGACCTTGATGTGTTGGTTGACGCCCACGGTGAGGTGGTCGTTGGCGCGGGCTTCGACTTTGCGATCGGCATAGACGGTGTGGTGTTCTTCGGCCTTGAATTCGCTGTAGCTGTTTTGCTCGACGGTGTCGTGGCGTTCGTTGCCGACGCGGATTTTCTGGTCGTGCTCGACGTTTTCGTCCCAGTCGCGCTGGGCGTGCAGGAAGATTTGTTCCTGGCCTTTCTTGTCTTCGATGCGCAGTTCGTTGAATCCGCCGCCGCCCGGAGAACTCAGGGTTTTGAAGGTGCTGCGGGTTTTGTTCGCCGGCAGGGCGTACGGGACGACGTTTTCCTTGTGGTACAGGCAGCCGCTGATCAGCGGTTGGTCGGGGTCGCCTTCGAGGAAGCTGACCAGCACTTCCATGCCGATGCGCGGGATGGCGATGCCGCCGTAATGGGCGCCGGCCCAGGCGGAGGAGACGCGCAGCCAGCAGCTGGTTTTGTCGTCGGCCTGACCTTCGCGGTCCCAGTGGAATTGCACTTTGACGCGGCCGTACTGGTCGCAGTGGATCTCTTCACCTTTGGGCCCGGTGACCACGGCGCTTTGGCTGCCGAGGATCCGTGGTTTGGGGTGGTTCAACGGCGGGCGGTTCGGGACGTCCCACGGGGTGGCCTGGAAGCGGTTGCGGTAGCCCTGATGGAAATCGTCCTTGAGGTTAGTCGTGCTGCTGGTGACCGACTCTTCCAGCACTTGCGGCTGTTTGCCTTCGTGGAGGATTTCGGTCAGCAGCCACAGGTCGTTCCACTTGGCCTTGGGGTGTTGGGTCAGGGCCAGGAAGTGGCCGCTGACCAGCAACGGCTGATCGCTTTTGCCTTCGACGAGCTGGAAGTCGCTGCGGTGACGCTCGAGGGCGCGCTTGGCCAGGTGCTTGCCGCGTTCGCGGTCGATGAAGCGACCGGGGTAGTCGTAGTCTTCGAGGTCGGGCAGGGCGTCGCCACGGTGTTCGCTTTCCAGAGTCAGGCGCGGTTTTTCGAAGTCGTAGTCGCGGCGGGTGGTGCGGCTGGTGCGGGTTTCCAGGCGCAGGTCGAAGCGCTTGATCACCGGGTCGTTGGCGACCATGCCGGAGTCTTGCTGGTAGGCCACGGGCGCAAGTTTCGGGAACACCGTCTGGTCATCGCCGAATACCAGCTTGTGGGCCGTGGCGCTGTGCTGGAAGTGGTAATGAATACCTTCTTCCTCGCACAGGCGCTGGATGAACTGCAGGTCCGATTCATCGTACTGAACGCAGTAAATGCGCTCGGGATAAATCGCCCCGACTTTGAATTCGTAGGCATTGCTCTGGATGCCGTGCTCTTCGAGGACTATGCCGATGATTTTCGGCACGCTAAGGTTCTGGAAGATGCGTTGGTTGATGCGGTGCGCCAGGTAGGACAGCTGCGGGCGCAGCGTCACGGCGTAGCGGGTCAGGCGTTTGCCGGAATCGCCTTGGGCGGCGCGGTAGATCTGGCCATGAATGCCGCTGCCGTCAGGCGAGAGCTGCAAAAAGGCCGGTTTGTGCAATAGCGTTTCGAGGTCCAGGGACGGCTGTTCACTGACCAGCTCCACCTCAAACACAAAAGGCTGGCTGATGGCTTCCCGACCTTGCAGGGAAAGGACCTGGAGATCGTTTTCCAGACCTTCGACAGTCAGGGCAAAGTGAGTCTGATTGGCCGGCGCGAACATCCCTTGTTCCTCGTGCTGTGCTGCGGCGCACGCCGGCACCCAAACGGGCGCTGCGGACGCGAAAATTCCTGGAAGGCGCAAATGACATCGACCAGCAGAGCTGGCCGATGTTTGGAACCGTCAGCCGCGATTAAGCGACTGGAACACGCCAGTCATCGGAACCCGAAGTACCGGATACTTCGTGGGTCCAGGTGATTTTGCGGTAGGTGAATTGCACTTCTTCCAGGTGCGTGAAGTGCGAGTTCGACGGATCCTGGCAGTTGTGCATTTTGTTGTTGATGGCGACGATGATCGCGTCTTCCAGTTTGGTGGTGTAGTAGTGCTCTTGGGTACCTTGAGCCGAAGTGCGGTACCACTGGATAACGATTTCGCTCATGCGCTCGCCGGAGGTCAGCGCCGCTTGCAGCAGTGGCGAGGACTTGTCGTAGACCTTGGTGATCACGACTGGCTTGTGTACACGCTGACCGGTCGGTTGGCCCGACTGTGGGTCACGCGGGATGATCACGTCGTGGCTGAAAGCCTGAACCATGACCTGGTCTTCGTGGCCTTCCTGGTAGGTGTTGCCAACGGAGTCGGCGGTGAATGCGCCGGCAGTGATCAGGCCTTGTTTCTCGCCGGTAACGGACATGTACGCTGGTGTAGCCATGGATGTGCTCCTTGCTAAAAGTTAGGGTGCCCGGGAGGCGGTATCGCCCGGTGGGTGCCTGACTGTTATCAAGGTCCGTGCCAGAAATGATTAATGCTATATAAATCAGGTGGTTGAGGTGGTTTTTCCAACGCCGGAGAGGTTTTTGGCAAGGATCCGCTGAAAAAGTGCGCAAGAAGTTGCGCACCACTGCGCAACTTCTTGCGCACTTGGCTGGAGGGCTTGATAAACCTGATGTCCAGCCTCGCTAGAGGACTTTTCACCGACACAGTTGCGCAACTTCTTGCGCATCAAGGCCATGAGCCGTCACCCCCCGACAATGGGCGCAACGAACAGCGCTGCCCGGAGGTCAAACCCAGCGCCAAGATCACTGAGTAACCCTGACATCGACTGGAGAACGACATGAAAATCCTGATGGTTTTAACGTCCCACGATCAATTGGGTAACACCGGTAAGAAAACCGGCTTCTGGCTCGAAGAATTCGCCGCACCGTATTACACCTTCAAGGACGCTGGCGCGCAGCTGACCCTGGTTTCACCCAAGGGCGGCCAGCCACCGCTGGACCCTAAAAGTGATGAGCCAGACGCGCAGACTGCGGCCACCGATCGCTTTCGCAAGGATTCCGCTGCCCAGTCCGCATTAGCGTCTACCGGATTGCTGAATACCGTGAGGGCCGAAGACTACGACGCTGTTTTCTATCCCGGCGGGCATGGCCCGTTGTGGGATCTGGCTGAAGACACCTTTTCAATTGCGCTGATCGAGTCGTTTTACAAGGCGGGCAAACCGGTGGCGGCGGTCTGTCATGCGCCGGGGGTGTTGCGCCACGTCAAGGATGCGGACGGCCAGCCGTTGGTCAAAGGCAAGCGGGTGACGGGCTTCACCAACTCCGAAGAAGCCGCTGTGCAGCTGACGGATGTGGTGCCGTTTTTGGTGGAGGACATGCTCAAGGCCAACGGCGGTCTTTTCTCCAAGGCCGATGACTGGGCGAGTTACGTGATCACGGATGGTCTGTTGCTGACCGGTCAGAACCCGGCGTCTTCTGAAGAGACCGCCAAGGCGTTGTTGGCGAAGCTGGGTTAAGCCCAGATAGCCCACGGGTCAAACACACCTTGTGGCGAGCGAGCTTGCTCGCGCTGGGCTGCGCAGCGGCCCCAAAACTCTGCGTACAAACGGAGATTTTGTGAGTGCTACGCACTCAAGCGGGAGCAAGCTCCCTCGCCACAAAGTACATTTGACTGGTCAAGTCAGACTCGGCAATCCCAATGTCTTGCAGCACTCATCAACCGATCGCCGCTGCGTCTCGGCATACAGCCCCAGCTCGTCAATCGTCGACCTTCCCAAGGCCTTTTCGAACGCTTGCTGGTTCGAATGCACGCCATAGTGGGTTTGCGCCGCATCCCCCAGGTTCGACTGAAAAATCCCCGCCGCGCTGACCGGCAAAAAGTCTTCGTACACCAGCGGTTCAACCCGCACATAGCCGTCGCGAAGCAAATCCTCCAGCGACACACCATTCAGCCCCTTCGCCGCCAAGCCTTTTTCCGTCACGAAGTAGCGAAAAAACGCCAGTTCCTGTTGGCGCATATCCTCGACGGTGTCAGGGAATTCGCCAAAGTGCTGCGTCATTAGCGCGTTGTAGCGTGCAGCATTGGCTTCGTTGGGGAAATCCTTGAGTTCATCCCGGGCAGCGTTCAGCAAGCGGTCGTAAAGCGCCCGGCCTTTGGGGGTGAGCGCCGCGCCGCGTTGCTCGATTTCACCGAAACGGGCGCTGTGGCTGCCACGGGTTTGGGCTTGATCGGTGAAGGTGATGGGCTCGTCCAGCGCCTTGAAGCTGGTTTGACGCAGCAGGATCGGGCATTGCCGGCGAGGTGGGCCTTCGATCACCGCTTTGGGGGTGATGCCATGGGCGGGCATTTGCGCCTGCACGATGTCGATGTCCAGGGTGCGTGGCGTCAGATGGTTAATGTGTGGGCCTTTGAACGCCACCACGTCGGCGATCAGTCGATGCTGGGCGCTGAGTTGTTGGTATTGCTCGGCGGTGACGGTGGCGCTGTGGTGCCAGCGGAAGGTTTCCAGGGCTTGTGCGACGAAGTCCTGCGCCTCGTATTCGGTCAGGCCGCCCTGGGTTTCAGCGCGTTCAATGAGGGCCAATGCCGCCGGGGTGAAGATCGAGCGCGTATCCAGCACCGACTGGGCAAAGGCTCGCAGTTCGGCGTCTTCGATCAGTTCCAGGCGCAGCAGCGAGGTGAACACTCGAAACGGGCTGACCTGCAATGCTGCCTCATGCACGGCGCGGAACGCAGTGGAATGCACCGGAACGCCGGCGGGGGTCAGGTCGTAATAGCCCACCGGCTGCATGCCCATCACCGCAAACAGGCGGGCGAGGGTCGACAGTTCAGCGGCAGTGCCGACCCGGATCGCGCCGTGGCGTTCCAGGTCCAGGCGCTGGATTTCACCGGTGCTGTGCAGCTGTCGGGCGATTTGCGGGTCGCTGTCCAGCACGTGGCGGTTGGTCTGTTCCACCAGTTCCATCAGCGCGCCGTACAGCGGCACTTCTTCGCGGTACATGTCGGACATCGCTTTGGAGAAGCGTTGGCGGATCAGGTCAGGGCTGATGAAGTTCGGATGGCTCATGAAAAGTTTCCTGGCGCAGTGACGTAACGGATGCCGGAAAAGATCGCAGCCTTCGGCGGCGCCGACAAACGAAGTTTCTGACGAACTTCATTCTGCCAAGGACTGTTCTTGCATTGCAGGAGTGTTCGGTTATCGCAGCACTTGGTCCACCAATTCGATCCAGTGCCTGACCGGCGTACGTCCGGCGCTGTTGAGGTGGCTCTGACAGCCGATGTTGGCGGTGGCGATGACTTCAGGGTGGCCGCTTTCCAGAGCGTTGAGCTTGTTGTCGCGCAGTTGCCGGGCCAGTACGGGTTGGGTAATCGAATAGGTGCCCGCCGAGCCGCAACACAAATGACTGTCGGGCACTGCCGTGAGATTGAAGCCCAACCGCGTCAGCACGGCTTCTACCGCACCGCCGAGTTTTTGGGCGTGCTGCAAGGTACAAGGGCAGTGGAAGGCGATCCGCTGGTCAGTAGCAGTGCAGACCCGTTCCAAAGGCTCATCGGCCAGCACTTGCACCAGGTCCAGGGCCAGTTCGCTGACCCGCTGGGCTTTGGCCGCATAGACCGGATCGCGCTCCAGCAGATGCCCATAATCCTTGATGAATGCGCCGCAGCCGCTGGCGGTTTGCACGATGGCTTCGGCGCCGTTTTCCAGGTGCGGCCACCAGGCGTCGATGTTGCGTCGGGCGCGGTCCAGGCCCATGGCTTGGGCGTCGAGGTGATAGTCCAGCGCGCCACAACAGCCGGCTTCCGGTGCCGGAATTACGCTGATCCCCAGCCGATCCAGCACCCGCGCCGTCGCGGCATTGGTGTTCGGCGATAGACCGGGCTGCACGCAACCCTCGAGCATCAGCACCCGGCGAGCATGCCGAGGGGCAGGGCGCTCGCCTGCGGCGGGGAGGTCGTGGGGCAGCTTCGCCTCGATGCCCCGTGGCAGCAATGGCCTGAATGTGGCGCCGATTTGCAGCAAAGTCTTGAACAGATTCGGATTCGGCGCCAGCGCCCGCAACCCCTGGCGCAACAGCCGCTGACTGGCCGGGCGCGGCACCGCTTGATCGATCACGGCGCGGCCGATGTCCAGCAGGTTGTGATAATCCACCCCGGACGGACAGGTGGTTTCGCAGTTGCGGCAAGTCAAGCAGCGATCCAGGTGCAACTGGGCTTTGGCCGTGGCGGGGGCGCCTTCGAGGACTTGCTTGATCAGGTAGATGCGCCCGCGCGGCCCGTCCAGTTCGTCGCCCAGCAGTTGATACGTCGGGCACGTGGCGTTGCAGAACCCGCAATGCACGCAAGTGCGCAGAATCTTGTCCGCTTCTTCGGCGCGGGGCAGTAGTTTTGACTGTTCGCTGAGATTGGTTTGCATACTAGAGTTCCGCGTACATCCGCCCAGGGTTGAACAGCCCTTGCGGATCCAGTTGCGCCTTGAGTTGCCGGTGATAGCGCAGCAGTGCAGGGGCCAGCGGCTGGAACGGCGTTTCGCTGACGCCGTGGCTGAAACAGGTGGCGTGGCCGCCGAGTTCAAGGGCTCGCGACTGAATGTTGTCGGCGCCGGACTTCAACCAGCGTTGTGCGCCGCCCCAGTCGATCAGTTGCTCACCGGGCAAGTCCAGAGGCCCCAGGTTATTGGGCAATGACAAGCGCCACAGCGGCAGGCCCTCATTGAAAAAGTCTAGTCGTTGTTCGTTCAGGTCGGCCCAATAATCGGAGTCCAATGGTTCGCCGCCGAGCCGTTGATGGGCGGCCGTGACCGAACCTTCGCCGCCTTCGAGCCGCAGATACAGACGCTGACCGTCGTGGCAGGCGGCGCTGATGGGCAGCGGTTGCTGGCCCCATTGCGCCAGATTTTCCAAGGCGCGGGCGCAGTCGATGTCCAGGCTGATGCTCAAGCATTGCCGGGGTTTGGGCAGCACTTTGAGCGAGACTTCGGTCAGCACCCCGAGGCAGCCATAACTGCCGACCATCAGGCGCGAGAGGTCGTAGCCGGCAACGTTTTTCATCACTTCGCCGCCGAAGCGCAGGTGGGTGCCGAGGCCGCTGATCACCCGCGTACCGAGGACAAAATCGCGCACCGAACCGGACCACGGGCGCCGAGGTCCAGACAGCCCCGCCGCGATCATCCCGCCGACAGTGGCGCCTTCGCCGAACGATGGCGGCTCGCAGGGCAGCATTTGCCCCTTTGCATCCAGTGCGGCAAACAGTTCGCTGAGCGGCGTGCCGGCGCGAACGCTGATCACCAGCTCCGTCGGGTCGTAGCTGACGATGCCGCGATGGGCGCGGGTGTCGAGTATTTCTCCGGCCACTTCACGGCCGAGAAACGCCTTGGTGTTACCGCCCTGAATGCGCAGCGGCGTGGCGTTCTCCCGCGCCTGTTTGACCTGCTCCAGCAGGGCTCCACTGGCATCGAAGTCCGGCATCAGAAACGCTCCAACTCAGGGAAGGGCAGTTGCCCGGCGTGGATGTGCATCGCGCCGAATTCCGCGCAGCGGTGCAGGGTCGGGATGTTCTTGCCGGGGTTGAGCAGGCCCTTTGGGTCGAACGCGGCTTTGACGGCGTGAAACAGGGTCAATTCATCACTGTTGAACTGCGCGCACATCTGATTGATTTTCTCCCGGCCGACGCCATGCTCGCCGGTGATGCTGCCGCCTACTTTCACGCAGAGTTCGAGGATCTTGCCGCCGAGGGCTTCGGCCCGCTCCAGTTCACCGGGCTGGTTGGCGTCGAACAGGATCAGCGGGTGCATATTGCCGTCGCCGGCGTGGAAAACATTGGCCACTCGCAAGCCGTATTCTTGCGCCAGGCTGGCGATGCCCTTGAGCACACCGGGCAGTTCGCGGCGGGGGATGGTGCCGTCCATGCAGTAGTAATCCGGCGAGAGACGGCCGATCGCCGGGAAGGCGTTTTTGCGTCCGGCCCAGAACCGCACACGTTCGGCTTCGTCCCGAGCCTGGCGCACGTCGCTGGCACCGGCCTGTTGCAGCACCTCGCGGACCCGCTCGCAATCGTCATGGACATCGGCTTCGACGCCGTCCAGTTCGCACAGCAGGATTGCCTCGGCGTCCACCGGGTAACCAGCATGAATGAAGTCTTCGGCAGCGCGGATCGCCAGGTTGTCCATCATCTCCAGGCCACCGGGGATGATCCCGGCCGCGATGATCTCGGCCACCGTGCGACCGGCCTTTTCCACAGAATCGAAACTCGCCAGCAGGACTTTGGCGACTTGGGGTTTGGGCAGCAGTTTGACCGTGACTTCGGTGATGATCCCCAGCAAGCCTTCGGAGCCGGTGAACAGGGCCAGCAAGTCGAAGCCCGGCGCGTCCAGCGAGTCGGCGCCGAGGGTCAGGTGTTCGCCTTCAAGGGTCAGCACCTCGAGTTTCAGCAGGTTGTGTACGGTCAGGCCGTATTTGAGGCAATGCACGCCACCGGCGTTTTCTGCGACGTTGCCGCCGATGGAGCAGGCGATTTGCGAGGACGGGTCCGGCGCGTAATACAAACCGAAGGGCGCCGCCGCCTGGGAAATCGCCAGGTTACGCACTCCCGGCTGGACTCGTGCGGTGCGGGCAGCAGGGTCGATGTGCAGAATGTTGTTGAACCGCACCATCACCAGCAGCACACCTTTGTCCAACGGCAGAGCACCGCCGGACAACCCGGTGCCGGCCCCGCGCGCCACCACCGGCACGTTGCGGGCATGACAGAGCTTGAGCAGCGCTTGCACCTGTTCCAGCTGCCGGGGCAGGGCGACCAGCATCGGCGTGGTGCGATAGGCCGAGAGGCCGTCGCATTCGTAGGGTTTGAGTTCTTCTTCGCGCCAGAGAATGTCCAGGTCCGGCACCTCCTGCTGCAAGGCCTTGAGTAACGCAGCCTTGTCGACATTCGGTAGAGCACCGTCGATGCGTTCGTCGTAAAGAATGTTCATCGTTCACCACCCAGAGCAAAGGGGCTTGCCCCCTTTGTCACAAGGGATCTCATCAGGTTTTCCTTCCCAAAAACTCCCGATACAGCCGCGCTGTCTTGGCGGGTTGCTCAACCATCGGCATATGGCCGACACCGTCCCAGATTTCCACTTGCAGATCGGCGATGCCCTTGCTCCAGACCGGTACGCTGCTGACGTCGATCAAGCGGTCCTTGCGCCCCCACAGCAGCAGCGCCGGGCATTTGATGTCGGGCAGTTTTGGCTCCATCGGCGGGCTGGCGTGGAAGTCCCTGAAGATTTCTTCCAGCTCGTCGCGCTGCTGTTCATAGCGCTGAGCGACAGCGTCCAGCACGATCCCCGGCACCCATGGCGGCGAGACCATGGTCATGGCGTAGAAATACTGGAATTCCTCCCGGGAATGAATCAAAAACGGGTTGTGGCCGCGGGCCAGGTGTCGCTCCATGTCGCTGGGCTCCGGGGCGGTGACGCCGGCCGGGTCGAGCAGTGCCAGCGAGATAATGCGTTCCGGGTAGTTGGCCGCCAGCCACGCCGCGATGTAGCCGCCCATGGAGTTGCCGATCACGTGTACCTTTTCGACCCCGCAGATATCGAGCAACTGGATCAATCGTTTGGCCTGGACTGGAATGTCATAGCCCCCACCGGCCTTGAAGCCGGTTTCGCCGTGCCCCGCGAGGTCAGGAATAATCACCCGGTAGTCGTCGACAAAATGTCGGGCGAAGCGCAGCCAGATGTTCTTGTCGGCGCTGTAGCCGTGCAGCATCAGCACACTGCTGGCGGCTTCATAAGGGCCGCCTTGCCAGGTCGAAACGGTCATTTCGGGGATTGGCACGACGATCTTGTGCAACCGGTACAGCCGGGCCTCCAGCGCCATGTTCAAGTCATAGAGCCAGTAACCGATGGCCGGATAGCTCAACCAGCTCCAGGCCACGAAGACGGCGATAGTGACAACCAACAAAAGCATCAGGCTATTCCTTTGCAGTGAGGTCGGCGGGTTTGAGCGCTCGGATCGATGTGTGTTAACTGAAATCCAATTGCGCCGCGACACACTCTTTGTCGCAGCTGGCGAAGCCTGCGTTCGGCTGCGAAGCAGTCGTGAATCCGGCTGATGCGGTTTGCCCGTTGCATCGCGAGTTCAGGTTTTGACGACTGCTTCGCAGCCGAACGCAGGCTTCGGCAAGTTGCTACAAAGGCCTCCTCTTTATCGTTGTTATCGATCCCTCCCTTCATGTATAGACCAAACATTGGGTATTCAGCTCATGGGAGGTGATGCTATTCAGACCGCCAACCGGTGATGGCTATTTGCCGTTGCCCTGATAGACTTCAAACACACTTTCAACCCGTGTGTTGTCAGGCTCCGTTCAGCAGTACAGAGGCCTCTATGGAAAAAAAGGGAGGAAAGGGACTTTCACTGGCCAGGAGGCTTTATGGGTCGCGAATCCTGGGGCTGGCCCTTGGATTATTGTGCGTTGGCGCAGGGGTGTACCCACTCGACCCGGCGCCATGGGTCTGGGGGGTAATGCTGTTCAACGGGCTGCTCTGGCCGCATGTGGCCTATCAATGGGCGCGCCGGGCGGAAGTTCCTTTTCGTGCCGAACACCGCAATATCCTGGTGGACGCGTTTCTCGGCGGTTTCTGGGTGGCCGCCATGCAGTTCAATCCGCTGCCCAGCGCGGCGACCCTTTCGATGATGGCGATGCACAACGTGGCCATCGGCGGTGTGCGTTTTCTCTTGGTGGGCGCCGTCGCGCAGGTGCTTGGGATAGGCCTCGGGCTGCTGGTGTTCATGCCGGCTTTTGTCCCGCTAACCAGTCCGTTTCAGCTGTACGCCTGCCTGCCTTTGCTGTCGATTTATCCGCTGTCCCTGGGCTGGATCTGCTTCCGTCAGGCCGACACCCTCGGCCGGCACAAGCGCGAACTGCTGGCCCTGAGCCGCACCGACAGCCTGACTGGCCTGCTGAATCACGGTGCCTGGAAAGATCAGCTGGAAATCGAGTTTCAGCGTTGCCAACGCCAGCAGCAGGGCGGGGCGATTGCGCTGATCGACATCGACCATTTCAAAACCATCAACGATACCTACGGCCATGTCGCCGGGGACATCGTCCTGCGTCAGCTGAGCAAGATGCTAAAGCAGAACCTGCGCGCAGCGGATGTCGCCGGGCGTTATGGCGGCGACGAATTCTGTGTGCTGCTGCCGGACCTGCCGCTGGACCGCGCGGCCGTGGCGATGGATGCGCTGCGTGATCGTTTCGCCACATTGGGGTATGAGCAAAACCCGGCGCTGAAGGTCAGTTTGAGCATCGGCCTGGCAGCCTTCAACCCGGCCCACGACGACGCGACCCTATGGCTCAACGACGCCGACCAGGCGCTCTACGAAGCCAAGAGCACCGGCCGCAACCGCGTCATTTGCCACAGTGATGGCAAGCCGCATAAGGCGTTGTTCGATTCGGTCTGACCGAACACCCCAAATCCCTTGTGGGAGCGGGCTTGCTCGCGAAGACGGCGTGTCAGTCGGCATCATCGTTGCCTGATACACCGCTTTCGCGAGCAAGCCCGCTCCCACAGGCATGTGTGGTCACTCAGGTTTGTGTGTGTCGCATTCGGTGTAGAGCGTTGTGGCTCAGTCAGGTAGTGTCTCAACACTCCGACACGAAACAAGGATCGATTCATGACGTTCAAACGCTCTCGCTCCCTCCTGGCCACCAGCCTTGGCCTGACCCTCGCCCTTGGCGCCTTCACCCCTACAGCCTTCGCCGAACCCCATAAACAAGTCCTCGCCGATGCCGAACAGTACAAAGGTGAAGCCCTGAAACTGCTGGAACGGTTGGTGAACATTGACTCCGGCTCCGGTTACGAGCCGGGCCTGACCCAGGTGAGCGACATCGCCATCGAAGAGTTGAAGAAACTCGGTGCCACTATCGAACTCGTGCCCAACACTCCGGACAAGAGCAACCATGTGCTGGCCACGCTCAAAGGCACCGGCACGGCGAAAATCCTGCTGATGGCGCACATGGACACCGTGTTCAAGGAAGGCTCCGCCGCCGCGCGCCCGTTCCACATCAAGGACGGCCGCGCCTACGGGCCGGGCGTGATGGACGACAAGGGCGGCATCGTCGCCGGGATCTATGCACTGAAGGTCCTGAAAAACCTGGATTTCAAGGATTATGCGCAGATCACCTTCCTGCTCGACGCCAGCGAAGAAACCGGCTCGGACGTCGCCACCAATCTGATCAAGAAAACCGCCAAGGCCCACGACGTAACACTCAACCTCGAACCGGGCCGCCCGGCGGATGGTTTGGTGGTATGGCGCAAAGGCAGCGCCACCGCCGTGGTCGAGGTCAAGGGCAAGGCCTCTCACGCTGGCGTTGCGCCGGAACTGGGGCGTAACGCGGCCATGGAAGCGGCGCACCAGATCCTGCAACTCGGCAAACTGGGGGATGCGCAGAAGAAAACCACCATCAACTTTACCGTGCTCAATGCTGGCGATCGCACCAACGTGATTCCGGATCAGGCCACCGCCAAGGCTGACGTGCGGGCAGCGGTGCCGGAAGAGTTCGATCGGATCGAAAAAGACCTGGCACGAGTCTCCAAGGACAAGCTGATTCCCGAGACTGAAGTCACCACTACCCTTAAACGCGGCTTGCCACCGATGCCGCAAACGGCGGAGTCGGATCGCTTGATGGCCATGGCCCAGGGGATTTACGGCGAAATTGGCCGCAAGCTGACGGAAGAAGGTAGCGGCGGGGCGGCGGATGCCAGCCTCTCGGCCGGGGTGGGTACGCCGACGCTGGATGGGTTCGGGATTGTCGGCGGGAATATTCATACGCCAGAGGAATACGCCGAGGTCGAGAGCGTGGCGCCGAGGATTTATCTGCTGTCGCGGATGATTATGGAATTGACCAAGAAGTAATCGGCCAGATCATTCCTTGATGTGGGGCAGGTTCTGTTGTGAGGGGGGAGTTGGCGAAGGCGGTGTGTCAGTCAATGATGATGTCGACTGATATGCCGCCTTCGCGAGCAAGCCCGCTCCCACATTTGATTGCGGGCGTGCACAAATAATGTGTCCACAGAAAATCCAGTGTGGGAGCGGGCTTGCTCGCGAAGGGGCCAGATGTCACACCATCATTTCAGCTGAACCCTCACTCCTTGACGCTCATATATTCCTTCGCCCAAACGATGTATTCCTCAGGCTGCGTGTACGTATGCGTCAGTTCAGTCGCGCTCAAGTCCGATGCCTGGGTGAAGATCTGCCGCTGTTCGCGCAGGCTGTCGTAAGTGGCCTTGATCGCCGCGAAGTACGCACCATGCCCGTCGATGGTGACGCGCACACCCAGTTCGGCCAGGCGATTGTCGTCGCGCAGCAACGGGTTGCCATAGGTGACTAGCATCAGCGGTACGCTCAGGTGCTCGGCGATTTGTTCGAGGTGGTCGAAGTCCCGCACGCCCACCATGCAAATCCCGTCCGCCCCGGCCTGTTGGTATTGCTTGGTGCGGCTGATGATCTCCTGAACCGGCAGGATCCCGGCATTGGTCCGCGCAATGATCGCCATTTCCGAGTCGACCCGGGCTTCGAGCGCCGCGCGAATCTTGCCGACACCTTCGGCAACCGTGATCAGGTCAGTGGACTTGCGGCCGAATTGCGCCGGCAACAGGGTGTCTTCAATGGTCAGCGCGGCCACGCCGGCGCGTTCGAGTTCGACGATGGTGCGCATGACGTTGAGCGCATTGCCATAGCCGTGGTCGGCGTCGGCGATCACCGGCAATTGGGCCACGCGGCCGATGCGGGTGGCCTGCTCGGCGAACTCGCTCAGGGTGATCAAGGCAAAGTCGGGGGCGCCCAGCACCTGCAACGACGCGACCGAACCACCGAGGATCCCCACTTCAAAACCCAGATCAGCGGCAATGCGTGCCGACATGGGGTCGAAGACCGACGCGGTGTGATAGCAGGCGTTGGAAGCGAACAGTTGGCGGAAATTACGGCGCAAATCTTGATGAGACAGCCTGGGCATATGAGTTCCACCAATACAAAGGAATGGAAGGGCTTGAGCAAAAGTGTCAACGCCGAAGGAACAAAAGGCTATCACGGGGAAGGGTAAAGAATGATGACGAATTTGCCGGCCAGGGGATGCAAGATCAAAAGATCGCAGCCTGCGGCAGCTCCTGCAGAGTGCATATCATCCGGATTGACACGATCCTGGCCTCGCCGCGATACCTTGTAGCAGCTGCCGAAGGCTGCGTTCGAGTGCGAAGCGCTCGCCCAGATCGAGTCGGCGATCAGTCTCAAAGACTGAGTTGGAAAGTTTACGACTGCTACGCAGCCGAACGCAGGCTTCGCCAGCGGCTACACGATCACGCCGCCACCGCCTGCTGCTGTCGGTTGCGCAGCGGCACGGCACGCACCGAGTTGCCGGGTTGCAGTTGCAGGCGTTTGGCAGTGAGTCGGTCGACGATCAGGCTGTTGCCGACCAGCCGCGCCTGGGCAGTGGTGATGCGGCAGTTTTCCAGGCGGCGGTTGTGGATCAGCCATATTGGCGCCTGGTCGTCGAGCGTGCCGATGGCCAGCTCCAAGCGTTGACTGTCACGCACCGTGCGGATTTTCGACACTGGGGCTTCGATTACCGGGCCGGCGTCGAAGATGTCGATGTACCCCTTATGGGAAAACCCCTCGGCGGTGAGGATCTTCAGTGCAGGTTCGGTGTTCGGGTGTGGCTTGCCGATCACCGCCTGCGCCTGTTCGGTGAGCAGGCAGGTGTAGAGCGGCTGGCGCGGCATCAGTTCGGCGATGAATGCTTTGCTGCCAAGCCCCGACAAGTGATCGGCATGGCTGAAATCCATCTTGAAAAAGTGCCGACCCAGGCTGTCCCAGAACGGTGAGCAGCCTTGTTCGTCGGCACTGCCGCGCAGTTCGGCGATAAGCTTGTCGCCGAACAGATGGGGGAACTCGGCAACGAACAGCAGGCGCCCCAGCGACAGCAGTCGACCATTATTGCCATGACGTTGATCGTGTCGCAGAAACAGCGAACAGATTTCCGATTGGCCGGTCATTTCGTTGTTCAGGAATAACGTAGGGAGCTGGCGCGCAATACCCAGGTCCGGCGAGGAGCTGACCGTGAGCCCCACCCGGTAGTTGTACCAGGGCTCCCGCAGGCCAACAGCCCCCACCAGGGCACTGACGCCGACCACTTGTTGATCGTCGTCCTCAAGCACGAACAGGTAATCGGCGTCCGCACGCTCGACCTGTTCGGCAAAGGTGCGCTGGGCCCAGCGTACACGGTGGGTCAGGCGCTCTTCACTGGCCGGCAGGGTGGTGAACCCGGGGCCGGCCCGTTGCACCAGATCAAGCAAGGCGGGCAGGTCGGTGACTTGAACCGGGCGGATAATCATGATGCAGCTCCTTCTTCGCGCATGTACGGGCGCTGTCGTTGGGCTCGGGGCCGGTGGCGGCTCACAGGGCGATCAACCGGATAGCGCTGGCGTCGGTCACATTCAGGGCTGCGCACATCTCGGCGCTCAAGGCCACGGGTTGCCCGGCGTGGTAGTCCAGCTCGGCAACAATTGCGCGGTAGTCCTTCAACGAATCGTTGCTCACCAGATAGTTGCTCACCAGGGAACTGCCGCGCGCATCGGTGGCTGAGTCAGGATGCACCGTGCCGATCTGGCTCTGGGCGATGGAGCGAATGTTCGAGGTGCGTGCGTACAGCGTCGGGCCAGCGTCGAACAGGTCTATGTAGCTGTTGGTCTCGAAGCCTTCGCGTTCAAGAATGTCGAAGGCCTCTTGACCGTCAGGATGAATCCGGCCGATACAGGCCTGTGCCGCCGGCGGCAGCATCGGCACGTAAATCGGGTATTGCGGCATCAGTTCGGCGAGAAACGTCCGGCTCTGCAGACCGCAAAGTCGCTCGGCCTCGACGTAAGGCAGGTCGAAAAAATGTTTGCCCAGCGCATCCCAAAAGGGTGACTGTCCCTGTTCGTCGCTGTAGCCAACGATTTCGGTGATCACCGCTTCGGCAAAGCGCGCCGTGTGTGCGGCGATGAACAGCAGTCGCGCCCGGGACAGTAATTCGGAAAACCGCGTGCGTTCCAGTGCCGCGTCGATATGGAAACCGCGCAGCAACGTATGGCCACTGAGGTCGTGGCACAACGACAGTGCCGGCACCCCGTGCTCAATGTTCAGCTCCCGTGAGGCGCTGGTGAAATGGCGGTTGCGCAAACTGTAGAACGGCTCGTTGAATCCTGCGGTGGCGAGGATTTCCGAGCAACCCGCCAGACGACGGGTCGTCAGATTTTCCAGCACGAAGAAATAGTTCTCCGGGCCATGACCCTGGACGTCTTTCTCGAACGAAGCGCAGGAGGCGAGAATCTTCTCGCGCAGGCGTTCGGTGTCGTCCGGCAAGGACGTGACCCCCACCAGACTGTCGCGCGCCAGTTGCTGCAACTGGGGCAGGTCGGTTAACTCCACCGGGCGTAAGACCAGCATGGATGTACTCCTGTATCAAAGGGTTCGGCGATTTGCACCGAACCTGACTATCACTGTCGGTTTCCACGCTTGAAATCGGCAGTCGCCTGAATTCATGTCAGACGCTGCCCTTTTTCTTGTCAGCCATTGCTTGGGTCGGGCAGTGCTGTGCTGGCACCCAGTTTGTTGAGGAAGAATAGATAGACCAGCCCCAAGGCAATCCATATCAGGCCGAGTTTCTGTGCATCGACGCCCATGTTGTACATGATGGCCGCGACGATGATGAAGCCGATTACCGGGCAGATCAGGTGACGGATCACCTGGCCGGACTTCTGCCGACGCCAGTAATAGTTGATGACGGTCAGGTGCAGCAACATGAAGCCGCTCAGGGCGCCGAAGTTCACCAGGGAGGTGAGGGTGTCCACAGAGTTGATGAACAGGTAGCAGATCACCAGCGACAGCACCGCCACCAGATAGATGCTCAAGTACGGCGTGTTGTGTTTCGGATGCACCTTGGCCAGCACTTTCGGCAGTTTACCGTCCCGGGCCATGCCGAACAGCAGGCGCGAAACCGCCGCTTGCGAGGTGATCGCGACGGCTACGCCCCAAGCCAGGGCGGTGGCCACGGCGGTCAAGGTTGCCAGCCAGCTGCCGGCGGCGATTTCGGCAATTTCATAGAACGCAGTGTCGGCGCTCTTGAAGCCCAGGCCGGCGGCCAGATCCGTGGCAATCCAGGTCTGCACGACGAAGATCACGCCCATCACCAGCAATGTGATCAGCGCAGCTTTGCCGACGCTGCGGCCAGGGTCACCCTTGATCTCTTCGGCGAGGGTGGAAATCGCATCGAAACCGAGGAACGACAGCACGGCAATCGACACCGCTTGCATCAGCAGGGCGAAGTTGAAGGTCTCGGGGTTGTACAGCGGCGCCAGGGTCAGTTGACCATTACCGCCGCCGCTGTGCAGGGCATTCCAGGCGTAGAACAGGAAGATCCCCAGCACCACCAGTTGCGCCAGTAGAAAGACGATGTTCATCCGCGCGGTGAAGGTAATGCCCCTCAGGTTGACGAAGGTGGCGCTGACCAGAAAGGCCAGGATGAAGCCGACTTTCGGGATATCCGGGTACAAATGATTCAGCGCCATCGCCGCGTAGACGTAGAGCAGCGGTGGAATCAGCAAATAATCGAGCAGCATCAGCCAACCGGCGATAAACCCGACATGCGGGTTGAGGCCGCGTTGTGCGTAGGAATACACGGAGCCCGCAATCGGAAAGGCCCGGGCCATGCTGCCGTAACTGAGGGCGGTGAACAGCATCGCCACCATGCCGATGATGTAGGCCAGCGGCACCATCCCCGGGGCTTCGGCGTTGACGTAACCATAGACGCCGAACGGGGCGATGGGGATCATGAAGATCATCCCGTACACCACCAGGTCCGTCAGCGACAGGCTACGTTTCAACTCTTGCTTGTAGCCGAATTCTTCTATTTCCATGAAGCCCTTCTCCTTGACTTGAAAGCAGCTGCACGCTGCGAGTTTGAAGCTATTGCTCTACAGCAGTGGCGCCAGATAGTCGGTCCAGCGACCGATGTTTTCGGGTGTGCGCAGCAGATCGTTGCGCACCTCGATCAACACCGACTCAAGCCCTCGCGCATCGCCGTGAACCGGCACGGTCATGTCGCCCAGCGGATCGACTTTGTAAGGCTGATTGCCGGCGACTTTCAAGGGATGCCGACTCAACCCGTCGATCACTCGCTGGGCGTACTCCTCGGCCTGTCCATACAACACACCGACTTCCAGCACGCGTGGCTGACCGTGATATATCGGCGTGAAACTGTGAATCCCCACCACGCGAACCGGCCGACCTTGCGCCACACGGGCGTCGATCAAGGTTTGCAAGCGTGCATGAAACGGCGTGAACAGGCAGTGCCGGCGGTATTCACGTGTGGCCTCGTCCAGATCCCGATTACCCGGCACCTGATAAATTTCGCTCTGCAAAGGAATGCTGTCCGCGGCATGGCGTGGGCGGTTGAGGTCGACCAACAGCCGTGAATAATTGGCCGCCAACAGGGTGGCGCCCAGTGTTTGGGACAATCCCTCGGCCAGCGCCAGGGCGCCGATGTCCCAGGCGATGTGTTCGTGAGCGGCCTCGTGGCTCAAGCCCAGATCATTCAGCCCGGCCGGGATAAAACGACTGGCATGTTCACAGACCAGAATCAGCGGGTGCTGGGAGGCTTCCCGGCTCAGGGTATACGCGGGCTGGGTATAGAGGCCCAGTTCGGCGGATTCAGTACAGGCGCGCATAGTGCTCACAAAGTTCGGCGGGCGAGAGCTGTTCCGTCAGCCTCAGTTCCTCGGTTTTAAGGGCGAACCAGGTGTCCAGCAAGGCGCTCGGCAGGGCTTCGATCAGCGCCTCGCTGTTGCGCAGGCATTTCAGGGCCTGGGACAGGGACGCGGGCAGGGCGACGATGCCGCGCGCCTGGCGTTGCTCTTCGTTCAGCGAGTCGGGGACTTCATCAGTGATCGCGTTCAGGGCCAGGCGCTGCTCGATGCCCAGGCGCCCGGCGATCAGCAACGCGGCCATGGCCAGATGCGGCGAGGCGGTGGCGTCCATGGCGCGAAATTCCAGGTTGTACTGCGCCGCCACGGCTTTGCCGCCCAGGCTCACGGTCGGGCAAATCCGCAGCGCCGCTTCGCGGTTGCGTTGGCCAAGGCAGGCGTAGGAAGCGCTCCAGTGATGAGGCTGCAAGCGTTCATAGGAAACCGGTGTCGGCGCGGTAAAGGCGCAGAGCGCCGGCAAATAATGCAGAACGCCGGCGGCCCAATGCTGGCCGAGGGTCGACAGGCCGTTGCTGGTGCCGGCGTCGTACATCACCGGGTGGCCGGTCAGATCCTGCAGGCTCAGGTGCAAATGCACGCCATTGCACACCGCCTGCTCGGAGGTCTTGGGCGCGAAACTCAAGTCCAGGCCCATTTGCCGGGCGATCTCACGGGTGATCTCTCGCAGGTTCACCGCGCGGTCGGCGGCGGCGACGCCGAGGGCCGGGCGGCAGGTGATTTCGTATTGGTGCTTGCCGTATTCCGGCAGGAACATCTCTGGCTCCACACCGCCGGCACGCAGTGCACTGAGCAACCAGCCGCCGAACTCGGCGCCCTGGCGCTGCGCCTCAAGAGAGAACGCCAGATGCTCAGCCGCGCCGCTGCCGAGGTTGAATTCATGTTCGAACGCGGCGTTGATCTGCAGTCCCAATTCGCTGCGATAACGCTCCACCTCGTTGCGCAACAGCGTGCGCGGGCAAGCGCCCCACGGGCGGCCATCGGTTTCGCGAATATCGCCGTGAATGAAGTCCAGCGCCGGGGCATTGGCGTCCGGGCCGTTGTTGACGGTCACACGGCTGCTCAAGTCGGGGATCAGCCGCAAGTCGCCATAAGCGCCCCATGGATTGCTGGAGGCAATGATGTCTTGCGGGGTCAGGGCGCTGTTGGCCGGCACCCAGCCGCAGCCCGCCACTCGATAGGCCTCGAGTTCGTCGGTGGGAAAGGAACGGCCGCGCGTCACGCCGATCAGGTCGGTGGTGACGATGGTGGTCATGGGTAATGGCGACAGGCGTTCGCTCATGGCTGCATCTCCTGCAACCGGCCGAGTACGGTCCGGGTGTCGGTGATCCAGCAGTAGCCCTTGATGGCATTCAGGCAGGCGTAATGCCGTTGTTCGGTGTAAGTGGCACAGGCATCTTCGACCAGCGTCACCAGGTAACCGCGGTCGGCGGCATCGCGCACGGCCATGTCGACGCACTGGTCGGTGACGATGCCGGCGATGATCAGGTGTCGGGTTTCAAGATTGCGCAGCACGTAATCGATGTTGGTGGAATTGAAGACCCCGGAAGAGGTCTTGGGCAGCACGATTTCATTTTCGATCGGCGTCAGGTCATCGATGATTCGCGCTTGCGGGCTGCCCTTGGGCAGGTGCATGTCCGAGAGTTTGTGGTCCAGCGAACGATCGCGACCATCGGCGGTGAGGCTTTCGATGAGCGTGTGCAGCACGTTTTGTCGTGCATTACGAAAAGCACTGAGCAACCGGCGTTGATTGGGCACCACTTGCATGTGGGCGCGGGTCAGAAAGTATTCGGCATCGGGCCCGTTGAGGTGCGCGTCGAACTGCGGCTCGAGCCAGGCACGCTGCATGTCCACCAGCAACAGCGCGGTGTGGTCGGTGGCAAACGGCAAATCCCGGGGCGAGTGGTGGGGGAGCGTGAACATCCTTATTTATCCTCCAGCAGATGAGTGTCGAAGTCGTTGCGCAGGGCATCGATGCCTTCCAGGCGATCGGCCAGATCGGGGCTGCGCAGTGACAGGCAGGCAACCAGTGCTTCAACCTGAGCCAGCGCCGGAACCATCGAGTCGAAGGCCGACGCCGATTCCACCGGGGCACTGATGATCAGGTCGGCCATTTCTCGTAGCGGTGACGCGTAGATGTCGGTGAACAGCACGACCCGCGCATGTCGGCTCTTCGCGGCATTGGCGACCCGCAGAGCCTGGGACTGGTAGCGGCGATAATCGAACACCAGCACCACGTCCTGACGCTGCACGTCGAACAGCCGGTCCGGCAATTGCGCGTTGTCTTCCAGGGCAAAACAGCCGGGCCGCAGCAGGCGCAGATGGTTGAGCAAATAGTTGGCGAGGAAGCTGCTGAAGCGCCCGCCAAAGCAATGGATCTGATGGCGGGTGTCGAGCAGCCATTCGATGAGAATTCGTACATCTTCGGGTTGGGTCAGCGCCTGGGTCTCGACCAATGTCCGATGGCTGTTCGCCAGATAATGACCCCAAGGGTCATCTTTATTGAGATGGGCGCGGGGTTGCAACAGGGTACTGGGAGAGCGCAAGCGGTCATCCATGTCGCTGAGCAAGGCTTCCTGAAAGTCAGCATAACCGCTGAAACCAAGCTTCTTTACCAGCCGCACGATGGTCGGATCGCTGACACCGGCATGTTCGGCCAGACGTGACATCGGGCCCAGCCCGTTACGCGGGTACTGATCCAGCAAGGCACGTATGACTTTGCGTTCCGACGGCGTAAGTTCCAGGCCGGGATCGGTGATCAGGTCTCTGAGAGAGGGCATCCGGGCTCCTGCTGGATGGGTGTGTCGGTTTCGTTTCATAAATTGCTAAAACAGTATTTGTGTAACGTGTGCTACATGTCTAGCGAATTTTTTCGAGGATTTTCCAAGCCCCGGAATCGGGCGAAACCCCGTGCGCCGGGGGCTACGCGGATGTCGACTGAGTTTGTAGGACATCGCTCATGGATGTGTGAGATATCGCCATTTTTTGAGGGAAATTGGAGACTGTAGGAGCTGTCGAGGAATGCGTTCAGAGTGCGCGCTTCTTGCGGCACAATGACGCGATTGTTCGCGGCGTCGTGCCGTTTTCCATCCTATCGACAGAGTGATCTTCCGTGCAGGCGACCCGCTTGACCCTGATGTGCCACGCTCGAACCGTCGCACAAAAATTGGCGCGTTTTCCTACAAATGAGCCGTTGGAAATGGATTGGCAATCGGCGAAGGGGTCGCGTTGCCGCCAGTTCAAGGGCACCCCCCGTTTGCTCTGTGGTCCGGAACTGCGGACCCGCCAAACCGCTGAGCTGTTTGGCGACGATGTGGAGATTGTCGCGGCACTGGCAGATTGCGATTTCGGACGCTGGAAAGGCGCGTCGATCGACGACCTGCAAACCTCCGAACCCGAGATGCTCCAGGCCTGGCTCAATGACCCGACCTCGGCATCCCACGGTGGAGAATCGGTGGCGCAACTCGGTGAGCGGGTGGCTGCGTGGTTGAATAGCCTTGAGGCGACGCCGGGGCATATCGTCGCCATCACCCATCCTTTTGTCATCCGCGCCGCACTGATGCAGGTGCTGCAGGGCGCGGCGTTCAACCAGATCGACGTCGAACCGTTGTCGGCCATCGAATTGCGGTTCAACGGTCGCTGGCGACTACGCTTGATGGGCACGGACCCTGAGGGAACACATTGATGAAAAAACTTCTGGTCATCGGTGTCGGCGCCGGCAACCCCGACTACATCACGATGCAGGCGGTGAAGGCACTGAACCGCGTCGATGTGTTTTTCCTCATGGACAAGGGCCAGAGCAAAGACAAACTGATCGACCTGCGCCGCGAGCTCTGTGAGCGCTACATCACCGATCACGACTACCGCTTCGTTGAAGCCCATAGCCCTGAGCGGGAGCGCGGGGATGTGGACTACAAGGCCAGCGTCGAAGATCTGAACCGCGCCAAGCAGCAGACCTTCGAGCGGCTGATCAACGAGGAAATGACTGACGACCAGTGCGGCGGTTTTCTGGTGTGGGGTGATCCTGCGTTGTACGACAGTACCATCCGGATCCTGCAGGCGATTCTGGCGTCAGGCCGGTGTGTGTTCGAGTTCGAAGTCATCCCCGGGATCACCAGCGTGCAGGCGTTGGCGGCGCAACATAAGGTGCCGCTGAATCGCATCGGGCGTTCGATTGAAATCACCACCGGCCGGCGGTTGGCGGCGGGGCAGGTGAGTGACGCCGATAGCCTGGTGGTGATGCTGGATGCGCAAGATGCCTACCATCAGGTGGCCGATCAGGAGACGGAGATTTACTGGGGGGCTTACCTGGGGACGCCGGATGAAATCCTGATCAGCGGCAAGCTCAAGGATGTCGCGGATGAGATTGAACGGGTGCGTAAGGCGGCGCGGCTGGCGCATGGGTGGATTATGGATACTTATCTGTTGCGCAAGCCTTGAGGGTTTCGGTGGTTGGGCTGGCGCCTTCGCGAGCAAGTCCGCTCCCACACTGAATCTCTATTGAGCACAACATTTGTGCATGACGCAGACCAAATGTGGGAGCGGGCTTGCTCGCGAAGAGGCCCTCAAAAACACCTCAAAAACACCTCAAAAAATCGCCTTTACCTCACGCCCAAACCGCTCCCGATACACCGACGGCGGCACGCCGACCACGCTGCGAAACGCCACCCGGAAACTCTCCACCGAACGATAACCACAGTGCTGGGCAATCTGCTCGGTGCTCTGGCGGGTGCTCTCCAACAATTCGCGGGCCCGGGCCAGGCGCTCATGTTGCAACCAGGCCTTGGGCGGCAGGCCGCTGGCTTCGGTGAACCGTCGCAGGAACGTGCGCTCACTCATGGCCGCTTCGCTGGCCAGGTCGCGAACTTCCAGCGGTTCGTGCAGACGCTCCCGCGCCCACTGCATGACCCGCGACAGATCGCTGCGTGGCGTGGGGCTGACCGGTGACGGAATGAACTGCGCCTGACCGCCGGTGCGTTGCGGCGACATCACCAAGCGCCGCGCCACCGAGTTGGCCACCTGAGTGCCGAAATCCCGCGCGACCAGGTGCAGGCAGGCATCAATGCCGGCGGCGCTGCCGGCCGAGGTGATCAACTGGCCCGAATCGACATAGAGCACGTCCGGGTCCACCTGTATGTCCGGAAAACGCTCGGCCAGTTCAGCGGTGTAGCGCCAATGCGTCGTGGCGCCGTGACCGTCAAGCAAACCGGTGGCCGCCAGTACGAATACCCCGGAACAGATCGACAGCAATCGCGCGCCCCGGGCATGGGCCTGGCGCAGGGCGGCGAGCAAGGGTTCAGGCACCGCCGCGCTGCGGTCGCGCCAGCCGGGGATGATGATAGTCCGCGCCTCTTCCAGCAGTTCCATCCCGCCGTCGGCCAGCACCTGAATGCCGCCCATGGCACGCATCGGCCCTTGGTCGACGGCGACGATGCGATGCTCATACCAAGGGAAATCGAACTCCGGTCGCGCCAGGCCGAAGATCTCCACGGCAATACCGAATTCGAAAGTGCATAGGCCGTCATAGGCCAGAATCGCGACCAATCCAGGGGTGGGCTGCATTTGGCGGAAAATTCCCGGTGAGTGTCTTGTGCGCCACTGTAGCGACAAGCGTAGGGCAGATAAAGTCTTCCCACACCCACCGAGACTTTGGAGTACAGCCCATGCCCAGCCTGGTACGCGAAATTCCCGCCGCCCCATCTGCCATTGCCCTGATGCATTTCAGCAACCGTCTGACCTTCGAGACCGATTGTTCCGACGTCTACGGCAGCCAACAGGCCGGCGAGGTGGATTTTGTCCTGGTCGACGTGCGCGGACCGTTGGCGTTCGAACGCGGACATGTGCCGGGCGCGATCAACATTCCGGGGCGACTGATCACGGCTGACGGGCTGGCGGCTTATTCGAAGTCCACGCTGTTTGTGGTTTATTGCGCAGGGCCCCACTGCAACGGCGCCAACAAGGCCGCGGTGAAACTGGCGGCGCTGGGTTACCCAGTCAAGGAGATGATCGGCGGGGTGACGGGGTGGCTGGATGAGGGGTTTGAATTGAGTGTTGTGGTGCAACGGCCGGTCAGTACCGTGATCGGCTGCGAATGTTGATGTAGCCGAAAAGATCGCAGGCTTCGCCAGCTCCTACATTGATCGAGGACACCGGTGAAATCACGGCAGTACGTCTTCTGTAGGAGCTGGCGAAGGTTGCGATCTTTTGATCTTGATTCAAACCGCTGTCCGCGCCGCCCACCATTGGTCGAGCGTCCCCTGCAACCAGTCATTGACGGCTGCATAGGCGGCGCTGTCCTGTGACTCCCGAGGCAGCGGCGATTCCTCGGCAAAATGCTCATTGAGGGTCGCCACCGATTCAGCATTCCACTCCGGGTGGAACTGCAACCCCACCCGAGTCGCCCCGACGCGGTACATCTGCTGCTCACACACGTCACTGCTGGCCAGCAATTGCGCATCCGCTGGCAGATCGATCGCGTCTTCGTGCCATTCCAGCACCTTCAGCGTCTGGCCATCCGCAAAGGTCACGGTCGTCCAGCCAGTTTCGGTGCGAGCCATGCGCCGCACATTCCCACCCAGGCTCAACGCCAGCAATTGCGCGCCCAGACAAATCGCAAACACCGCCGCGTCCTGAGCCAGACTCCCCGCCAGCCACTGACGCTCCGCTTCCAGCCACGTCGGCCCGGCGTTGGATTCATAAGGCCCGCCCAACAGGATCGCGGGTGCCGCGCTCACCGGCGGCAACTGGCTGAGGTCGGCGCGAAACACGTTCAGCGTAATGCCACGGGCCCGGGCCCATTCGGCAATGGCGCCAGGACCTTCGGCGGGATGATGCTGGATCAGGTTCAACGTGGTCATCACGCTTCTCTTCCGGGGATGGGTTGGCGGGGTCAATGTGCGGCAAAAAAAGCTTCATCGCCAGTGCGACTGTTCGGTCGGAGCACACCCGAAACCGCGTAGGTTTTGTCTGAAGCAAAGGATTGTCCTACAGCCTTTGCACCACCGTGGCGCACGCTTCAAGTACCTTGAATCCCTCGGCTGTTTTTCTATAAGTATTTGTCGCTTAAACACAATTTGCCCTCCTGAAGCCGCTCTAGACTGCCGGCCACTTCGGTCTTCACTAACCGAAAGTTGCCAATCGAAAGCTGCCAATAAAAGTCTCCGCACACAGGAGTTATAAATGAAGAAGCGAGTGATGTTCGGTGCCCTGGCACTGTCGATGTTGTCCCTGACCGCCATGGCCGATGACGCCAAGCCGATTCGCCTCGGTATCGAAGCCGGCTACCCGCCATTCTCGATGAAAAACCCGGACGGCAAACTCACCGGTTTCGATGTGGACATCGGCGATGCGTTGTGTGAGCAGATGAAAGTGAAGTGCACCTGGGTCGAACAAGAGTTCGATGGTTTGATCCCGGCCCTGAAGGTCAAGAAAATCGACGCGATCCTGTCGTCCATGACCATCACTGACGACCGCAAGAAGAACGTCGATTTCACCATCAAGTACTACCACACCCCGGCGCGCTTCGTGATGAAGGAAGGCACCGACGTCAAGGATCCGCTGACCGAGCTCAAAGGCAAGAAAGTCGGTGTGTTGCGCGCCAGCACCCACGACCGTTTCGCCACGGAAGTGCTGGTACCGGCCGGCATCAACCTGGTGCGTTACGGTTCCCAGCAGGAAGCCAACCTGGACATGGTCGCCGGTCGCCTCGACGCGATGCTGGCCGACTCGGTCAACCTGGACGACGGTTTCCTGAAAACCGACGCCGGTAAAGGCTTCGCCTTCGTAGGCCCGACCTATGAAGACGCCAAGTACTTCGGCGGCGGTGCCGGCATCGCCGTGCGCAAGGGTGATAAAGAGCTGGCGGACAAATTCAACACCGCCATCACCGAAATCCGCGCCAACGGCAAGTACAAGCAAGTGCAGGACAAGTACTTCAACTTTGACGTTTACGGCCATTAATACGCCGTAGAAAAAAGTGGCCACTGTTGATGCGGTGGCCACTTTTTTATGCTCTTAGGAGCGAGCCTGCTCGCGATGGCGGCTTCAGCAACACCTGAAATGCCCCAGCATGCTTCACAGTGTTAGGCTTTGCCCCGAATCCTGCGCGCTGTGAAGGAAGGCTTATGTTGAAGTTACTCGCTCTGCTCACACTCCTGGCGTCCACCGCCGTCCACGCTCAAACCCCGCTGCACACCGATCTGCCGCTCAAGTATCTGGAGCAGGCCCACGTTGAATCCCGCAACCAGCCTCTGGTGATTTTCCTGCACGGTTACGGCAGTAACGAGCAGGACCTGTTCGACATCAAGGATCAATTGCCGCCGCAGTACAACTACCTGTCGGTGCGGGCGCCAATGACGATGGAAGAGGGCAGTTACCAGTGGTTTCGCCAGAAGGGCGAGGGCGCCTATGACGGTGAGACGGACGACCTGAAGGCCAGCGGCCAGGTGTTGAGGGATTTTGTCGCACAAGCGGCGAAGAAATATCACACCGAAGCGGACAAGGTATTCCTGGTGGGTTTCAGCCAGGGCGCGATGATGTCCTACGAGGTCGCGTTGCGTCACCCCGAGGCGGTCGGCGGAATCGCGGCGTTGAGTGGGCGAATCCTGCCGGTGCTCAAGGCCGAGCTCAAACCGGATGAAAAACGCCAGCAGCTGGCGATTTTCATTGGTCATGGCACCGCCGACAGACTCCTGCCCTACAACGACGGTACTGAGGCCGATAGTCTGTTGCAGCACCTGTCACTCAAGCCCCAGTTTCATGCTTATCCGGGTGTCGGTCACAGCATCAGCGCCACCGAGATGCAGGATTTGAGCGCCTGGTTGCAGCGCCTCAATCCCTGAATCGGTCGGGTTTATTTGCCGCTGACGATTTGTTTCACCAGCGTTTCGTGGCCGGTTTTGTCGTTGGGGCGGGAAATGATCTGAACGATGGCCATGCGCGTGCCGGAAGCAGCCATCAACGTGCTGTCCAGCGTCATGCCACCGCCCTGGGTGGCGGTGCTGTCGATCTGCCGAAGGCCCAGGCCCGTGCCTTTCTGGGTCAGGCTTTTTTCGCTGGTTTTGTTGAAATCCGGCAAGGCGTTGCGTTGCTCGGTGGCGAACGCGGACACGGTGGTGTCGAGGAATTCACCGTCGTTGTCCTTGACGTTGACGCCGCCGGGGATGGTGTTTTCAGCGGCGATCACCACTGTTTTGGTGGTCTGGTTGGTGTACATCGTACCCGTCGCCCCAGCAGTGCCGGTGGCCGCATCGCCGGCTGGCAGCGGGTTGGCGATGAAACCCTTGGGCAGGGTGAAGGTGAACTTGCCGCCGAGCATCGAGACCTTCTGGGCCGGCGCTTTGTCGCTGGCAGTGGCCTTGGCCGCCTGCACATTCATGGCGCCCAGGCTGGTAGCCGCCATCAGCAGCAGAACAACGGCTTTTTTACTCAACAATGACATTCAAACTCTCCAGGGGATGATCCGCGCTTTGACGGCGATCATCCCATGGAGGTCAGGAAGCACTCCAGCGCGAATGTGCTGACTGGTTACGCAGTACTGGCGAATGAGTTGGTTGTGGCGAGGGGGCAAGCGCTCTCTCAAGCATCCACCGGCCACGTCCCACGCCGCACCATCTCCCTGACCCGATCGGCACCGTTGGCGCGCACCAGCAGTTCCATGCGGGCTTTTTCGATGTCTTCGGCGCTCCACTTCTCCGTGGCCATGGTGGCTTTTTCATGAGACCAGCCGTTGTCGTAGTGGCGGACTACGTATTGCTGCTGGTATTCCCACATTTCAGTGCCCGGAATCGGCGTGACGATAAAGGGATTGGCATAAGCCATACCTGCGCCCATCAGGTTGACGGCGTAGTCGATGGTATTGCTGATCTGCCCCAGGCTTTCAATGAACGGTTGCTCACCGGCCGAAGCAGGCGGGTTGACGAAACCGAGCATGAACCCACCGGTGACCTGAATCCCGCATTCGGTAAACATCTGAATGATTTCGAAGGTTGCCTGCTGGATGGCGTTGAAGCGTGACTTGTTGGAGTTCACCAGGCTTTCTTCGTTGGCACTCTCCACTGCCAGATAAATGTTGTAGCAGCCGTTCTCGGCGATTGACCGGATGAATGCCTTTGCCGTTAGCCCGCCGCGAATGGCCGCGATGACATTGCGGTAATGGGGGCTTTTGAGTTCCTGTTCGTCGAGTTCGGCCAGAAATTGCTCGCCCTTGTGCAACAGCACCAGATTGAACAAGCTCAGACCACCTTCCTCGACCCAGGGCAGGTTGTGTTTCTTCAATAATTTGCCGACTTCCATGGCGTACAGCGGGTCGTGCATCAGGTGATCGTCTTCGATCAGCACTTCAGTCACGCCCTGTTTGACCAGGTCGGCCAGGTGCAGGTCAAACCAGTCCAGCCCAAGTGCCCGCCAGGGGCCGTTGATCTTGGGGATGTAGCAAAAGTTGCAATTGACGTTGCAGCCGATGGTGGAAAAGATCTGTGCCCAGGCCCCGTTCTTGCGCACCCTGGCCCCGGAGGAGTGATAAGGCTGCAGATAGTTGTTCATATCGAGGAAACTGAAGTCCGGCAGCGGCATCACGCCCAGACGCTCTTCCAGATCCTGCCGGGCCGGGACAATGCTCAAGTAGCTGGATTTGCGTGTCGGGCGAACCAACTGGCCGCTGTAGTTGCGGTAGGCAATACCCGGTACCGCGTCAACATTGCCGGCGTCATGGGTGAGGGCGTCGAGCAACAGGGTGAAGGCACGATCGGCTTCGTTGATCAGCGTGAAATCGAAGGGCGAGTCGAGCAAGACGTTCTGCCAGTCGCCGCTCGAATGCGCGCCACCGGTGACCAGCAGCAAGTCGGGGTCGATGGATTTCACCAGATCGGCCAGCGCCCGTGCGTTGCCCCACTGCACGGTGTAGTTGCACTGGATGCCGACGATGTCCGGCTGGGCGTCTTCGATGATCTTGCGCATCTGCACGTCGGTGAGGCCATAGCGGATCAAGTGGCCCTGATCGACTGCCACCAGTGTCTGTTCCTGAGACCAGCCGGCGAACGGCGCATCGACAATTTGCACGTCGTAACCGGCACGCCTGGCCACCGTGGCGATGCGCAACAGGCCGATGGGCGTACCCGCGCGCTTCATGACTTCGAACGTGTCGATGCCGATATCGGCAAACGCGCTGCCCAGCGGCACCGGTTCGATCAACCGTGTGTAGGGTGGCACGAATAGCAGCACTCGCGGGGCTTCGCCGTTGGCACGACGGCGAATGCCGCTGCGGCTCGATTTCAGTGAAGGCAGCCCCAGGTGCTGGAGTGCAGGTCGATTGGGGGCCACGCTAAAACGTGGCAGGTCGCGTTCAATCCTTACTGTTCCTTCAGAGGCAATCAGGTCCATCTCCACAGCTCCTTTACCACATTGATGTCAGGCTTTGGGCTGACCTGTTCGCGAGGTTGCGATAACGGCGCCGACGATAATCAGCAGGGCGGGAATAATCAGGAACGGGCTGGCATGGCTTTGCCCGATGGCCACCAACAGCAGGGTCGAGATCAGTGGCGCGAGGTACGACAGTGCGCCGAGCATCGACAGGCTGCCGTGCTTGGTCGCGTGATCCCAGGCAAAAAACGCCAGCCCCACTGGCCCCAGGCCGAGGCCGACGATGGCCGCCCATTGGCCGGAGTCGGGGGTGACCGAGGTCTCAAACGCCAGATGACAGACCAGACCTGCCACCGCGACCAGGCCGCAGATGCCGCCGATGATGCTGCTTGGCACTTCGTTGAAGCGCCGGTTGATGACCGAGTAGGACGACCAGACCAACGCGCAGGCGAACGCGGCCAGGTAGCCGGCCACCGGCATGTCGGCGACTTCCGCCGAAGCACGCTGCTGCATGATGAATGCGGTCCCGGCCAGCCCCAGCAGCGCACCGAGCAGTTGGCGTTTGCGTAGCTGTTCACCGGCGGTGAAGGCCGAGAGCAGCACAATCAGCAGCGGCCACAAGTAGGCGATCAGGCTGGCCTCGGCGGCTGGAGCGGCTTTGAGGGCGAAAAAATACAGCGCGTGGTAGGCGAAGATCCCGAGAAAACCGACCGCCCAGACCGACCAGGGCTGGTTCCAGCTGCGAAACCCTGCCACACCGCGTCGCCCGAGAATGCACAGACTCGCCACAAACGCGACGCCGAAGCTCAGGGTCAGCAACTGAAAGGGGGGAATGCCTTCAGTAAGGGTGGTCAATAACGCCAGGCAGGACCATAGAAACACTGCGATCACACCGACGGCAGTGGCGGATGTCGCGGTCTTGGCGGACCCAAGTGTTTTGGTTGTCTGCGTCGCTTCGCTCATCTGTGCCTCGTCTGATTCTTCATGTCAGTGAGGCGATGATAGAAAGGTCTGGTGGGGAGGGTATTGACGGAAACTGCTGAAGATTTGTTCAGGCCTGCCGGATTCACTCCAAGCGTGAACTTCTGCGGACGGCGGCCGGGGTGAGGTCACGGTGCTTTTTCAGCGCATGGGTGAGGGCACTCTGATCGGCATAGCCGACCCGATGAGCGATTTCGGTGATCGACAGCGCGGTCTCGCAAAGCAGCTCGATGGCTCTGTTCAGGCGCAAGCTCGCAATGTGCGCGAAAGGTGTGGTCTTCAAGTGCTGATCGAACAACACGTAGAGGCGCCGTTCGCTGGTTCCGGCCACCCGCGCGATGTCCGTGGCGGTGAGCGCGCTGTCCAGGTTGCTTTCGATACAGGCCAGGGCCCGGGCGAGCGTGAACTGGCTGTGATCGGGGATGTTTCTGGAGGGCAGCGTCAGAGAGGACAACAGCAACGTGCTCCAGGATTCGGCCACCTGAGGCGAGCTGATCAGCATCGGCGCGCTGCGGGCGGCGTAATCGAGCAAATGGCGGATTTCCGGGCGCACCGGGAAGAAGAGTTTGTCGACCAGCAGTCTGCTCGACAGATCGATATTCTGCTGCTCGCCGAAAGGCGCCGCTGGCACGTCGAGCACCAAAAAGGTATTAGCCTTCTGCGCCAGAAACGCATGACGCGCACCGGCGGGAATCACCACTCCCTGGCTCCAGTCGACTTTGCCGCCCTGGCCGTCAACCTCGATGTCCATGGCGCCGGACTGCGGTAGCACGACTTGATGGAAGTCGTGATCATGCAGCTCGACCTGACCCGTATACGAACGCAGGGCCAGTGAAACCGATGGGCTATCGTTGCTGCTCATTACGCCTCTCCGTTGGCTGAAGTTCGCATCATGCCTGAGTCACCGAACTCTGTGCCACCCTCGCAATCGTTCAAGAAAAACGGCCTCTTCATGGGGAAAGGACGGGACGCATCATGCCGTAATGCCTGCGGTTTTTGCCGGCGTGATGTCTAACCGCTGAAAAGCCAAGGCTATCCATTCATCTTGCGCAGCTTTCGTGTTCCTGGTGCATTGTTTCCAGATCGCAAAAGCAAGCGTTTCGTGATCAACAACATTCCCATCGATACTCCCACGCCCAAAACAAACCCCTGCCACCCAAACTGCGGCAGCGCAAGCGCCAACACCAGACAAAACGCCGCAAACGAATACATCCCCGTCGCCGTCGCCCTGAGCAACACCGCAGTAAAAGCAGGCCCACGAGTCTGCTGGGAAAACACCGCCATCACACTGCCTAGCACCGGGAATACCGCGAGCAACCCGCTCCAGCGTTCGCCGACGGTGCTGGCCAGCAACGTCACAGCCAATGTGAGCAGGGCGCCGGCCATCATGCGCAGCAGCAGTTTGTCGGACTTCGGCGTCGGGCCTGAAACGATAGGTTGCACCGAGGGAAACAGGTACGGAGCGGCCAGTAATGCGGTGGCGGCCGCGATTACCGAGAACACCAGAGACGGCGGAATCAGCGACAGCACAATAGCCGCCAAGGCCCAGACCAACAGCGAAATCGTCAGCGCCCACGGCCAGCTCAAGCGTTGTGCAACCTGGGCGTAGGTCACGCAGAAGGCAATCATGGCGAACATTGCCGATAACGCTGCCGTCGCGGCCTGAGCGGCGAACATCACGCCTTGCTCGATGGCGAGAAAAAACAGAATTGGCCCCACCACCACCGGCAACCCCGACAGCCAACCGGCCACGCTTGGGCCCCAGCGTTTACCGGCCAGGGAGATCAGCAAGAGAAACCCCGGAATTACCAGCAGTTTGAGCATCAGCACGCACGCGTCTCCATTCGGTGTGAGCCGGCCACGTTAGCATTGTGGAGGAGCGAAGAGTGGAACCAATAGCTGGTTGATCCTGCAACTTATGGTGTGAATCGTTAAAGGATCGCAGCCTTCGGCAGCTCCTGCATTAGGGTATGCATTCCTATGTAGGAGCTGCCGAAGGCTGCGATCTTTTGATTTTCACCCCCGCCCAAACGCCTCGACCAGATAATCGATAAACACCCGGGTCTTGGCCGGCATCAACGTGCGGCTCGGGTAATACAGCGAAATCGGCCCCGCGTCGGCATGCCAGTCCGGTAGCAAGCGCACCAGTTCGCCACGCTCAATATGAGCGGCGACATCCGGCAACACCAGCAGCGTCACACCGAGGCCGAGCAGGGCCGCTTCGCGCATGGCGGCCGGGTCATTGAGCACGATGTTTTCACTCAGCTCGGCGCTTGCTTCATTGCCCGTGCCATCCTGCATGACCCAATGACGCAGCCGCCCAGTGCGCACGCCGCGCATCACAATCCCGTTGTATCGCGCCAGGTCCGCCGGGCTGTCGGGCGATGTGCGTCCGGCCATGTAGGCCGGTGAGGCCACTGCCACCACATGCGCCGCTGCCAACGTCCGCGAGACGACCCCAAGCGTCAATTCGAAACCACCACCGATGGCCGCGTCATAGCCTTCGGCGATCAGGTCCACCTGGCGGTTTTCGAAGTGCCACTCAGGGCGAATCAGCGGATAGCGCGCCAGAAATTCCGGCAACAATGGCAATACATGGCCGATGCCAAAAGTCGGCGCCAGACTGACTTTGAGCGCGCCCGCCGGCTCCCCGCGATCACTGGACACCGCACTGATCGCCGCCTGCAGCCCTTGCAGATTGCCGCTGATACTCGCCAGAAAACGCTCCCCGGCTTCAGTCAGTGACAACTTGCGGGTCGAACGCTGGAATAGCCGCACTCCGATGTTGCGTTCGAGCATCGCCACGTTGCGGCTGACAGCGGCGGGTGTCAGTGCGAGCAGCCGCGCGGCGGCGGAGAAGCTGCCGGTTTCGGCGCTGCGCACGAAAGATTCAAGGTTGGCGAGGGTTTCCATCTCAGACACCTGATAGTAATGCTTGAAGATAATTCAAGTTATTACCGTCTAATCAAGTCGTAATGGCAAGTGCAGTATTCACTCCATCAACCCACCACGGAGTAAACACCATGAGCACAATCGGAATCATCGGCGCCGGCGCCATCGGCACAGCCTTCGCCAAAGCACTGTCCCGTCAGGGTATCGAAGTCGTTATCGCCAACAGCCGCGGCCCGCAAACCCTGGCCGCGCTGGTAGAAGAACTCGGGCCGACAGCGCGGGCCGGCACTCGTGAAGAAGCGGCTGCACAGTCGATTGTTTTGGTGGCGGTGAATTGGTCGAAGTTACCGACGGCACTGGCCGGGCTGCCAGATTTCGGCGGACGGATTGTGATCGATGCGAACAATTCGATTGAGGCGCCATCGTTCAAAGCGGTGGATTTGCAGGGACGTCCGTCCAGCGAAGTGTTTGCTGAATGGGTGCCCGGTGCGCGGGTGGTGAAAGCGTTCAATCACCTGCAGGCGCATCTGCTTGAGAGCGATCCGAAAGCGGAGGGCGGTCGGAGGGTGCTTTTTCTCTCTGGTGACGATGCCGAGGCCAAGGCCCAGGTGGCTGCGTTGATCGAGCGGTTGGGGTTCTTTGGAATCGATCTGGGCGAACTGAGTGTCGGGGCGCGGCTGGTGCAGTTTCCGGGCGGACCGTTGCCTGCGTTGAATCTGGTGAAATTCGCCTGACACAACGCCTATCCCCCTACAAGGTTTCACAAGTTTCAGTGATGCGGAGGACCCGGTGCGATGTGAATCGCACCGGGTGTTTTGCCAGGCTGCGGCGGTTCTTCGTGGGCCCCCGTGCAGTCTGTTGAACGCTTTATGCCCGTTCGATCGCCAATGCCACGCCCTGACCACCACCGATGCACAGGGTGGCGAGGCCTTTTTTGGCGTCCTGCTTGATCATTTCATGCAGCAAGGTCACCAGCACCCGGCAACCTGACGCACCGATCGGGTGGCCCAAGGCAATGGCGCCGCCGTTGACGTTGACCTTGTTCAGGTCCCATTCCAGGTCCTTGGCCACGGCCAGAGATTGCGCGGCGAAGGCTTCGTTGGCTTCGATCAGGTCCAGTTGACCGATGGACCAACCCGTCTTGTCCAGGCAACGGCGAGTGGCCGACACCGGGCCGATGCCCATGATCGCCGGGTCGACGCCCGCGTTGGCATAAGCGGCGATTTTCGCCAGCACTGGCAGCCCGAGGGCCTTGGCTTTTTCCGCACTCATCAGAATCACCGCCGCGGCGCCGTCGTTCAGCGAAGAAGCGTTGCCGGCAGTCACCGAGCCGTCCTTCTTGAAGGCCGCTTTCAGTTTGCCCAGGGAGTCGGCGGTGGTGCCGGCCCGAGGTTGTTCATCGGTGGCGAAGGACAGCGGATCGCCCTTGCGCTGCGGGATCAGGATCGGTGTGATTTCATCGGCAAACCGCCCGGCCTCGATGGCGGCCACGGCTTTCTGCTGCGAGGCGGCAGCGAAGGCGTCCTGCTGCTCACGGGTCAGGCTGTATTTCTCGGCCAGATTCTCGGCGGTGATGCCCATGTGGTAATCGTTGAACGCATCCCACAAACCGTCGCTGATCATCGTGTCGACGATCTGTGCGTGACCCATGCGCAAACCGGTGCGGGCGCCCGGCATGACGTAATTGGACAGGCTCATGTTTTCCTGGCCGCCGGCGATGATCACTTCGGCATCGCCGCAGCGAATCGCCTGAGCCGCCAGATGCAGCGCTTTCAGGCCCGAGCCGCAGACTTTGTTCAGGGTCATGGCCGGCACGGCGAAGGGCAGGCCGGCCTTGATCGCGGCCTGACGCGCAGGGTTCTGGCCGGCACCGGCAGTCAATACCTGGCCCATGATCACTTCATCGACTTGCGCCGGGTCCAGACCGGTTTGCGCCAGCAACTGGCGGATCACCGCAGCACCGAGATCAACCGCGGACACATTCGCCAGCGAACCCTGGAAGCTGCCGATGGCAGTGCGAGTGGCGGCAACAATCACGACTTCTTGCATGGAAAAATTCCTCACTGGGCAGCGAACTGCATTTCCGGGACATGATCAGGCACGATCAGTTTACCAGCGGTCTTGGCCACGATTTCTTCGACGCTGACGCCCGGCGCGCGCTCTTTGAGAATGAACGCACCGTTCTTGATTTCCAGGTAGGCCAGGTCGGTGAGCACGCGCTTGATGCAACCGGCGCCGGTCAGCGGCAGGCTGCAACGCGACAGCAGTTTCGACTCGCCGTCCTTGGAGGCGTGGGTCATGGTGACGATGATGTTGTCCGCGCCGGCCACCAGGTCCATCGCGCCGCCCATGCCCTTGACCAGTTTGCCGGGGATCATCCAGGAGGCGATGTTGCCTTCGACGTCCACTTCAAACGCGCCCAGCACGGTCAGGTCGATGTGGCCGCCGCGGATCATCGCGAACGATTCGGCGGACGAGAAAATCGACGCGCCGATGCGCGCGGTCACGGTCTGCTTGCCGGCGTTGATCATGTCGGCGTCGACTTCGGCGTCGGTTGGAAAGGCGCCCATGCCGAGCAGGCCGTTTTCCGATTGCAGCATGACTTCCATGCCTTCAGGGATGTAGTTGGCGACCAGGGTCGGGATGCCGATGCCGAGGTTCACGTAGTAGCCGTCCTGCATTTCGCGGGCGACGCGTTGAGCCATTTGTTCGCGGGAAAGTGCCATTGTTGTTATTCCTTCATTCGGTCCGGGGGCAGGGGATCACTTACGCACGGTGCGCTGTTCGATGCGCTTCTCGAACGTGCCGCAAATGACCCGGTCGACGTAGATGCCAGGGGTGTGGATCTGCGACGGGTCCAGCTCGCCGGGTTCGACGATTTCTTCGACTTCGACCACAGTGATCTTGCCGGCGGTGGCGGCCAGCGGGTTGAAGTTCTGGGCGGTGTGGCGATAGACCACGTTACCGAAATGGTCGGCTTTCCAGCCTTTGACGATGGCGAAGTCACCGGTGATGGACTCTTCCATCAGGTACTGGCGGCCCTTGAATTCGCGGACTTCCTTGCCGTCGGCCACCGGAGTGCCGACGCCAGTGGCGGTGAAGAACGCCGGGATGCCGGCACCGCCTGCGCGCATTTTCTCGGCGAGGGTGCCTTGAGGGGTCAGGACGACTTCGATTTCGCCGCTCAGCAGTTGCTTCTCGAACAGCGCGTTTTCGCCGACGTAGGAGGCCACTACCTTGCGGATCTGCCGGTCTACCAGCAGCACACCGAGGCCGAAACCGTCGACGCCGCAGTTGTTGGAGACCACGGTGAGATCACGCGTGCCGCGGTGCTGGATCTCGGCGATGAGGTTTTCCGGAATCCCGCACAGGCCGAAGCCGCCGGAGATCACGGTCATGCCGTCTTCAAGACCTGCCATCGCTTCCTCGTAGGAATACACGCGCTTGTCGAACCCTGCCATATGCACCTCTTTTATTCTTTGTGGGCGGCTGGCTAGCCGGATGGGGAGGGAGTGTCTCGCCGGATGATTTATTTGTTAAGTTGATTTTTAAGGTTGATTGATAGATAAAACTCACTAATAGGTAGGAGCTGCCGCAGGCTGCGATCTTTTGATTTTCGGCGCCCTTGAAGGCGCTGAAGATCAAAAGATCGCAGCCTTCGGCAGCTCCTGCATTGGATGTGCTTACCGTTGGAGACCTTGGTCATGACCGTTAAACAGATTCGCGCATTCCTGGCCGTGGCCCAGAGTTTGAGTTTTGCCGTGGCGTGCGAGCGGCTGCACCTGTCCCAGTCGGCGTTGAGCCTGACCATCAAGGCGCTGGAGGAGGGCTTGGGCGGGCGCTTGTTCACGCGCAATACCCGTAACGTCGCACTGACCGCCGAAGGCGAATCGCTGCTGCCACTGGCCCGTCGGTTGATCGCGGATTGGGACAACGCCGAGGATGAACTGCGCCAACGCTTCACCCTCCAGCGCGGTCGCGTGACCCTGGCGGCGATGCCGTCGTTTGCCGGCAATCTGCTGCCGCCGATCCTCAAGACCTTTCGCGCGCGTTATCCCAAGGTCAATGTCACAGTGAATGACGTGATCAACGAGCAGGTGCTGGAAATGGTTCGCGACCGTCAGGTGGAATTAGGTGTGGCGTTTGAACCGACCCAGAGCTCGTCACTGGAATTTACCCCGTTGTACATCGACCGGTTTGTGGCGGTGGTGCCTCTCGATTCACCGCTGGCGGAGCTGGCCGACATCGATTGGCAGACGTTGCTCAAGGAGCCGTTCATTACCTTGCAGCGACCATCGACGGTGCGGGTGATGCTCGAAGAGCACTTGCAGGCGAGGGGCATGAAGTTGCCGGTGGAATTTGAAAGCCATCAGTTGGCAACGGTCGGGCGGATGGTGGCCAGCGGATTGGGCGTCAGTGCGGTGCCGGCCTTGTGCGCCGGGCAGATGCGCGAGCTGGGCGCCCGTTGCATTACCCTGCGCGACCCGGTGGTGGAACGGGCGATCGGGGTGCTGACGACGGGGCATGAACTGTCGGCGGCGGCGCAGGCGTTGTTCGATATTCTCAAGGCTGAAAACCTTGGCGAGCGCCTCTCCATGCACTGAACACAATCACCTGTGGGAGCGGGCTTGCTCGCGAAGGGGCCAGCACAGTCAACATCGATGTCGCCTGGCACTACGCCTTCGCGAGCAAGCCCGCTCCCACAGGGTCCGGTTTTGTCAGTTGCATCCGGGCAAACCAGCCTGTCCTTATTTACGCGCCTCCAGTATCAGGTTGAATGGCGTTTCCGTGGCTCGCCGGAACTGCGTGAACCCCGCTTCGGTGAAGACCTTGCGCAACCGTGCCTCACCCGCTTGGGCGCCGAGCCCGAGGCCGACTTCCTGGGACAGTGAGTTGGGTGTGCAGATAAAGGTCGAGGCGGCGTAGAACAGTCGTCCCACCGGAGTGGTGTTGGCATCGAGCGTGTCGTTGGCGAAAGGCTCTACCAGCAGCACCGAGCCTTCGGGTTTGAGCGATTCATAGGCATGTTTTGCGGCGCCGACCGGGTCACCCATATCGTGCAAACAGTCGAAGTAGCAGACCAAGTCATAGTCGTCGCCCGGATAGCTTTTGGCGGTGCCCTGGAAGAACCGCGCCCGACCGGACACGCCACCTTCTTCGGCGCGCTGGGTGGCGACGGTGACCGAAGGCGCGTGGTAATCGAAACCGACGAACCGTGAATTCGGAAACGCCTGGGCCATGATCACGGTCGAGGCGCCGTGGCCGCAGCCGATATCCGCTACCTTGGCGCCGGCCTCCAGTTTGGCGACCACTCCATCAAGGGCCGGTAGCCATTCGCTGACCAGATGCGCCTTGTACCCTGGGCGGAAGAATCGTTCGGTGCCGCTGAACATGCACGGATGGTGATCGCCCCAAGGCAGGGCGCCGTTACCGCGCATGGCATTGACCAGTTTGTCCTTGTCATGGAAAAACGATGCAACCACGCCGATACCGCCGGCCACATAGACCGGTGAATCTTCGATCGCCAGCGCCAGGGCTTGCTCTTCGGGCAGGCGGAACTGGCCGTCGCGGTGTTCCATGTAACCGGAAGCGGCGTGGGCGCTGAGCCATTCGCGCAGCAGGCGGGTATTGCAGCCAGTCTTTTCGGCGAGTGCTTCGGGGGTGACTGGCTGACTGTCGGCCATGGCCCGGTACAGGCCGAGCTCTTCGCCGAGGATGACGTTGGCGAGCATCGCCGCGCCACCCATGTCGTTCACCAGTTTGCCCATGAAATCATTGAGTCTGGCCTCGTCCATCATGTGTGCTCCTTCAGCAGGATCAGGGTCCAGAGGCATTGTTTGTCGAGGCATGCACCTTTGGGCGGTGATCGTGGGAATGAACAGGACGATAACGGCGTCCTGGCCCCCTGCGGGGGTAATCAATAAGTCTAGTTCGTGTATCCCACTGTATCTGACTGCCTGTCCGATACAGTGGCCTGAGAAGAGCGGCGTTGGTGAACACACACCCGACACACTGCGGCGCTTGACTGGGCCTGCCGGCCGGCACTGAGCTTTCAGGCGCTGGAGACCGGATCCCAGGATGAGATCGACACCATGCAGACTCCCCTCACATCAGCGAAGACGAGCGTCGGGCTAGGCTTGCGCCGCGGTTTGATGAAGGACCTTCAAGCGGCCCCGGTGGGCGCTTTCGACTTTCTGGAAGTCGCCCCGGAAAACTGGATTGGCATCGGCGGCGCTCATGGCGCGGCGTTTCGCGCCTTGGCCGAGCGCTATCCGTTGTCCTGTCACGGCTTGTCCTTGTCGTTGGGCGGGCCGGCACCGCTGGACGTCGGGTTTCTGCAGCAAGTGCGGGTTTTCCTCGATCACCACAAGGTGCCGTTGTACAGCGAACACCTGAGCTACTGCAGCGATGACGGGCATCTTTACGATCTGCTGCCGTTGCCGTTTACCGAAGAAGCGGTGCACCACGTCGCCGCCCGAATTCGCCAGTCACAGGACATCCTCGGTCGGCGCCTGGCGGTGGAAAACGTCTCCTACTACGCCGCGCCACAACAGGACATGGACGAACTGACGTTCACCAACGCAGTGCTGCGCGAAGCCGATTGCGACCTGCTGCTGGACGTCAACAATGTCTACGTCAACTCGATCAATCACGGCTTCGATCCGCAGGCATTTCTGGCCGGCATCGACGCGGGGAGGGTGGTCGCCATGCATGTGGCGGGGCATTTCGATGAGTCCGACACGCTGAAGATCGACACCCATGGCGCCTCGGTCAAACCGGTGGTCTGGTCGCTGCTGGCCGAGGCGTATGCGCGGTTCGGTGTGCAACCGACGCTGCTGGAACGGGATTTCAACTTTCCGGTGTTCTCTGAATTGGTGAGCGAATTACAGACCATTCGCCACTTGCAAGGTGAGGGGTGAACCGTGGATAAACCGACGCTGTATCAGCACCAAGAGACATTGACCCGCTACCTGCGCGACCCCGACCACTGTGCGCCGCCCGCGGAGATGGACGTGGCACGGGTGCAGGTTTATCGCGACCTGGTGTTTTCGAATCTATCGTCGTTGCTCAGCGGGACTTTTCCGGTGCTGGTGAAGATGCTCGGCGATGATCATTGGCGTGCATTGGTGCGGATCTTCCTGAGGGACTATCGCGCTCAAACGCCAAAATTCGGCGAGATCGCCCAGGAGTTTGTCGAGTTTCTGGCCTCTGAGCCGCTGGCGCTGAGCGATGGACCGTGGCCGCCGTTCATGGTTGAGCTGGCGCATTACGAGTGGGTCGAGATGGCGCTGCAACAATCCGACGCCGAGCCATTGCCGGCCAGCGATGCCGGGTTGCTGCTGGATCGACCGTTGCAGGTTTCGCCGCTGGCCTGGCCATTGGCGTATGGCTGGCCGGTGCAGTTGGTGGGGCCGGATTACCGGCCGGACTCGCCGCCGGCTCAGCCGACGTTGCTGTTGGTTCGTCGGGGCGAGGACTGGGGTGTACGGTTTTCCGAACTGAGCCCTTTGGCGTGGCGGTTGTTGCAGAGGATCGAAGCGTTTCCTCAGCTCAATGGCCGAGCGCAGCTGGAAGGATTGGCGGTGGAGGCGGAGATGGTTGGATCGCCGGAGTTTATCGACAGCGGATTGGCGTTGTTGCAGCAGATGCACGGGGAAGGGGTGATCGGCATAGTCGCCTGACCGCACGCAATCCCTCAAACACCCAATATCCCTGTGGGAGCGGGCTTGCCCGCGATGACGGAGTGTCAGCCACCATCAATATTGGATGTGCTGGCCTCATCGCGGCATAGGTATCTACACATCTCTAAAGTCTTCGGCTGGCCACCCAGCCGATGGCTTCTTTAGCGAAACCCGCCAGCT